>NZ_JAUJWZ010000023.1:0-98833 GCF_031931925.1 Pseudomonas sp. rhizo66
GGTTACTTTTGGCACCGAACGCCTCAAAAGTAACCAAAAGGTCTGCGCCCTGACGTTCGGCCCGCTCGCTGGGGCTCGGGGTTCCTTCGCTCCGGGATTGATCCGGGGGCATCGTCTCCGGTTTGCTTCGCTGCACCTCCTCTCGATGTGTTCGACTTCGTCGAACGGTCGCTGCGCTCCCACCCCCGGATCAACCCCTCCACTCAGCCTGCCGACGGGCTTTCAGATCAAGATCAAGAGCTGCAGCCGAGCTAACGCTCATCCTGTTGAGTGGTGAGAAGCGAAGCGGGGCGAGGTGGTTGTGGTTGTGGTTTTTGCTTTTGTTTTTGCTTTTCTGTGGGAGCGAGCTTGCTCGCGAAGGCGGCCTGACAGCCGACCAATCCTCTCTCGGATGTACTCAGTCCCATTTTTCGCGATACCGGTCTTGCATCCACCGGGTTTCCAGTTCCCTCCCGCGAGCCACAAAAAAGCCACCTCTCGGTGGCTTCTCTTTCAATCTCTGCAATCAGTCGTAAATCACTTTCTTCTTCCAGTCCGCATCTGCCTCTACATCTTTGAGGCCGGCGGTCAGTTGGTTCTCTTCACCTTCAACCGGTGCGATCTTGTCCATTACCTGGGCGTTGGCGCGGGCCAGCAGTTTTTCCAGGTATTGCAGTTGTTCGGCGTACATCTGCGGGTCCTGCTGTTTGCGCAGGTATTGCACGCCGCGTTCGAAGGCGAGGCGGGCCTGGCCGGGCTGGTTTTGTTGCAGGGACTGTTGGCCGAGGTTGTTGAAGAATTCGATGTGCAGCAGTACCAGAATGTGGCGGACTTCGCGGATCCAGTGTTTGGCTTCGTTCGGCGGCAGGAAACCGTCGTGGGCGGCGCGGGTGATCTGGCCGTGGAGGGCTTCGAGCAGGAAGCGCACGTCTTTGGCCTTGGCTTCGGTCAGGATCGGAGCCGGTGGGTTGTTGACCGGGATCGATTCGCCTTGGGCGACCAGGGCGCTCAGTTCGGTGATGCGTGCCTTGGTAGTGGCGCTGGTTTTTTCCAGGTTCAGCAGGCGCTGGCAGACGTTCAATTCCAGACGGGTCAGCAGCAGCTTGAGTGCCGGGGTCATGAACTGGCCGGGAAAGGTTTCGGTCAGTTCGCCACAACGGCGCAGGCGGTCATTGAGTTCGACCTTGGTGCGGGCCTTCTCCAGTTTGTTGTTTTCCACCACATGGTTCATGTAGCCAATGGCGATCAGAATTGCGATCCCGGCTACGACTAGCAGGGTGATCATGAGTGGTGTCACCGGTAAGACCTCTTTATAGGGTTCGCATGCGAGTGTAGTGGCTGGGCATTTAGCCGCCTAGCGCCGCTCGACGAGTTGGATCGGCAGGTTCAATCTGTATCGGCCGCACGCTGCTTATATGAATGCTGGCGCTGCATGTGCAGATTGCCATCACTGTGGGTGGACTATAGCGTCTTGGCGAGTGGCGGAATATAGGCGTCAATCGTCGGGCGACGGAAAAGCCCGGTTGCCGCCGTAAAGCAGGTCGAAGTCATTGATTTAAATAAATTTATATCAAGGGGTTGACGACCCCTCAATCCATCCATAGAATGCGCGCCACTTGCAGCGTAAAGCACACAGCGAAGCGCGGCAGGGAGTGAATGTTGTAGTGTGTCCCCTTCGTCTAGTGGCCTAGGACACCGCCCTTTCACGGCGGTAACAGGGGTTCGAGTCCCCTAGGGGACGCCAATGCGGGAATAGCTCAGTTGGTAGAGCACGACCTTGCCAAGGTCGGGGTCGCGAGTTCGAGTCTCGTTTCCCGCTCCAATTTTAAACAGCAGTGCTTTCGGGCGGTGCTGAGTGAAACCAGAACCAATTCTTCGGATGCGGATCTGGACACCGAAACACACACCATGTGTTCCGGGTAGCGTGTCCCCTTCGTCTAGTGGCCTAGGACACCGCCCTTTCACGGCGGTAACAGGGGTTCGAGTCCCCTAGGGGACGCCATTTGCGGGAATAGCTCAGTTGGTAGAGCACGACCTTGCCAAGGTCGGGGTCGCGAGTTCGAGTCTCGTTTCCCGCTCCAAATTCTAAAAACGCCGCTCAGTGAGCGGCGTTTTTATTGAGTGAAAGTTGTAGCCTGTGTCCCCTTCGTCTAGTGGCCTAGGACACCGCCCTTTCACGGCGGTAACAGGGGTTCGAGTCCCCTAGGGGACGCCATTGCGGGAATAGCTCAGTTGGTAGAGCACGACCTTGCCAAGGTCGGGGTCGCGAGTTCGAGTCTCGTTTCCCGCTCCAATTTCACAAAAACGCCGCTCAATAGAGCGGCGTTTTTGTATGTGCGTGATTTGTGGTTGTTTCATCAGTCATAAAGAAAAAGGCCCGTCGAAGCGATTCGGCGGGCCTTTTGTGTTTTGTGTCTGCTTACCAGGACAGCATCAGTCGGCCAGCAAACAGAATCAGCACAACGCCCATGGTGCGCTCAAACCAATGGCCCATGCGCATGAACAGCAAGCGAACCCGACTGCTCGAGAAAAACAGCGCGACCACAACAAACCACAGCGCATTCACAAAGCACATCCATAGCCCGTAAAAGGCCTGGATCTGCAGGGGCGTGCTGGCGCTGATGATCGTGGTGAAAATCGCCAGGAAAAACAGCGTGGCCTTGGGGTTGGTCGCATTGGTCAGAAAACCGGTGCTGAACGCTTTGAACAGAGTTTGTTCGGCCACAGGCTCGTCCGCAGCTTTCTCACCTTCAATGGCCGATTTGGGTTTGCTGCGCAGCAGGCTGACACCCAGATAGAGGATGTAGGCACCGCCAATCACTTTGGCAACGGTCAGCAACCACGGCGTGGTGTGCATCAGCGCGCCCACACCAAGCAGCGTGTACAGCACGTGCACGGAAATCCCCGCGCCAATACCCAGCGCCGTGCAGATTCCTACCAACCGGCCGAACCGTACGCTTTGGCGAATAGTGACCGCAAAGTCCGGGCCGGGAGCAACCACGGCCAGAAAGTGAATGGTAGCCAGCGCCAGAAACTCGCCCAGATAATTCGAATACATCTCAGCTCCAGTAGGTCAGGGGTGAAGCATTGCCGCGATAGCCGACAAAAAAGGAAAGGCTCAAGCGCGGATCGGCCACGCCCGGGGTCACCGAGTGCATGCGTCGCGAATTGAACATGATGAAATCGCCGGGTTGCGGTCGGACTTCCAGCGCGGGTGGGCCGAGCAGGGCCGGTTCGATGCCGTAACTGTCACCGCGCATCTCGTCGAATTGATCCGGGGTGATGTCGTCGTCCCACATCTGCAATGCACCGCCCTCGGTCGGCATGTTCAGATAGACGTTGCAGGCGAACTGCGCTTCCAGGCTGCGGGCCTGGAAACTGTCCGGGGCGTCCTTGGCGAAGATGTCGTGATGGGCGAGGAAGCACACGCCTGGCTTCACCACTCGCGAAAGACCGACATACATTTTTCGACCGTAGAGATTTTCCAGATGTGCGCCGGCCGGCCAGGATTCGTCGAGCATGCAGCGCAAGGTGTCGATCGGTGAAGAGTAAGGCGCGCAGCGATTGCGCAGTTCCGCGATATTGCTGGTGGCGCGTTCGAAGTAGTCTTCGATCAGCAGCGGCTGGTTTTCCGCCTCATAAAAAGCCATGCCGATGCGGCCGATACTTGGCGCGTTGATGTAACCCTCGAAGCCCGGAGCGAGAATCTTGTCGCCAATCTGAATGGCCAGCGGCTCAGGCAAAAAGCCTTTGAGGCGGATGGCGAGGACTTCTTCGTTGGCCAGTTTTTTTATGCACGTCTCATCGAGACGCTCGACGTCTAGCATCATTTTTTTAGGTCCATCTATCGATAGTCAACGGAACCTGCGAATGCGGTTCCCCAGCGTTGGACGCTGCGTGAGGCAGCGTCCGAAATGCTCAATCCACGTTGTAGTGGACGGATAGCGTGCCTTTCTTCTGCGAAAGGGCCGCGATCGTGACTGTGCCCAGTTCCTTCAGGCTACGTACATGGGTGCCGCCGCAGCCATAGGCGGGCAGGTCACCAAAACCGATTTCTCGCGCACCTTCGCGGAGCGAGGTAAGGCGGGGCAGGTCGTGCTCGATCCACTGCTCGATGCCGTGTTGAACAGCCTCGGCGTCGACTTCCTGCGCGGCATCGCCGGGCTTGAATTGCACGCGACCTTCATCTGGCCAGTGATGTGCCTTAATCGGCATCCAACCCATGGCCTGAACGAAATGCCCGATCAGGTGGCCGGCTGAATGCATGCGCGTGTTGAAGCGACGGCGCTGCTCGTCGATGCGGATGCAGGTCATGCCCAGCTCCACCGGCCGGTCAACAAAATGAATGATCCGCTCCGGCTCCTGCACTACACGCAATACCTGGCTTTCGCCGATCCAGCCGGTATCACAAGGCTGGCCACCGCCTTGCGGGTGAAACAGTGTGGCGCGCATGACCACGGCGAATTCGTTCTCCTGGGGCGTGCAGTCGAGGACTTCCACATTGGCCTTGAGGTCATCACTATGGAAAAAGAGGCGAAGCGTCATATTCCATGCCCTTATTAAAGTTTCTTTTTTTATTATATGAATCGTGCAATAACGTGATAATCCGTTCAAACATCAAAGGACTTGTGCGCTGTGAGCATCAATCTGCCGCTACCGCTGCTCGGTGAAATGGCGATTTTCGTCAAGGTCGTGGAGACCGGCAGCTTCTCTGAAGCGGCTAGGCAACTGGGTTCATCGCCATCGGCGGTGAGTCGCAGTATTTCTCGGCTGGAGAAGGCCCTGGCCACGCGACTGCTGCAGCGCACTACCCGCAAGCTGCGCTTGAGTGACGGCGGCGAAGAGGTGTTCAAACGCTGCCAGGAGATGGTCAGCGCGGCCAAGTCGGTGATGGAAATCAGCGGTCAGTTCACCCATGAAGCGGAAGGACTGGTGCGCGTCAGCGTGCCGAAAGCGGTAGGGCGCTTCGTGATTCATCCGCACATGCCCGAATTTCTAAGGCGTTACCCCAAGGTTGATGTGGAGTTGTTGCTGGAAGACCGTCAGGTCGATCTGATCGACGACCATGTCGACCTGGCCATTCGCATCACCGATCGACCACCGGCCGGGCTGGTCGGCCGGCAGTTGCTGACCATCGACCACTTGCTCTGTGCCACGCCGCAATACCTGGCCGAGCACGGCACACCGACTCACCCGCATGATCTGCTCAATCACAGTTGTATTTATTTGGGGGAAACCCCGAGCGATGCGCGCTGGAAATTCAAGAAGGGCAGTAAGGTAGTAACAGTGGGTGTCCGCGGTCGTTATGCCGCCAATCACACCGGCGTGCGGCTGGGCGCGGTGTTGCAGCACATCGGCATCGGCAGCCTGCCGTATTTCACCGCCCGTTACGCGCTTGAGCAAAAGTTGGTGGTGCAGGTGTTGCCGGACTGGACGTTCCTCGCTTCCTATCATGGCGGACTGTGGTTGCTGCACTCGCCGACACGCTATCTGCCACCCAAGTTGCGGGTGTTTATCGACTATCTGGTGGAGTGTCTGGAAAAAGAGCCAACCTTGAGCAAACCGGGCAAATCGGTGGGGGAGAGCAACGCCGCGATGGCGTATGAATTGCCCGAAAGCGAAGGGTTGTTGTAGCGCAAAGCAAAAGATCGCAGCCTTCGGCAGCTCCTACAGGGGATTGCGTGAGTCCACTGTAGGAGCTGCCGAAGGCTGCGATCTTTTGATCTTCAACCCACTGTTAAATCAGTGCTTGCTGTCCTGAGCGGACATCGCCAGCAGCTGTTTTTCCTGATTCCAGTCGAACGGTTCATCGTTCTGTTCAGCTTCGTAGCGACGTTCTTCCAGTGCCTGATACAGGTCGATTTCTTCATCGGACAGGTAGTGCAGACAGTCACCGGCGAAGAACCACAGCAGATCCCGAGGGATCAGGTGGGCGATTTGCGGATAACGGGTGATCACTTGAGTCAGGATGTCCTGGCCCAGGTACTGGCTTTCGATCGGATCGATCGGCAGCGATGCCAGCAGTTCGTCGAAGCGCTCCAGGAACAAGGCATGGCTTTCTTCGGGAACCTGTTCGGCCTCACCTACGGCGACCAGGATACTGCGCAGGTGGTCGAGCAAAACAAGATGATCGGCAACGACGTTGGACACGAGATAAGTCCTCAAGAGCAAAACGGGCGCGGGAGTATAAAGCCCCTGCGCCCTCTTGGACATGGTTGTCAGGATCAGCGGACTTTGCCCTCTGCCAGTTTCAGTTCCTCTTTGTCAAAGTCGTCGACGTCGATCACCCGGCGTCGTGCGGCTTCGGCATCGCGCAGGCACTGCGCTTCTCCCGGTTGCAACACCCCGGCCTCCAGCGCCGCATCAATGGCGTGTTCGCCCGCGACCGGTTTGACCTGACCGCTTTTCAGCGACGTGTGCAGTTTTTTGTGCAACGGCTGCGCGGCATTCAGCAGATCGCTGGCGTGTTGCAATGCGCCGACCGCATCGTCCGCCGATTGCGGGCGATAGCAACCGGCAAGCAACTCTTCCAGGGCTGGATCACCCTTGGCGCGACCAATGATGCCTGCCACTTCGGCACCGAGTTTGTCCGACGGACCTTTGTGACGACGACCGAACGGGAACACGATGGCTCGCAGCAGGCAGCCGAATACCTTGTTCGGGAAGTTGCGCAGCAATTCATCCAGCGCCCGTTCCGATTGGTCGAGGCTTTCTTCCATCGCCCAACGGAACAGCGGCTCCATGTACGCCGGCGAGTCCAGATCGTGATAACGCTTGAGCGCGGCGGAGGCCAGATACAGGTTGCTCAACACGTCACCCAGACGCGCCGACAGACGCTCGCGACGTTTCAGTTCGCCGCCCAGCAGCATCATGCTGAAGTCGGCAAGCATGGCAAACGCCGCGGCCTGGCGGTTGAGTGCGCGGAAGTAGCCTTGGCTGATCTTGTCGCCCGGCGCATGTTCGAAGTGGCCGAAACCGAGGTTCAACACCAGCGTGCTGGCCGCATTGCTCACGGCAAAACCGATGTGTTTGAGCAACAGGCCATCGAACTCTTTCAGCGCCTGATCCTTGTCCTCACGCCCGGCGAGGGCCATTTCCTTCAGCACGAATGGATGGCAACGAATCGCACCCTGACCGAAGATCATCAGGTTGCGCGAGAGGATGTTCGCACCTTCCACGGTGATGAAGATCGGCGCGCCGTTCCAACTGCGCCCGAGGTAGTTGTTCGGGCCCATGATGATCGCCTTGCCACCGTGCACATCCATCGCGTGGCTGATGCATTCGCGTCCGCGTTCGGTGAGGTGATACTTGAGAATCGCCGAGAGCACCGATGGTTTCTCGCCCAGATCCACTGCGTTGGCGGTGAGCATCCGCGCCGCGTCCATCATCCACGCGTTGCCGCCGATGCGCGCCATGGCTTCCTGAATACCTTCGAAGGCCGACAGCGGTACGTTGAACTGTTCACGAATCTGCGCGTACTGACCGGTCACCAGGCTGGTGAACTTGGCCGCGCCAGTGCCGACTGCCGGCAACGAGATCGAACGGCCGACCGACAGGCAGTTCATCAGCATCATCCAGCCCTTGCCGAGCATCTCCTGACCGCCGATGAGAAAGTCCAGCGGGATAAATACATCTTTGCCCGAGTTCGGGCCGTTCATGAATGCAGCGCCGAGTGGCAGGTGACGACGACCGATTTCCACGCCGGGGGTATCGGTCGGAATCAAAGCGAGGCTGATGCCAAGGTCTTCCTTGTCACCCAGCAGATGCTCAGGGTCGTAGGCCTTGAAAGCCAGGCCGAGGAGAGTCGCGACCGGGCCGAGGGTGATGTAGCGTTTTTCCCAGTTCAGGCGCAGGCCGATGACTTCCTGACCTTCCCATTGGCCTTTGCAGATGATCCCGGTGTCGGGCATCGCACCGGCATCGGAACCGGCGAGCGGGCCGGTAAGGGCAAAGCACGGAATGTCATCGCCACGGGCCAGGCGCGGCAGGTAGTGATTGCGTTGTTCGTCGGTGCCGTAATGCAGCAGCAGTTCGGCCGGGCCGAGGGAGTTCGGCACCATCACGGTGGAGGCGAGGTCACCGCTACGGGTGGCGAGTTTCATCGCCACTTGCGAGTGGGCGTAAGCCGAGAAGCCCTTGCCGCCAAATTCTTTCGGGATGATCAGGGCGAAGAAACCGTGTTCCTTGATGTGCGCCCAGGCTTCCGGCGGCAGGTCCATCGACTGGCCGATCTGCCAGTCAGTGACCATCGCGCAAAGCTCCTCTGTCGGGCCGTCGATGAACGCCTGTTCTTCTTCGCTCAATTGCACCTTGGGATAGGCCAGCAGTTTGTCCCAGTCCGGGCGGCCGCTGAACAGCTCGCCATCCCACCAGACGGTACCAGCGTCGATCGCGTCGCGTTCGGTCTGAGACATGGGTGGCAGGGTTTTCTGGAACCAGTTGAACAGCGGCGCAGTGAAATGCTTGCGGCGCAGATCAGGCAGCAGCAGCGGTGCAGCGACCGCCGCCAGCAGCACCCAGAACACCAGCAATAACCAGCCCGGCGCGTGACTGAAAATACCCATCGCCAGCAGGTAGACAGCCACGATGCCCAACGCGGGCAGCGGGGCAGTACGCCGGTGGGCGAGATACGCCACGCCAACGATCAAAACCAGTATCCACAACAACAGCATATTCAGTCCTCCGTGAACCAAGGCAAATCGACCCTCCAGAGCTTAGACGGCATCTGTAAAACCGGGTGGTCAGACCAAGGTGATTGAAATCGTGGGAAACCCCGGATGGTTTTCGTAGGTTCGGTGGGCAACACGTGTGGGAAATCGTTCGCTGATCCCGCGTCTTTGCGTCCAAGTTTGGCCGAAACGTCGTTATCTCTGTGCTGACGCTGTCGCTAGACTCGGGGTTCACCCAGGAGATTGTCGTCATGCACGAGTATCTGAGCCCCGGCCGCTTCATCGATAGTGACCACCCGGCGGTGGTGGAGTTCGCCGAACAACATCGGGGTGCCAGCCGCGATCCGCTCAAGCAGGCGATCAGTCTTTATTACGCCGTGCGTGAAGCGGTGCGTTACAACCCCTACACCTTCAGCCGCGATCCACAGACCTTGCGTGGCAGCTATGCGTTGGCGACGGGGGAGAGTTATTGCGTGCCGAAAGCCACGCTGCTCGCCGGTTGTGCACGGCATTGCGGGATCGCGGCGCGGATTGGCCTGGCCGACGTGAAAAATCATCTGTCGACCCCGCGTCTGCTCGAATTATTGAAAAGCGACATGTTCGCCATGCACGGCTACACCGAGTTCTTTTTGAATGATCGCTGGGTCAAGGCCACGCCGGCGTTCAATCAGAAGCTTTGCGAATTGTTCAACGTCGCGCCGCTGGAGTTCGACGGGGTCAATGACAGCGTGTTCCATCCGTTCAATCGTGACGGCGCGCAGTTGATGGAGTATCTGGTCGACCACGGTCAATTCGCCGATGTGCCGGAAATGTTCTTCTTCGAGCATCTGCAAAAGTGCTATCCGCACCTGTTCACTGATCAGCAGCCGCAATTGTTGGGCGATATGCAGAGTGATTTGAGCCGTACCTGATCCGGCGTATGCTGCCTGCCCACTCATTTGAAAGGAGGCGGTCATGCTGAAGATCTGGGGACGGAAAAACTCATCGAATGTGAGGAAGCCATTGTGGGCGGCTGAAGAGCTCGGCCTGGCCTACGAGGCGATCGATGCCGGCGGCGCATTCGGCGTGGTCGACACACCTGAGTATCGGGCGATGAACCCGAACGGCCGGGTACCGGTGATCGAAGACGACGGTTTTGTGCTGTGGGAGTCCAACGCCATCGTTCGCTATCTGCTGGCCAGACATGCGCCCGGCAGCCACTGGTATCCGGCGGATCCGCAAGCGCGCGCCATCGCTGACAAATGGATGGACTGGACCACTTCAAGTTTTGCCGGTCCGTTCCGCACTGTGTTCTGGGGCGTATTGCGCACCCCGGCGGACAAGCAGGACTGGGCCGCGATCAATGCCGCGATCAAGGAATGCAATGAGCTGTTGAGCATGGCCGACCATGCCCTGGCCAGTCAGCCTTATCTCTCCGGACAAGAAATCGGCATGGGCGATATTCCGCTGGGCAGTTTCATTTATGCCTGGTTCGAGATGCCCATCGAACGCTCGCCACAAGCGCATCTGCAAGCCTGGTACGAGCGCTTGAAGCAGCGTCCGGCTTACCGGAAAGCGGTCATGACCGCGTTGACTTAATACTTACTATCGACACACTTGACTGTACTTGTGCGGCGGCGGCAAGCACCATTGCGCTCGGGTGCTGCGGTTGTTTCCCTCGCCGCCCGCCCTTATGTATCCCTTTCTTCCCTTCTTGGTGCGTAAATCCGATATGAGTTCCGCTCTGTCCATCCGGCAGCTAACCAAAACCTACGGCAACGGGTTCCAGGCCTTGAGTGGTATCGATCTGGACGTCGCCGAAGGTGACTTTTTCGCCTTGCTCGGCCCTAACGGTGCCGGCAAATCCACGACCATCGGCATTCTCTCGACCCTGGTGAACAAGACCAGCGGCACGGTGAATATCTTCGGCCATGACCTGGACAAAAACCCGGCAGCGCTCAAGCGCTCGATCGGCGTGGTGCCCCAGGAATTCAACTTCAACCAGTTCGAAAAGACTTTCGACATCGTCGTGACCCAGGCCGGTTACTACGGCATTCCGGCGAAGATCGCCAAGGAACGCGCCGAGCAGTACCTGACCCAGCTCGGCCTGTGGGACAAGCGCGATGTGCCGTCGCGTTCGTTGTCCGGCGGCATGAAGCGGCGCTTGATGATCGCCCGTGCGCTGGTGCACGAACCGCGTTTGCTGATCCTCGACGAACCGACTGCGGGCGTCGACATCGAGCTGCGCCGTTCGATGTGGACGTTCCTCACTGAACTGAACCAGAAAGGCATCACCATCATCCTCACCACGCACTATCTGGAAGAGGCTGAGCAGTTGTGCCGCAACATCGGCATCATTGACCACGGCACCATCGTCGAGAACACCAGCATGAAACAATTGCTGGGGCAGTTGCACGTGGAAACCTTCCTGCTGGACCTGAAAAACGACTTGAACGCCGCACCGCAATTGCTCGGCTACCCGGCCCGGTTGATCGACAGCCACACCCTGGAAGTCCAGGTCGACAAATCCATGGGCATCACGGCGTTGTTCACCCAGTTGGCGCAGCAGAACATTGAAGTGCTGAGCCTGCGTAACAAAACCAATCGCCTCGAGGAGCTGTTCGTGTCCCTGGTGGAGAAAAATCTGTCGAAGGTGGCGGTATGAGTTCCGAATTCCGTCCCAACCTCGTCGCCCTGCAGACCATCGTTTACCGTGAGGTCAAACGCTTCACGCGGATCTGGCCGCAGACGCTGCTGCCGCCGGCGATCACCATGGTTCTGTACTTTGTGATCTTCGGTAACCTGATCGGTCGGCAGATCGGCGACATGGGTGGCTTCACTTACATGGAGTACATCGTGCCGGGGCTGATCATGATGTCGGTGATCACCAACTCCTACGGCAACGTGGTTTCGAGTTTCTTCGGCAGCAAGTTCCAGCGCTCCATCGAAGAGTTGATGGTGTCGCCGGTGTCGCCGCACACGATTCTGATCGGCTTCACCATCGGCGGTGTGTTGCGTGGTCTGATGGTTGGCGTGATCGTGACCATTCTGTCGCTGTTCTTCACCCATTTGCAGGTGCATCACCTCGGCGTGACCATCCTCGTGGTGGTGCTGACGGCGACGATCTTCTCGCTGCTCGGCTTCATCAACGCGGTGTTTGCGCGCAACTTCGATGATATTTCGATCATCCCGACGTTTGTGCTGACGCCGCTGACGTACCTGGGCGGGGTGTTCTACTCGATTACGCTGCTGCCACCGTTCTGGCAAACCGTGTCGCTCGCCAACCCGGTGCTGCACATGGTCAACGCCTTCCGCTACGGCATTCTGGGCGTGTCGGATATCAAGATCGGCATTGCGATCACCTTCATGCTGGTGGCGACCGTTGTGCTGTATCTCGGTTGTGCGCGGTTGCTGGTGAGTGGGCGCGGGATGCGTACCTGATCCGGAACCGCGTCGATTTCTTCGCGAGCAGGCTCGCTCCCACATTGGATCTATGTTGTGCTGAAGATCTCCTGTGGGAGCGAGCCTGCTCGCGAATGCAGACGCCACAAATCAAAACGGCCTCCCACTGCGGAGGCCGTTTTGCGTTCAGCGCATACGACTCTTCTTGCGCCGCGCCCATTGCCGCGCCACCCACCAGCGCCAATACATCATCACAATGCAGTAGGCGAGGGCGCCGAGTATCAGTCCCACCACCACCGAACCGAGCAGAAACGGCTGCCATAACGTCGACAACTCGCCGCTGATCCACTCCCAGGTCAACTCGTCCGGTAGATGCCGGGCGGGCACATCCATCAAAAACGCCCCGGCCTGATAGGTGCAGAAGAACACCGCCGGCATGGTGATCGGGTTGGTCAGCCACACCAGGCTGACCGCAATCGGCATGTTCCCGCGCACCATGACGGCAAGGGCGGCCGCCACCAGCATCTGCGCCGGAATCGGCAGGAACGCGGCGAACAGACCGACCGCCATCGCCCGCGCGACTGAGTGACGATTGAGGTGCCAGAGGTTCGGGTCATGCAGCAACTTGCCGAGAAAGCGTAAGGATTTATGTTCCCTGATGCTCGTCGGGTCGGGCATGTAACGTTTGAATAAGCGCCGGGGCATAAGGCTTCTCGGTCGGTTAAGGCGGCAAGTATGTCTGGATTCTACGAAGCGCCCATTCAGACTTTGTGACAATTGTTGACGACGCTCGTGCCTGACACCCGCTATGCCTAAGTACGGGACTCTCAAGGACGGGCTTATGCGCACAGGGATGATGGCGCTCGCAGTCGGTCTGCTGGTCGCGGTTTTTATGCCGGCATTACCGCCGGTCTGGTTGATGCTGTTGTTGCCGGTCGTGGCGTTGATGCTGCTGCCGTTTCGCAGCTATCCGCTGGCGTTTTTGCTGTTTGGCTTCACGTGGGCCAGTGTCGGTGCGCAATGGGCGTTGACTGACCGTTTGCCGGCCGGGCTGGATGGCGAAACCCGCTGGGTTGAAGGGCGGGTCGTCGGTTTGCCGCAGAACAGTGACGGTGTGGTGCGCTTCGAATTGGCCGATGCGCACTCACGTCACGAAAAACTGCCATCGCTGATGCGGCTCGCCTGGTACGCCGGGCCACCGGTCAACAGTGGCGAACGCTGGCGTTTGGCGGTCAAGCTCAAGCTCCCCGCTGGCTTGCGTAATCCAGATGCGTTCGACTACGAGGCGTGGCTGCTGGCGCAACGCATTGGCGCCACCGGCACGATCAAGGACGGCCAGCGCTTGAGCGAAGCGCGCTGGGCCTGGCGCGACAGCATTCGCCAGCGCTTGCTGAGCGTGGATGCGCAGGGGCGAAACGGCGCATTGGCCGCGTTGGTGCTGGGCGACGGTTCGGGGCTCAGTCGCGAGGACTGGCAGACTCTGCAGGACACCGGCACCGTGCACTTGCTGGTGATTTCCGGTCAGCACATTGGTTTGCTGGCAGCAGTGATGTATGGGCTGGTCGCCGGGTTGGCGCGATTTGGCTGGTGGCCGCTGCGCTGGCCGTGGCTGCCGTGGGCCTGTGGTCTGGCATTTGCGGCGGCGCTCGGTTATGGCCTGCTCGCCGGATTCGACGTACCGGTGCAGCGCGCGTGTGTGATGGTCGGGCTGGTGCTGCTATGGCGTTTGCGCTTTCGTCATCTTGGTGCGTGGTGGCCTTTGCTGCTGGCGTTCAACGCTGTGCTGTTGCTGGACCCGCTCGCCAGTTTGCGCCCGGGTCTGTGGCTCTCGTTTGCGGCGGTGGCGGTGTTGATCTTTACCTTTGGCGGCCGCTTGGGTGCATGGCGCTGGTGGCAGACCTGGACGCGAGCGCAGTGGTTGATCGCGATCGGCTTATGCCCGGTGTTGCTGGTGCTGAGCCTGCCGATCAGTCTCAGTGGACCGCTGGCCAATTTGCTCGCGGTGCCTTGGGTCAGTCTGGTAGTGCTGCCTCCGGCGCTGCTCGGGACGGTGTTGCTGCCTGTTCCCTATGTCGGCGCCGGCCTGCTGTGGCTGGCCGGCGGTTTGATCGATGGGCTGTTTCGTGCGCTGGCAATGATTGCCGGGCACTGGCCGGCGTGGATCGCACCTTCGATACCGGTTTGGGCCTGGGTCATTGGCAGTCTCGGCACCGTGTTGTTGCTATTGCCGCGCGGCGTGCCGCTGCGTCCACTGGGCTGGCCGTTGCTGTTGCTGCTGGTCGTGCCGCCACGGGAGCTGCTGGATGAAGGCCTGGCCGATATCTGGCAACTCGACGTCGGCCAAGGCCTGGCCATCCTGATTCGCACTCGTCATCACGCGGTGCTTTACGACGCGGGGCCGCGCTTTGGCGATTTTGACCTCGGAGAGCGGGTGGTGCTGCCCGCGTTGCGCAAACTCGATGTGGCAAAACTCGATCTTATGCTGCTCAGTCATGCCGACGCCGATCACGCTGGCGGCGCTCTGGCGATCAGCCGTGGTTTGACCGTCGATCAGGTGCTCAGCGGCGATCCGGCGGGACTGCCCGCGCCATTGAACGCCGAAGCCTGCGCCAGTGGCCGGCAATGGCAGTGGGACGGCGTGCGTTTTCAACTCTGGCAGTGGGCGGACGCTCACGACAGCAATCAGCGTTCCTGCGTGTTGCAGATCGATGCCAATGGCGAGCGCCTGCTGCTGACTGGCGATATCGACACCCACGCCGAACGCGTCCTCCTCGACAGTCCACTGGCCGTGCCGACGCAATGGCTGCAATCGCCCCATCATGGCAGCCGCAGTTCGTCGTCCATGGCGCTGCTCAAAGTCTTGAAGCCTGAGTCCGTGCTGATCTCTCGAGGTCAGGGCAACTCTTTTGGCCATCCGCATCCGACCGTGCTGGCGCGTTATCGCAAACTGGGCCTGCACATTTACGACAGCGCCGAGCAGGGCGCCATTCATCTGCAACTGGGCACCTTCAGGGCACCACGCACGATGCGTCATCAGCGGCGTTTCTGGCGTGATCCGCCCGCGCTGGCCCGCTGATCGGGACGTGGGGCAATGGGGCGTCACGGTCGTCGGGGCGGCGGGTCTTAATCGTGGATCGGTATGGTAAAGTGGCGCACTTTTTCGAGGGGACTGTCACTGTGTGGGAATTGGTCAAATCCGGCGGCTGGATGATGTTGCCGATCATTCTGAGCTCCATCGCGGCCATGGCGATTGTCGCCGAACGCCTGTGGACCCTGCGCGCCAGTCGCGTCACCCCCGAGCATCTGCTGGGCCAGGTCTGGGTGTGGATCAAGGACAAGCAGCTCAATAAAGAAAAACTCAAGGAATTGCGCGCCAATTCGCCGCTGGGGGAAATCCTCGCCGCCGGTCTGGCCAACTCCAAGCATGGTCGCGAGATCATGAAAGAATGCATCGAAGAGGCCGCCGCCCGGGTCATTCACGAGCTCGAGCGTTACATCAATGCGCTCGGCACCATCGCCGCCATGGCGCCACTGCTGGGTCTGCTTGGCACCGTGCTGGGCATGATCGATATTTTCAGCGCGTTCACCGGCTCCGGCATGACCACCAATGCCTCAGTGTTGGCCGGCGGTATTTCCAAAGCGCTGATCACCACCGCAGCAGGCCTGATGGTCGGTATTCCGGCGGTGTTCTTCCACCGGTTCCTGCAGCGCCGTATTGATGAGCTGGTGGTGGGCATGGAGCAGGAAGCGATCAAACTGGTTGAAGTGGTGCAGGGCGATCGTGATGTCGACCTGACCGAGGGCCGCGCGTGAAATTCCGTCGCAAACCGCGGGAAACCGTGGACATCAACCTCGCGTCGCTGATCGACGTGGTGTTCATTCTGCTGCTGTTTTTCGTCGTGACCACCACGTTCACTCGCGAAACCCAGTTGCGGGTTGATCTGCCGGAGGCGGTCAGCGGCTCGCCAGCCGAAGATCAGCAGCTCAAACAGATCGACGTCGCCATCAGCGCTGAAGGCGTGTTTTCGGTGAACAACAAGATTCTGCCGAAGAACGATCTGGCGACCCTGATGGAAGCCATGCAGAAAGAGTCCAACGGCGACACCAACATGCCGTTGTCGATCAGTGCTGATGGCAAGACTCAGCATCAATCCGTGATCACCGCCATGGACGCGGCCGGCAAGCTCGGTTTCAGCCATCTGCGCATGACCACGGTCGAGGCGGCGCCCAAATCCTGATGAGCCTGTCCGATCGCTTGCTCGCCGCGTGGTATCAGGGGCACCCGGCCCTGACGCTGTTGCGGCCGCTGGAAATGCTGTATCGCCGCGTGGTGGTGGGTAAGCGCCAGCGCTTTCTCGCCGGTCAGGGTGAAATCTATCAGCCGTCCGTGCCGCTGATTGTGGTCGGCAACATCACCGTCGGTGGCACCGGCAAGACGCCGATGATTCTCTGGTTGATCGAACATTGCCGGCGCAGCGGTTTGCGCGTCGGCGTGGTCAGTCGTGGTTACGGCGCCAAACCACCGCAACTGCCGTGGCGCGTTGCGGCCGAGCAAACCGCTGACATCGCCGGTGACGAACCGTTGCTGATCGTCCAGCGCACCGGCGTGCCGCTGATGATCGACCCCGATCGCAGCGCAGCGGTCAAAGCCTTGCTCGCCAGTGAACCACTGGATCTGATCCTCTCCGACGACGGTATGCAGCATTATCGTCTGGCGCGGGATCTGGAGCTGGTGCTGATCGACGCCGCTCGCGGTCTCGGTAACAAACGCTGCTTGCCGGCAGGGCCATTGCGTGAGCCGATCGAGCGCCTGCAAAGCGTCGACGGTGTGCTGTTCAATGGTGCCAGCGAGGACCGCGACGGCGGTTTCGCTTTCCGTCTGCAACCGACTGCGCTGGTCAATCTGCGCAGCGGCGAGCGCAAGTCGCTCGATCATTTTTCGGCCGGCCAGGCCGTGCACGCGGTGGCCGGGATCGGCAATCCGCAACGTTTCTTCAATACCCTCGAAGCGCTAGACTGGCGAGCAGTCCCCCATGCGTTTGCCGACCACGCCGAATACAGCGTGCAGGCCTTGAATTTCACACCGTCATTGCCGTTGGTGATGACCGAAAAGGACGCGGTGAAGTGCCGTGCCTTCGCGGCTGACGACTGGTGGTATCTGGCGGTCGATGCGCTGCCGTCACCGGCCTTCGTGGCCTGGTTCGACACCCAGTTGATGCGCCTGCTGCCCGATCGTCTTTTGCCTTAACTCTTTACTCAGGGAATGTTCATGGACACCAAATTGCTCGACATCCTCGCGTGCCCGATCTGCAAAGGCCCGCTCAAGCTCAGCGCCGACAAGACCGAGCTGATCAGCAAGGGCGCCGGTCTGGCGTACCCGATCCGCGACGGCATCCCGGTGATGCTCGAAAGCGAAGCCCGCACCCTGACCACCGACGAGCGTCTGGATAAATGACCACTGCCTTCACCGTTGTCATCCCGTCGCGTTTTGCCTCGACCCGTCTGCCGGGCAAACCGCTGCTGGATATCGCCGGCAAGCCGATGATCCAGCACGTCTGGGAACAGGCGAGCAAAAGCAGCGCCAGCCGTGTGGTCGTCGCGACCGACGATGCGCGCATCGTTGAAGCCTGCAAGGCTTTTGGTGCCGAAGTGGTGCTGACCCGTGAAGATCACAATTCCGGCACCGATCGTCTGGCCGAAGTCGCGGCGAAACTGGGTCTCGAGCCCGACGCGATCGTGGTCAACGTGCAAGGTGATGAACCCTTGATCCCGCCTAGCGTGATCGATCAGGTCGCTGCCAATCTGGCGGCCCACACCGAAGCGCGCATGGCCACGCTGGCCGAACCGATTGAAGACGTGGACACCCTGTTCAATCCGAATGTGGTCAAGGTTGTCAGCGACCTCAACGGTCTGGCGCTGACCTTCAGCCGTGCCACTTTGCCGTGGGCGCGCGATGCGTTTGCCAAGAGCCGCGAGCAATTGCCGGAAGGTGTGCCATACCGTCGCCACATTGGCATTTATGCCTATCGCGCCGGTTTCCTTCACGACTTCGTGAGCTGGGGCCCGTGCTGGCTGGAAAACACTGAATCCCTCGAGCAACTGCGTGCCCTGTGGCACGGTGTGCGAATTCATGTTGCCGACGCGCTGATCGCACCGCCGACCGGCGTCGACACTGCCGAAGACCTCGAGCGCGTTCGTCGCCTGCTGGAGGCCTGATGCGCGTTCTGTTTGTGTGCCTGGGCAACATTTGCCGTTCGCCCACGGCCGAAGGCGTACTGCGCCACAAACTGCGTGAAGCGGGGCTGGCGGATCAGGTCGAAGTGGCCTCCGCCGGCACCGGTGACTGGCACGTCGGCAACCCGCCGGACAAGCGCAGCCAGGCCGCCGCCAAAGTGCGCGGCTATGACCTGTCAGCGCAACGCGCGCAGCAGGTCAGCCGTGCCGACTTCGCCAGTTACGACCTGATCCTGGCGATGGACAACAGTAATCTGCGCAACCTCAAGGCGCTGCAGCCGTCCACTGGAAAGGCCGAACTGGACCTGTTCCTGCGCCGTTATGCCGGTGTGGTCGATGAAGTGCCGGATCCGTATTACGACGGCGACCAGGGTTTCGAGCAGGTGCTGGATCTGATCGAAGCCGCGTGTGACCAATTGTTGATCGAAGTGAAGGGCCGGTTATGAGTTTGCAGGTGCAACCGCAGGTTTCCCTGAAACCGTTCAACAGTTTTGGCGTGGATGTGTGCGCGCAACTGTTCGCCGAAGCCCACAGCGATGCCGATGTCCGTGAAGCGCTGGCGTATGCCACCGAGCACCATGTGCCGTTGCTGGTGATCGGTGGTGGCAGCAACTTGCTGCTGACCGCCGACATTACCGCACTGGTGCTGCGCATGGCGACGCGCGGGATCCGCGTGATCAGCGAGGACGGCAGTCGCGTTGTGATCGAGGCTGAGGCCGGCGAGCCGTGGCACCCTTTTGTGCAATACACGCTGGCGCAGGGCTTGTCCGGACTGGAAAATCTCAGCTTGATTCCTGGCACGGTCGGCGCCGCGCCGATGCAGAACATCGGTGCCTACGGTGTCGAGATCAAGGATGTGTTCGCCGGACTGACTGCGCTGGATCGCCAGACCGGCGAACTGCGCGATTTCAGCCTCGAAGAATGCAACTTCGCCTACCGCGACAGCCTGTTCAAGCAGCAGCCAGGGCGTTGGCTGATTCTGCGTGTGCGCTTTGCGCTCGACCGCGTCGCCCATCTGCAGCTGGAATACGGACCGGTGCGTCAGCGCCTGAGTGAGCAGGGTATCGAGCAGCCGACGCCGACCGACGTCAGTCGCGCGATTTGCAGCATCCGCAGTGAAAAACTGCCGGATCCGGCGGTGCTGGGCAACGCCGGCAGCTTCTTCAAGAATCCGCTGGTGTCGGCGGCCATCGTCGCGCAGATCAAAGCGCAACATCCGGATCTGGTGGCGTACGCGCAACCGGACGGACAGATGAAACTGGCCGCCGGCTGGTTGATCGAGCGGGCCGGGTGGAAAGGTTTCCGCGAGGCCGATGCCGGGGTGCATAAGTTGCAGGCGTTGGTACTGGTCAACTACGGGGCGGCAACCGGGCTGCAACTGCTCGATCTGGCGCAACGCATCCAGAGAGACATTGCCGAACGTTTCAATGTCGAACTGGAAATGGAGCCCAATCGGTATTGAAGCAGCGGCGAGCTTCAAGCTTCTAGCGGCAAGCTACAATCTTGAGCGTGAGCCAGCTACTGCTTTTACTTGCAGCTTGTAGCTGAAAGCTCGTAACTGAAAAGCCCTGTCTCAGCAGGGCTTTTTCGTTAATGTTGGGTTAACTTAGCGAGCTAACGATAAACGTCATTTGCTCCACCAAAGGCCCGGCGCAGACATTCCTGTCGGCACAAGAGAGCCTGATTAGCCTGAGTCGATCTGCGTGAACCACCGCCGATGCAACGGCGGCAGATTGCTCGACCCCATAACCACCAAAAATATGCGGGCGTGCCCATGATTACCCTGAAGCTCAACGGTCAAGACCATCCCCTCGATGTCACTGAAGACATGCCGCTGTTGTGGGCGATTCGTGATGTCGCCGGTTATAACGGCACCAAATTCGGCTGCGGCATGGGCCTGTGCGGCGCGTGCACCATTCATATCGATGGCTTGCCGGCGCGCAGTTGCATCACGCCGATCGGTTCGGTGGTCGGCCAGAACGTCACTACCATCGACAGCCTGCACGCCGACCCGGTGGGTCAGGTGGTCCAGCAAGCCTGGCTCGACACCGCTGTAGCGCAATGCGGGTTCTGTCAGGGCGGGCAGATCATGTCGGCCACCGCATTGCTCAAGACCAACCCGAACCCGAGCGACGAGCAGATCGAAGAAGCCATGGTCGGCAACATTTGCCGCTGCGGCACCTACAACCGGATCAAGACGGCGATCCGTCAGGCGTCCACGCATTTGAAGGAGGCCAAAGCATGAGCCGCCTGCCGAATGATTTCGCCCTGAGCAATCTCAGCCGTCGCGGTTTCCTCAAAGGCGTCGGCGCTACCGGCGCACTGGTGCTGGCTGCCAGTTGGGGCTGGCAGGATGCGTTGGCCGAGGAAAAACCGAAGCAATTCGGCGCCGATGGCATGCCCAACGGCTGGATCGATGATCCGAAGGTCTATGTGAGCATTGCCGCTGACGGCACCGTCACCGTGGTCTGCAACCGCTCCGAGATGGGTCAGGGTGTGCGCACCAGTCTGACCATGGTTGTCGCCGATGAGCTGGAAGCCGACTGGGCCCAGGTCAAAGTGCAACAGGCGCCGGGCGATGAAGTGCGTTTCGGTAATCAGGACACCGACGGTTCGCGCAGCATGCGCCATTGGTATGAGCCGATGCGGCGTTGCGGCGCGGCGGCACGGACCATGCTTGAGCAGGCTGCTGCTGCGCAGTGGAAAGTGCCGGTGGGTGAATGCCACGCGCAGTTGCATAAAATCGTTCACAAACCGTCCGGCCGTGAACTGGGCTATGGCGAACTTGCCGCCGCCGCCAGTGCGTTGCCGGTGCCGGCGCGTGACAGCCTGCGCCTCAAGCAGCCGTCGGAGTTTCGCTACATCGGCAAAGAAGGCACGAAAGCCATCGACGGTGCAGACATCGTCAACGGTCGTGCGGTGTACGGCGCCGATGTGCATTTCGATGGCATGGTGTACGCGACTATCGCTCGTCCGGCGGTGTACGGCGGCAAGGTCAAATCGCTGGATGACAGCGCTGCGCTGAAAGTCCCTGGCGTGCTCAAAGTGCTGCAGATCGAAAGCCGTCCGCTGCCTTCGGAGTTTCAGCCGTTGGGTGGCGTGGCCGTGGTGGCCAGCAACACCTGGGCCGCGATCAAGGGTCGCGAAGCGTTGAAAATCGAATGGGACGATGGCCCGAACGCCAGTTACGACTCGATCGCCTATCGCAAGGAACTCGAAGCCGCGTCGCTGAAGCCTGGCAAAGTGGTGCGCAATACCGGTGATATCGACAAGGCCCTGAGCGGTGCTGCCAGTACCCTCGAAGCTTCTTACTATTTACCGCATCTGGCCCAGGCGCCAATGGAACCTATGGTCGCCATCGCCCGGTACAAGGACGGCGTTTGCGAAGCCTGGGCACCGAGTCAGGCGCCGCAGGTCACCCGCGAGCGCATTGCCGAGCGTCTTGGCTTGCCGTTCGATAACGTTACCTTCAATGTCACCTTGCTTGGCGGTGGTTTCGGTCGCAAGTCGAAACCGGATTTCGTCGTCGAAGCAGCGATTCTCGCCAAAGAATTTCCCGGCAAAGCCGTGCGGGTGCAGTGGACGCGTGAAGATGACATCCATAACTCGTATTTCCACACCGTGTCCGCCGAGTATCTGAAGGCAGGTGTGGGCAAGGACGGCATGCCGTCCGGCTGGTTGCATCGCACCGTCGCACCGAGCATCACCGCACTGTTCGCGCCGGGCATGAACCATGAAGCGGCTTTCGAGCTGGGCATGGGCTTCACCAACATGGCCTACGCGATTCCCAACGTGCGCCTGGAGAACCCCGAAGCGACCGTGCACACGCGGGTCGGCTGGTATCGCTCGGTGTCGAACATTCCCCATGGCTTCGCCATCCAGAGTTTCGTCGATGAACTGGCGCACAAGGCCGGCGAGGATCCGCTCAAGTACCAGATCAAACTGCTCGGTCCGGATCGGCAGATCGATCCGCGCACGCTGAGCGAAGAGTGGAATTACGGCGAATCTCCCGAGCGTTATCCGATCGATACTGGGCGTATGCGTGCGGTGCTGGAAACTGCTGCGAAGGCAGCCGGTTGGGGCCGTAAATTGCCCAAGGGCCGTGGTCTGGGGCTGGCAGTGCATTACAGCTTCGTCACTTATGTGGCAGCGGTGATCGAAGTCGAGGTTAAAGACGACGGCACACTGATCGTGCACAAGGCAGATATCGCCGTGGATTGCGGGCCGCAGATCAACCCTGAGCGCATTCGCTCGCAGTTCGAAGGCGCTTGTGTGATGGGCCTCGGTAATGCGGTGCTGGGGGAAATCAGCTTCAAGGATGGCAAGGTGCAGCAGGACAACTTCCATATGTATGAAGTGGCGCGCATGTCGCTGGCGCCGAAGGAAGTTGCCGTGCATCTGGTGACGCCGCCGGGCGATGTGCCCTTGGGCGGTGTCGGCGAACCGGGCGTGCCACCGATTGCCCCGGCCTTGTGTAACGCGATCTTCGCCGCCACCGGCAAGCGCATCCGCAATCTGCCGGTGCGTTACCAGTTGCAGGGCTGGCAGAAGGCCGAGGCGTAATGGACAGCGTCGACCTTAATGTCTTGCGCAGCGTCCTCGAATGGCGCCGCGCCGGACAGCGGGTGGTGCTGTTCAGCGTGGTGCAGACCTGGGGTACCGCGCCCCGCGCGCCCGGTGCCATGCTCGCCTTGCGTGAAGATGGCGTGGTGATCGGTTCGGTGTCGGGCGGGTGCGTCGAGGATGATTTGATCGCCCGCCTGCACGACGGGCGCATCGCCACCGATGGGCCGCCCGTGCAGTTGATCACCTATGGCGTCACACGCGAGGAGGCCGCGCGCTTCGGCTTGCCTTGCGGTGGCACGCTGCGCCTGACCGAAGAGCGGGTCGGCGATCCCGCGTGGGTTGCCGAGTTGCTCACGCGTTGCGAAGCACACGAAATCGTTGCCCGTGAGCTGAACATCGAAACCGGTGAAGTGGTTTTGATGGCGGCGAGCAAAGCCGATTCGCTGGCGTTCGACGGCAAAACCCTGCGCGCAATCTACGGCCCACGCTGGCGCTTGCTGTTGATCGGCGCCGGGCAGTTATCGCGCTACGTCGCCGACATGGCGCGGCTGCTGGATTTCGAAGTGCTGATCTGCGATCCGCGCACCGAGTTTGTCTACGGCTGGGAGGAACACCACGGTCGCTTCGTCCCGGGCATGCCGGATGACGCGGTGTTGAGCATTCAGACCGATGAGCGCACGGCGATTGTCGCGCTGACTCATGATCCGCGTCTGGATGACATGGCATTGCTCACGGCGCTGGATTCACCTGCTTTCTATGTGGGGGCGCTCGGCTCGCGGGTCAACAGTCAGAAACGCCGGGAGAACCTGGCTCAGCTAGGCTTGTCGGTAGAGGCGATTGCTCGACTGCACGGGCCGATCGGTTTGCACATCGGCAGTCATTCACCGGCAGAAATTGCCTTGTCGTTGTTGGCGGAGATCGTCGCGATCAAGAACGGCGTGGAATTGAAGCAGAAGAAAACTCTGGAGGACGCATGAGCCGTTCCATTGCAGTGATTGTGCTGGCGGCGGGCGAGGGCAGCCGCTTTCGCCAAGTGGCGGGTGCCGATAAGGACAAGTTGCTGGCGGACTGCGTCGGGCGTGATGGTGCGGTGCGTTCGGTGATTGAGCAGGTGCTGGTGAATCTTCCGGCCAGTCTCGACAAGCGCGTGCTGGTGACGACCGAAGCGCGGCCGCAGGCGATGCGCATGGCGCAGGCGTATGGCTGTGACGTGGTCTCGATTGAATCGACCGGTATGGGTGACAGCATTGCTGCGGGCGTCGCGGCATGCCCGGAGGCGGATGGCTGGTTGATTGTGCTGGGGGATATGCCGTTTATCTTGCCGTCGAGTATTGAGCGGGTGGTTGCGGCCATTGACGATGATGCGGTGAGCGTGCCGGTGCAGGAGGGCGAGTTTGGTCATCCGGTGGGGTTTGGGCGTTTGTTTGGTCCGGGGTTGCAGGCATTGAGTGGCGATCGCGGGGCCAGGCCGTTGTTCACGCAGGGCAGGGTGGTGGAGATTGCCGTCGATGATCCAGGCGTTCTGTGGGACATCGATGTGCCTGAGGCTTTGGTTTTTACCGCGTCTTGAGGTCTGTGTGAATTCCTTGGAACCCTCTCCCAGAGGGAGAGGGGACTGACCGAGGTGTTTGGGCTTTATGCATCGACCTGTAAGTTTTCAGTCGAACTCAGGTCTGGAAAATCCCCCGATGTGCTCCCTTCCCCCTCGCCCCCTTGGGGAGAGGGCTGGGGTGAGGGGGGGGGATCTAGAGTCCACCACAAAAATCGAGACATAAAAAAGCCCCGCCCGGTTTCACCGGGCGGGGCTTTTTAACGGCTTCGGGAATTACACGAGTGGTTTAGGCTCGTGCTCTTTTTCCTCGGCCTCTTGGTGTTGCTCGACCGCGTCCTGAACCGAGCGTGGTGCTTCAGCAATTACCGACTCAACCACAGCTTCTTCAGTCACCGGAGCAGGAGCTGCCTCGACCACTTCAGCAACCACGGCTGGCTCGGCAGCGACTGGCGCAGCAGCGGCCGCCAGTTCGGCTTCCTTCTGCAGGCGCTCTTCTTCACGCTTGCGACGACGCACTTCACGTGGGTCGTTTGGTGCGCGGCCGCTTGGCGTCAGAGCGCTGACCGGAGCCGGTGCTTCAACGACCGGGGCCGGAGCCTCTGCAACCACTGGCGCTTCGACAACCGGAGCTTGAACGGCAGGCGCTGGTTCAGCGGCGACCACTGGCTCGGCAGCCTTGGCGTGTTCGAACACTGGCGCTTCGACAACCGGCGCTTCAACCACTGGCGTTGGCGTTTCGGCAACAGCCGGCTCGGCAACCCAGTTGAAAGCGGTCTGCTCTTCGCGAACTTCACGCACGGTTTCGGTCACGGTTTCTGCGACGGTTTCAACCACCGGCTCGGCAGCCACAACTGGCGCTGGCTCAACCTGAGGCAGGGTCTCCTGAACCGGTGCCACTTCGACTTCCGGAGCAGCAACCACTTCGACTGGCGTGGTTGCTTCAACAACCGGCGCTTCTACTGGAGCGGTTTCCTGAACAGCCGCGGTAGCGCGCTCAGCTTGCTCGTGGGCTTGTGCTTCGGCCGGTGCACTGATCACGCTGCTGGCAACAGCGGCGGTCACAGCCAGGCCGGCAGAGTCTGGCGCTTCAGTGTTCTCGCCGGCTTCGGATTCTTCCGAGCCTTCGATCACGTTGCCGTTGGCATCACGCTGACGCTCACGACGGTTGCTGCGACGACGCTGACCGCGGGAGCGACGACGTGGACGATCGCCTTCGGCGTTCTCCGAACCGTCTTCCGGCAGTTGCTCTTCGTTGCTGTTCACTTCTTCTTCAGCGACGGCAGCAGCGGCCTGTTCGGCGCGCGGTTGACGTTCTTCACGCGGCGGACGCGGTGCGCGCTCTTCACGTGGCTGACGGGCTGGACGCTCTTCAGCAGTGACGGCAACGGCGGCTGCAGCGGCTGGAACGGCGTCCAGTGGCTCACGCAGTTCACGTACACGCTCTTCACGCTCGCCTCGTGGCTTGCGGTCTTCGCGCGGTGCACGCGGAGCACGTTCTTCACGCGGAGCGCGTGGTGCGCGTTCTTCGCGGGCTACCGGTGCTTCGGTGCGGGCTTCGCGAGGCTCGCGGATTTCACGGGCTTCACGTGGCTGACGCTCTTCGCGCGGCTCACGTGGGGCGCGTTCTTCACGCGGAGCACGTTCTTCGCGCGGCTTGCGTTCTTCATCGCGGCGACCGTTACGGTTGCGGCTCTGCTGACGACCGTTGCGACGCTCTTCGTTGCGGGCCGGACGCTCGGCAGCTGGTTTTTCAACCACAACCGGCGCGGCTGGCTCTTCTTTGGTGGCGAACAGGCTGACCAGCGATTTCACCAGACCTTTGAACAGGCTTGGCTCTGGCGCGGCAACCGGAGCCGGAGCCGGAGCGGCAGGTGCAGCGGCTTCGGTCGGAACCGGAGCGTTGGCACGGGCCGGTGCAGTTTTAACGGCTGCTTCCTGGCGAACCAGGGTGCGGGTCGCCGCGGCTGGCTGGACTTCTTCGACTTCGGCAGCGGCAGCGGCGATTTCGTAGCTCGACTGGTTGGTCGCGGCTTCCGGGCTGTCGTCACGCAAACGCTGAACTTCGAAGTGCGGCGTTTCGAGGTGATCGTTCGGCAGAATGACGATGCGAGCACGGGTGCGCAGTTCGATCTTGGTGATCGAGTTACGTTTTTCGTTGAGCAGGAACGCGGCGACCGGGATCGGCACCTGGGCGCGCACTTCGGCAGTGCGGTCTTTCAGGGCTTCTTCTTCGATCAGGCGCAGGATCGCCAGCGACAGCGATTCAACGTCACGGATGATGCCGGTGCCATTGCAACGCGGGCAGACGATGCCGCTGCTTTCGCCCAGGGATGGACGCAGGCGCTGACGGGACATTTCCAGCAGGCCGAAGCGCGAGATGCGGCCAATCTGCACGCGAGCGCGGTCGGCTTCCAGGCATTCGCGGACTTTTTCTTCCACGGCGCGCTGGTTCTTGGCAGGGGTCATGTCGATGAAGTCGATGACGATCAGGCCGCCGATGTCGCGCAGGCGCAACTGACGGGCGATTTCTTCGGCGGCTTCAAGGTTGGTCTGCAGAGCGGTTTCTTCGATGTCGCTGCCTTTGGTGGCGCGCGCCGAGTTGATGTCGATGGACACCAGGGCTTCGGTCGGATCGATCACGATGGAGCCGCCGGAAGGCAGTTCAACGACGCGCTGGAAAGCGGTCTCGATCTGGCTTTCGATCTGGAAACGGTTGAACAGCGGAACGCTGTCTTCGTACAGCTTGATCTTGCTGGCGTACTGCGGCATCACCTGGCGAATGAAGGTCAGGGCTTCGTCCTGGGCTTCAACGCTGTCGATCAGCACTTCGCCGATGTCCTGGCGCAGGTAATCGCGGATGGCGCGGATGATCACGTTGCTTTCCTGGTAGATCAGGAATGGCGCGGAGCGATCCAGCGAGGCTTCTTTGATGGCGGTCCAGAGTTGCAGCAGATAGTCGAGGTCCCACTGCATTTCTTCGCTGCTGCGGCCCAGGCCGGCAGTGCGCACGATCAGACCCATATCGGCTGGAGCAACCAGACCGTTCAGCGCTTCACGCAGTTCATTGCGTTCTTCGCCTTCGATGCGACGGGAGATACCGCCGGCACGCGGGTTGTTCGGCATCAGCACGAGGTAACGACCGGCCAGGCTGATGAAGGTGGTCAGGGCGGCGCCCTTGTTGCCACGTTCTTCTTTTTCGACCTGAACGATGACTTCCTGGCCTTCGCTCAGGACGTCCTTGATGTTGACGCGGCCTTCAGGGGCTTTCTTGAAGTATTCGCGGGAGATTTCTTTGAGGGGCAGGAAGCCGTGGCGCTCGGAGCCGAAATCGACAAAGGCAGCCTCAAGGCTTGGTTCGATGCGAGTGATGCGGCCTTTATAGATGTTGGCCTTTTTCTGCTCGCGTGCACCGGATTCGATGTCCAGGTCGTAGAGGCGTTGGCCATCTACCAGTGCAACACGCAACTCTTCGGGTTGAGTTGCGTTAATCAGCATTCTTTTCATGTAGTACCGTCGGTTTCCGGGCTGCCGGAAACGGCGTTCGGCACACACGACTTCTCACGGTCGGTGTCAGGTGCGTCGGGAGTGGTTGGCCATTCCCGTGTCCAGCGATATGCGGCCAATTGGGCCGATATAGCGACGTACGCGTCCTGCTTGCTGTGGCTACTTAAGCACTCAGTCAGGAGGAGGAATCAACCAGCGGCTGTGGACGAGATGAAGCGTCTTGATAAAGCCTATTGCTACACAGTCCAGCGGTTGTGCATCTCCACCCTACACGTATCCCTGATAATTCGGGTGCTGCCGCGCGCAGAATCCGCAGCGGGTTGGCATTTACCGTGAGCTCCGAAAGGGGAGGTCACGCATCATGGCTAATTCAGGCGTTGTTTCCGAAACATTCGCTCGGGGTCATCTGCAGCTGACTGCACTTTGTGAACTGGCCTTGAATGTGTGCCTGCCAGGCGAGTAAAAACTCTGCTCGGCGGTGTAATTCAGGCCTCATGTCACCTGCGCTTGTTACAACTGAAAACTCCACCGTTACGTAGCGAAAGCCCCGTAGGACGGCCTCGCGTCCTGGTGAATTGCGTTGGTCAGGGCCGGTTTTTGACCGTGGTTCCTCTGTCCAGGCCGCTTTTGGCGGCGTTCGCGACTATAGCAGCAATGATTAAGTGCTTCAATTCCATAAAAATTGTTATCATCCGCGGCATGACAACTACTGCCCCTTCGACTCCAGGCGTTCAATTGCTTGAAGTCTCGCCGGAGTATGCCGGCCAACGAATAGACAATTTTCTCCTCGCCCGGCTCAAAGGCGTGCCCAAGACCTTGATTTACCGCATTTTGCGTAAAGGCGAAGTGCGCGTGAACAAAGGCAGGATCAAGCCCGAGTACAAGCTGCAGGCCGGCGATATCGTGCGCGTGCCGCCGGTTCGCGTGCCTGAGCGTGATGAACCGGTGCCGCTGGCCCAAGGCCTGTTGCAGCGCCTGGAGGCCTCGATTGTCTACGAAGACAAAGCCCTGATCGTGATCAACAAGCCCGCCGGCATTGCGGTTCATGGTGGTAGCGGTTTGAATTTTGGCGTGATCGAAGCCTTTCGTCAGTTGCGTCCCGATGCCAAGGAGCTGGAGCTGGTTCACCGTCTCGACCGTGACACCTCCGGCCTGCTGATGATTGCCAAGAAGCGCAGCATGCTGCGCCACTTGCACGAGAAACTGCGTGGCGATGGCGTCGACAAGCGTTACATGGCGCTGGTGCGTGGTAACTGGGCGACTTCGATCAAGCAAGTCAGTGCGCCGTTGCTCAAGAGCAACCTGCGTTCCGGTGAGCGCATGGTCGAAGTCAACGACGAGGGCAAAGAAGCCCTGACCGTGTTCAAGGTGCTGCGCCGTTTCGGCGATTTTGCCACCATGGTCGAGGCCAAGCCTGTGACTGGCCGTACTCACCAGATTCGTGTGCACACGCTGCACGCTGGACATTGCATTGCCGGTGACAGCAAGTATGGCGATGAGGATTTCACCAGGGAAATCCGCGATCTGGGCGGCAAGCGTCTGTTTCTGCACGCTTACATGCTGACCGTGCCGCTGCCTGATGGCGGCAAGCTGACCCTGCAGGCGCCGGTTGACGAGATGTGGGCCAAGACCGTGGAGCGATTGAGTGCGCCCATCTGATTACAAACTGCTGATATTCGATTGGGACGGCACGCTGGCCGACTCCATTCACCGGATTGTCGAGGCCATGCATTCGGCGTCCGGGCGCTCCGGTTTCGAGTTGCGTGATGATTTTGCTGTCAAAGGCATTATCGGTCTGGGCCTGCCTGAGGCGATCCGCACCTTGTATCCCGAGATCAGTGACGCCGAAATGACCGCGTTTCGCGAGTATTACGCCGATCACTACATCGCTGCCGAAGCTGTGCCTTCACCGTTGTTCGAAGGCGTAGTCGAGTCGATGGCGTCCTTTCGCGAGCAGGGTTATCACCTCGCGGTGGCCACCGGCAAGAATCGTCGCGGCCTGGATCGGGTGCTCAAGGCCAATGGCTGGGAAGATTATTTCGATATCACCCGCGCCGCCGATGAAACTGCCAGCAAGCCGCACCCTCTGATGCTGGAACAGATCCTCGCTCATTGTGGTGTGCGCCCGGAGCAGGCGCTGATGGTCGGCGATTCGTCCTTCGATCTGTTGATGGCGCGCAATGCCGGGATGGATTCGGTAGCAGTCAGCTATGGCGCGCAATCGATCGAGTCGCTGCAGCAGTTCGAGCCGCGCCTGTCGATCGACCGTTTTTGCGAATTGCATGCCTGGCTGGAGAAGCAGGCTTAATACGTTTTTGCTGGGGTGAATGGCATGACCGACGAATGGAAAGCACCGGCCAAGGCAAGTGCCGACGGCGGTGACGAGAAAAGCTGGAAACTGTTGGAAAAGACCCTGCTCGCCGGGGTGCAGGAACAGCGTCGTTCGCGGCGTTGGGGGATTTTCTTCAAGCTGCTGACGTTTGTTTATCTGTTTGTCGCGCTGATTCTGTTCACGCCGCTGATGGACATGGAAAAGAGCGCCACACGCGGCCCGAATTACACCGCGTTGATCGACGTCACCGGCATGATCGCCGACAAAGAGCCGGCCAGTGCAGATAATATCGTCGGCAGTCTGCGGGCGGCGTTCGAGGACAAGAAGGTCAAGGGCGTTATCCTGCGTATCAACAGTCCGGGCGGTAGTCCGGTGCAGTCGGGTTATGTCTATGACGAAATCAAGCGTCTGCGCGGCCTGCATCCGGAGATCAAGCTGTATGCGGTGATTTCCGACCTGGGGGCGTCCGGTGCTTACTACATCGCCAGCGCGGCGGATCAGATCTACGCCGACAAGGCGAGTCTGGTTGGCTCGATTGGTGTAACAGCGGCCGGTTACGGCTTTGTCGGCACCATGGAGAAGCTGGGTGTCGAGCGTCGTACGTACACCTCCGGCGAGCACAAATCGTTCCTCGATCCGTTTCAGCCGCAGAAGCCTGATGAAACGGCATTCTGGCAAACGGTGCTGGACACGACGCACAAGCAGTTCATCAACAGCGTCAAGCAAGGTCGTGGCGATCGCCTGAAAGACAAAGAACATCCGGAGTTGTTCTCCGGGCTGGTCTGGTCAGGCGAGCAGGCGCTGTCGCTGGGCTTGATCGATGGTCTGGGCAACGCCAGTTCGGTGGCGCGTGATGTGATTGGCGAGAAAGAGTTGGTGGACTTCACCGTTCAAGAGTCGCCGTTTGATCGCTTTTCGAAAAAGCTCGGTGCCAGCGTGGCTGAGCAGTTGGCGATGTGGATGGGTTTCCACGGGCCTTCGTTGCGCTGATTCGTTGTAAAGATCAAAAGATCGCAGCCTGCGGCAGTTCCTACAGTGATCGGTGTAGGAGTTGCCGCAGGCTGCGATCTTTTTGCTTTATGGGATCTGCACACCCTCAGCCAGCAACATGTCGATCAGGCGAATCAGCGGCAAGCCGATCAGGCTGGTGGCGTCAGGGCCTTCGGTGGACTTAAACAGGCTCACACCCAGGCCTTCAGCCTTGAAGCTGCCTGCGCAGTCGTACGGCTGTTCGATACGCAAGTAGCGTTCGATGCTCGCTTGATCCAGTGTGCGCATGTGCACGGTAAACGGCACGCAGTCGACCTGGCATTCGCCGCTCTGGCTATTGAGCAGCGCCAGGCCTGTCAGGAAGGTCACGCTGGCGCCGCTAGCCGCCAGCAGTTGTTCGCGTGCCTTCTCGAAGGTGTGCGGCTTGCCGATGATCTGTTCGCCGAGCACGGCAACCTGGTCCGAGCCGATAATCAGATGAGCGGGGTGGCTGTCAGCCAGTGCCCGGGCTTTTTGTTCGGCGAGGCGTTTGACCAGTTCGATTGCTGATTCGCCCGGGCGATGACTTTCATCGATATCCGGCGAGCTGCAGACGAACGGCAAGTGCAGGCGGGCGAGCAATTCCCGACGATAGGTCGAGCTTGAAGCGAGTAATAAAGGCAGCATTCGCGTCTCCTGAGGCAGGTGCGAATTCTAGCGGAGGCACGCAAGTGACGGACAGGGCACAATTTCCTTTGACATGGGTGGGTGCATCCCTATAATGCTGCGCCTATGTTGAATGACCCGATTCCACCTCACGTTGACCCGCGCAAATTGGCTGACCGTGGCACCACCCTTCAAGGTGAACTGCTGCTGGCCGATTTGAAGAGACTCTGCGACCCGCTTTCCGACGATGTCGGTACGGTGCAGGCGAAATTCGTTTTTGAACGAGATGAACGTAAATCTGTGGTGATCCACAGCTTTATCGACACCGAAGTCAAAATGGTTTGCCAGCGTTGTCTTGAGCTGGTCACCCTGCCGATCCACAGCGAATGCAGTTACGCTGTTGTGAAGGAGGGTGCGAATACCCAGTCGTTACCGAAAGGTTATGACGTGCTGGAACTGGGCGAAGATCCATTGGATCTGCAGTCACTGATCGAGGAGGAGCTTCTGCTCGCCTTGCCCATTGTGCCTGCTCATCATCCGGAAGAATGCCAGCAGCCGGCGGGAGCAGATGAGCCCGAACCGAGCGAGGACGAGGTAACGCGGTCCAACCCGTTCAGTGTATTGGCGCAGTTAAAGCGTGACCCAAACGTTTAGGAGTTAATCAATTATGGCTGTTCAGCAGAACAAAAAATCCCGCTCTGCCCGTGACATGCGCCGTTCGCACGACGCTCTCGAGGCTAGCACTCTGTCTGTAGAAAAAACCACTGGTGAAGTTCACCTGCGTCACCATGTATCGCCAGAAGGCGTATACCGTGGCCGTAAAGTGATCGACAAGGGCGCTGACGAGTAATCACTTGTCCGCTCAAGTCATCGCGATTGACGCAATGGGCGGGGACTTCGGTCCCCGCAGCATTGTTCAGGCCAGCCTTGCTTGCCTTTCTGCTACGCCCTCGCTGCATCTGACCCTTGTCGGTCAACCCTCCCTTCTTGAAGAATTGATCAACGGCCAGTCGGTTGCCGATCGCGCGCGCCTGACGATTGTCCCGGCCAGCGAAGTCATCACCATGGACGAGAAACCGACCCAGGCCTTGCGTGGCAAGCCGGACTCGTCGATGCGTGTCGCCCTTGAACTGGTCCGTGATGGCAAGGCGCAAGCGTGTGTCAGTGCCGGCAATACCGGTGCGTTGATGGCGTTGTCGCGGTTTGTGCTGAAAACGCTGCCCGGTATCGATCGGCCGGCGATGGTGGCGGCTATTCCGACGCAGAAGGGTTATTGCCAGTTGCTCGACCTGGGCGCCAACGTCGATTGCAGTGCCGAGCATTTGCTGCAGTTTGCGGTGATGGGCTCGGTGGCGGCGCAGACGCTGGGTATCCATCGCCCGCGTGTCGCGTTGCTGAACATCGGCACCGAAGACATCAAGGGCAATCAGCAGGTCAAACTGGCCGCAACGCTGTTGCAGGCTGCCCGTGGCATCAATTACATCGGCTTTATCGAAGGCGACGGTTTGTATCGTGGCGAGGCTGACGTCGTGGTGTGTGATGGTTTCGTTGGCAACATCCTGCTCAAGTCCAGTGAAGGGCTGGCCACTATGATTGCTGCGCGTATCGAAGCGCTGTTCAAACAAAATCTCGCTTCCCGTGTCGTGGGGGCTTTGGCGTTGCCGCTGATGAAGCGTTTGCAGGCCGATCTGGCGCCGGCGCGACATAACGGCGCAAGCTTTCTCGGCTTGCAGGGTATCGTGGTGAAAAGCCATGGTTCGGCCGGGGTTCAGGGCTTTCAGAGTGCTATTTCGCGAGCGCTGATCGAGATTCAGGAGAACCTCCCCGAGCGCCTCCACGGTCGTCTGGAGGATTTGTTGTCTTAGGCGTTTTCGTCGGACAATGCTTAAATGTGACCGCCCGGTTCAAAGGGCCATCCAACTGTCAGTTTCTTGCGTCCCCAAGCGGGGCGTCATTTTTCGACGACAAGATCATTAGGGGCTTGTTACATGTCTGCTTCCCTCGCATTCGTCTTTCCAGGACAGGGTTCGCAGTCCCTCGGCATGCTGGCCGAGCTGGGCGCGGAATATCCGTTGATCCTCGAAACTTTCAAAGAAGCCTCTGAGGCTCTGGGCTATGACCTGTGGGCGCTGACCCAGCAGGGCCCGGAAGAGCTGCTCAATCAAACCGATAAAACCCAACCGGCCATTCTGACCGCTTCGGTCGCCCTGTGGCGTCTGTGGCTGGCGGAAGGTGGTGCACGTCCGGCCTTTGTTGCCGGTCACAGCTTGGGTGAATACAGCGCGCTGGTCGCTGCTGGCAGCCTGACACTGGCTGAAGCGGTGAAGCTCGTTGAGCGCCGTGGTCAGTTGATGCAGGAAGCGGTTCCGGCCGGGCAGGGCGGCATGGCTGCCATCCTCGGTCTGGAAGATGCTGATGTGCTGGCTGCCTGCGCCGAAGCGGCGCAAGGTGAAGTGGTCAGCGCGGTCAACTTCAACTCGCCGGGCCAAGTGGTCATTGCCGGTGCCAAGGCTGCCGTCGAGCGCGCCATCGAAGGCTGCAAGGCGCGTGGCGCCAAGCGTGCCATGCCGCTGCCGGTGAGCGTGCCGTCGCACTGCGAACTGATGCGTCCGGCGGCCGAGCGCTTTGCCGAATCCATCGCCGCCATCGACTGGCAGGCGCCGCAGATCCCGGTGGTACAGAACGTCAGTGCGCAAGTGCCGGCCGATCTGGAAACCCTCAAGCGTGATCTGCTCGAACAACTGTACAAGCCAGTACGCTGGGTCGAGTCGGTACAGACTCTCGCTGCCAAAGGTGCGACCAATCTGGTCGAATGCGGCCCGGGCAAAGTGCTGGCCGGTCTGAACAAACGTTGCGCTGAAGGCGTGGCGACTTCCAACCTCAATACCCCAGATGCTTTCGCTGCCGCTCGCGCAGCGCAAGCCTGAATCAGGAGAAACTTGCATGAGTCTGCAAGGTAAAGTTGCACTGGTCACCGGTGCAAGCCGTGGCATTGGCCAGGCCATCGCGCTGGAACTGGGTCGTCAGGGCGCCATCGTTGTTGGCACCGCGACCTCCGCTTCGGGCGCCGAGCGCATTGCCGCGACCCTGAAGGAAAACGGTATTCAGGGCACTGGCCTTGAGCTTAACGTAACTAGCGATGAATCGGTCAGCGCTGTGCTGGCAAGCATTCAGGAGAAGTTCGGTGCGCCAGTGGCGATCCTGGTCAATAATGCCGGCATCACCCGCGATAACCTGATGATGCGCATGAAAGACGATGAGTGGTACGACGTGATCGATACCAACCTGAACAGTCTATTCCGCCTGTCCAAGGGCGTTCTGCGCGGTATGACCAAGGCGCGCTGGGGCCGAATTATCAGTATTGGCTCGGTGGTGGGTGCCATGGGCAACGCAGGCCAAGTAAACTATGCAGCCGCCAAGGCCGGTCTGGAAGGTTTCAGCCGTGCAATGGCGCGTGAAGTTGGTTCGCGTTCGATTACGGTCAACTCGGTAACCCCAGGGTTTATCGACACCGATATGACGCGCGAGCTGCCTGAAGCACAGCGTGAAGCCTTGCAGACGCAGATTCCGCTGGGTCGTCTGGGGCAAGCTCAAGAGATCGCGTCTGTGGTCGCTTTTCTTGCATCCGACGGTGCGGCATACGTCACCGGGGCTACAATCCCGGTGAACGGTGGGATGTACATGTAAGTAAAATGTGACGGATTGCTTCAAAAAAATGTCATACGAGCTGTCTAAAATCCGTTATAAAGCTGCAATCTATTTATAGGCAGAGGGCTGCAGGGTTTGAGGAGTGAAGCTTTCAGTTGAAAAACTGAAAAGTCTTTCTATACACTTACCCACTGGCCAGCTGCCTGAATTTGTCCATTAGGAGTGAAAACAAGGTATGAGCACCATCGAAGAGCGCGTCAAGAAAATCGTTGCCGAGCAACTGGGTGTTAAAGAAGAAGAAGTGGTCAACAAAGCTTCCTTCGTAGAAGACCTGGGTGCCGACTCCCTTGACACCGTTGAGCTGGTGATGGCTCTGGAAGAGGAATTCGAGACCGAAATCCCTGACGAAGAAGCTGAAAAGATCACTACTGTACAAGCTGCAATCGACTACGTTACTAGCCACCAGGCGTAATAGTTTGTAATCGTTGTTTGCTGTCATGGAAAAACCGCACTGCCATCATGGCGTGCGGTTTTTTCTTTAGGCCTGATGCAAAATCGTCATTTGAAAAAGGAGAGTGCTGTGTCGCGTAGACGCGTCGTAGTCACCGGTATGGGTATGTTGTCGCCACTGGGCACGGATGTGCCGAGCAGTTGGCAGGGCATTCTGGCTGGCCGCAGTGGCATTGGTCTGATCGAACACACCGACCTTTCTGCCTATTCCACCCGCTTTGGCGGCTCGGTAAAGGGCTTCAATGTCGAGGAATACCTGTCGGTCAAGGAAGCGCGCAAGCTCGACCTGTTCATTCAGTACGGTCTCGCTGCCGGCTTTCAAGCCGTACGCAACGCTGGTCTGGAAGTCACCGACGCCAACCGTGAACGCATTGGCGTGGCCATGGGTTCGGGGATCGGCGGTCTGACCAACATCGAAGAAACCAGCCGTACCCTGCATGAGACGGGCCCGCGTCGAATCTCGCCATTCTTCGTACCAGGCTCGATCATCAATATGATTTCCGGTTTCCTGTCCATCCACCTGGGTGCACAGGGGCCTAACTACGCCATCGCTACTGCATGTACCACCGGTACGCACTGCATAGGCATGGCGGCGCGCAACATCATGTACGACGAAGCCGACGTGATGATTGCCGGCGGTGCCGAAATGGCCGCGTGCGGTCTGGGCATGGGCGGCTTCGGCGCGTCCCGTGCACTGTCGACCCGCAACGATGAACCGACCCGCGCCAGCCGTCCATGGGACAAGGGCCGTGACGGCTTCGTCCTGTCTGACGGTGCCGGTGCACTGGTTCTCGAAGAACTGGAGCACGCCAAGGCGCGTGGCGCGACTATCTATGCCGAGCTGATCGGGTTCGGTACCAGCGGCGATGCGTTCCATATGACCTCGCCACCAGCCGACGGCGCCGGTGCCGCACGCTGCATCACTAATGCGCTGCGCGATGCGAAGATCAACGTCGATCAAGTGCAGTACATCAACGCTCACGGTACTTCGACTCCGGCCGGCGACCTCGCCGAAGCCAATGCGATCAAGACTGTGTTCGGTGATCACGCCTACAAACTCGCCGTGAGCTCGACCAAGTCCATGACCGGTCACCTGTTGGGTGCGGCGGGCGCCGTCGAAGCGATCTTCAGCGTGTTGGCGATCAATAGTCAGGTCGCACCGCCGACCATCAACCTTGATGAGCCGGACGAAGGTTGCGACCTCGATTTCGTGGCGCACACCGCGCGCAACATGGACATCGATGTCGTGCTGTCCAACTCCTTCGGTTTTGGCGGCACCAACGGCACCTTGGCGTTCCGTCGGTTCGCAGGCTGATGGACAGCTGGGTCGACGGTCAACCGGCTGACGCTCTGTCGCTGAAAGATCGCGGCCTGGCTTACGGCGACGGTCTGTTCGAGACCATCGCCGTGCGTGGTGGTCAGCCGATCCTGTTGGATCGGCATCTGACGCGATTGGCCGATGGCTGCTCGCGTCTGGCCATCGCCGCCGATATCGAGCTGATTCGCCATGAGCTGCTCAGCTATGCGGCAGCAATGGGCGAGGGCGTGCTTAAGCTCATCCTCACCCGTGGCGACGGTTTGCGCGGTTATGCGCCTGATCCGGCGGCGCCTGGCCGACGCATTCTGCAAGGCAACCCTCCTGCGGCTTATCCTGCTGTGCATGCTGAACAAGGCGTTCGCCTGTTTCCCTGCAACACGCGCCTGGCCAAACAGCCTTTACTGGCTGGACTCAAACACCTCAATCGACTGGAACAAGTCATCGCCCGTGCCGAATGGCAGGACAGCGAGCATGCCGAAGGCTTGATGCTGGATCAGGTGGGGCGCGTGATAGAAGGGGTGTTCAGCAACCTGTTCATCGTTCGTGACGGTGTGTTGATCACGCCGGATCTGAAGCGTTGTGGCGTCGCCGGTGTGATGCGCGCCGAAATATTGTTTCAGGCTGAGTCACTGGCCATTCCCACGCAGATCGCTGACATCAGCCTCGAACAGCTGCAATGGGCCGATGAAGTGTTTGTCTGCAACAGCGTGTATGGCGTCTGGCCGGTACGCGCCTGTGCTGCACTGAGCTGGCCGGTTGGCCCGCTCACCCGTAAACTGCAAACCATTGCCCGCGCCCTACTGGATGCCTGATTTGTGAGACGTAAACTTTTGCTGCTGCTGGAAACCGGACTGGTTCTGGCAGGGCTGTTGATGGGCGCCAGCGCCTGGAAGATTCACAGCGCACTGGAACAGCCTCTGAACATCACGCAGGAAGAACTGCTGGATGTGCCGAAAGGCTCCACCCCGACCCGTACATTCCTTTCCCTCGAAACCGATGGCGTCATCAATGACGCATTCTGGTTGCGCGTCTATTGGCGCTTCAACCTCGCCGGTACGCCGATCCACAGCGGCGAATACCGCATGCAGCCGGGCATGACCGTCAACGGTCTGATCGATTTGTGGAAGCGCGGTGAAGTGGTCCAGTACAGCCTGACACTGGTCGAGGGCTGGAATTTCCATCAAGTGCGCGCGGCGTTGGCCAAGGATGACAAGATCGAGCAGACCCTCAACGGTTTGAGCGACAGCGACGTCATGGCGAAGATTGGTCATAAGGGCTTGTTCCCGGAAGGCCGTTTCTTCCCCGACACTTACCGCTTTGTGCGTGGCATGTCCGATGCCGAACTGCTGAAGAAAGCCTTTGATCGTCTTGATGAAGTGCTGGCGAAAGAGTGGGAAAGTCGTTCTGCCGATGTACCGTACACCGAACCCTATCAAGCGCTGATCATGGCCTCGCTGGTCGAGAAGGAAACCGGTGTGCCGCAGGAGCGGGGGCAGATTGCCGGTGTCTTCGTGCGCCGCATGGCCTTGGGCATGCAACTGCAAACCGACCCGACCGTCATCTACGGTCTGGGCGATCGCTATAACGGCAAACTGACTCGCGCGCATTTGAAAGAGCCGACGCCTTACAACACCTACGTAATTCCCGGCCTGCCACCGACACCGATTGCGATGGTCGGGCGCGAAGCGATTCACGCGGCGCTGAACCCGGTGGATGGCACCAGCCTGTACTTCGTTGCACGTGGCGATGGCAGCCATGTGTTCTCCGATGATCTGGATGCGCACAATAATGCGGTGCGTGAGTACCAGCTCAAGCGCCGTGCCGATTACCGTTCCAGCCCGGCGCCGACGACATCGCCTGAAGCCGGTCCGGCTGCCGAGGAGGCGATTCCCGCTGCATCTCCGGATACCGCCCCGGAATCGTTGCCGCAAGTTCCGCCTCAGGAGCCTGCGCCGGCTCCCGAAGCTGCTGCCCCCCAAAACACGCAATGACGTTGATTAAGGACTGCCTGTGACTGGCTTGTTTATTACCCTGGAAGGCCCGGAAGGCGCCGGCAAAAGCACTAACCGCGAATACCTTGCCGAGCGCCTGCGCGCCGCCGGTATCGAGGTGGTGCTGACCCGTGAGCCGGGTGGTACGCCATTGGCCGAGCGGATTCGCGATGTGCTGCTGGCGCCGGCCGACGAGGTCATGAACCCGGACGCCGAGCTCTTGCTGGTATTCGCCGCGCGCGCTCAGCACTTGGCTGAAGTGATCCGTCCGGCGCTGAACCGTGGTGCGGTGGTGCTGTGTGATCGCTTCACCGATTCGACTTACGCCTATCAGGGTGGCGGTCGCGGTTTGTCGCTGGAGCGCATCGCCACGCTGGAAACTTTTGTGCAGGGCGATCTGCGTCCGGATCTGACGCTGATTTTTGATCTGCCGGTGGAGATCGGCCTGGCTCGCGCCAGTGCCCGTGGCCGTCTGGATCGTTTCGAGCTGGAGGGTCGGGCGTTTTTCGAGGCAGTGCGCAATGCGTTTCTGAAACGCGCCGAAGCCGATCCCGCGCGCTATGTGCGCATCGATGCCGGTCAGCCATTGGCCAAGGTTCAACAATCGCTGGATACCTTGTTGCCGAACTTGCTGGAGCTGGCCCGTGGCTGAGGCCTATCCATGGCAGGACAGTCTCTGGCAGCAACTGGCCGGGCGTAAACAGCACGCCCACGCCTATCTGCTGCATGGCCCGGCCGGCATCGGCAAACGTGCATTGGCCGAACGCTTGATGGCGAGTCTGCTGTGCCAGCGGCCGACGCCGGAAGCCTGCGGCGAGTGCAAATCCTGCCTGCTGCTCAAGGCCGGCAGCCACCCGGATAATTACATTCTCGAGCCGGAAGAAGCCGACAAGGCGATCAAGGTCGATCAGGTCCGCGATCTGGTCAGCTTCGTGGTGCAGACTGCGCAGTTGGGTGGACGCAAAGTGGTGCTGATCGAGCCGGTCGAGTCGATGAACATCAACGCCGCCAACGCCTTGCTCAAGAGCCTTGAAGAACCGTCCGGCGATACCGTGTTGCTGTTGGTCAGCCACCAGACCAGCCGGTTGCTGCCGACGATCAAGAGCCGTTGCGTGCAGCAGGCCTGTCCGTTGCCGGGCGAGGCGATGAGCCTGCAATGGCTGGCCCAGGCGTTGCCCGATTGCTCCGAAGAGGAGCGCGTCGAATTGCTGACGCTGGCAGCCGGCTCGCCGTTGATGGCAGTCAGTCTGCAATCTCAGGGCGTGCGTGAACAGCGCGCGCAAGTGGTCGAAGGCGTGAAGAAGTTGCTCAAGCAACAGCAATCACCGACGCAATTGGCCGAAGAATGGAAAAGCATTCCGATGCTGCGTCTGTTTGACTGGTTCTGCGATTGGTCGAGCCTGATCCTGCGTTATCAGTTGACTCAGGATGAAGCAGGGCTCGGTCTGACCGACATGCGCAAAGTCGTGCAATACCTTGCGCAGAAAAGCGCGCAAGGCAAAGTCCTGGAGATTCAGGACTGGATTCTCGCCCAGCGCCAGAAAGTCCTGAGCAAGGCCAACCTCAATCCGGCCTTGCTGCTGGAAGCATTGTTGGTGCAATGGGCGGGATTGCCTGCTCAAAGATAAGAATGTGTACCTAGACTCTGAACATCAGCAGTGGAGGTCAACATGAATGAACCCGTCAGCCCCGGGCCGCGAAACGGCATTTTGTCCCTGACCATCAAGGACAAGTCGGTGCTCTACGCCGCGTACATGCCGTTCATCAAGAACGGTGGCTTGTTCATCCCGACCAACAAGAGTTACCGGTTGGGCGATGAGGTCTTCATGCTGCTCAACCTGATGGATGAGGCCGAGAAGATCCCGGTGGCCGGCAAGGTCGCGTGGATCACCCCCAAAGGGGCGCAAGGCAATCGCGCTGCCGGTGTCGGCGTACAGTTCAACGATGGCGACAACACGGCGCGCAGTCGCATCGAAACCCATCTGGCCGGAGCGCTGAAATCCGACCGTCCCACTCATACGATGTAAGTAGCCGTCTTTTTATGCTTGTAGATTCCCATTGTCACCTTGATCGCCTCGACCTCGCCGCCCATGACGGTTCGCTGGATGCTGCACTGGATGCGGCCCGTGGGCGCGGAGTAGGGCACTTCTTGTGCATCGGCGTGAGTGCCGACAACGCCGCCGACGTCAAAGCTCTGGCTGAGCGTTATGACGATGTCGATTGTTCGGTCGGCGTGCATCCGCTTGATGTGCAACCCGGTGCTGCACCGGCGCTGGACTGGTTGTTGCACGAGCTCAATCACCCGAAAGTGGTGGCGATCGGCGAAACCGGCCTCGACTATCACTACGAACCAGAAGCCGCCGAGCTGCAACAGGCGTCCTTCCGTCTGCACCTGCAAGCGGCGCAGCAGACTGGCAAGCCAGTGATCATCCACACCCGTGGCGCGCGTGCCGACACCCTTGAGTTGCTGCGTGAAGCGGCGTTGCCTCAGGCCGGTGTGCTGCATTGCTTCACTGAAGACTGGGACATGGCCAAGGCTGCACTGGACATGGGTTATTACATTTCCCTGTCGGGCATTGTTACGTTCCGCAATGCCGACGCCTTGCGCGACGTGGCGAGCAAAGTACCGGCGGATCGTTTGCTGGTGGAAACCGATTCCCCGTATCTGGCGCCAATCCCTTATCGCGGCAAGCCGAACCTGCCGCAGTACGTGCGCGAAGTGGCGGAATTCCTGGCGATGTTGCGTGGTGAAAACTACGAGCGTTTCGCCGAGCAGACCACCGAGAATTTCAAGCGTCTGTTTCCGCTGGCCTCCGTTAAATCTGCGGTGTAGGAGCTGCCGAAGGCTGCGATCTTTTGATCTTGATTTTGACAGGCAAAGGCAAAAGATCGCAGCCTGCGGCAGCTCCTACAGTTGTGATGTGCAGGTAGCTGGGCCAAGCGTTAAATCGCAGGCAAAAAAAACCCGGGTTCTGGGGGGTGAATCCGGGTTAAGACCATTAGGAGTAAAACAAAGGCACGCGGTCCCTTGGTACCTTTATCGGCGCGACACTTGGGGGAGATGTCGCCCGACAGTTCAAGTATTGATCAGTCTGGCGTGCAGTCCAGTTAGCCGGTCGGGGTTTTTAAACAAATTTGGAATACGTTTGCTTCAGTTGAGTTCTCATTGCGTCCAAAACGTTCTCAAAATGAACATGAAACACAGATATGGTCGGATGATCCGTGCATTTTTGCGCAAGTTAGGCATAATACGCGGCTTCGAATTTTGACCCTTCAGACCTTTTCTTATGCACAAAGAACCTCGTAAGGTCCGTGAGTTTCGTCGCCGCGAGCAAGAAATTCTCGATACCGCGCTCAAGCTGTTCCTCGAACAAGGTGAAGACAGTGTCACCGTCGAGATGATTGCTGATGCCGTGGGTATCGGCAAAGGCACGATCTACAAGCACTTCAAATCCAAGGCCGAGATCTATCTGCGCCTGATGCTCGATTACGAGCGCGATTTGAACGAGCTGCTGCATTCGGCCGATGTCGACAAGGACAAGGAGGCGCTGTCCCGCGCCTACTTCGAATTCCGCATGCGCGACCCGCAGCGTTATCGCCTGTTCGACCGTCTCGAAGAGAAGGTCGTCAAAGGCAATCAGGTACCGGAAATGGTCGAGGAGCTGCACAAGATCCGTGCCTCGAACTTCGAACGCCTGACCCTGCTGATCAAGGGCCGCATCAGCGAAGGCAAGCTCGAAGACGTGCCGCCATACTTCCACTACTGCGCATCCTGGGCGCTGGTGCATGGCGCTGTGGCGCTGTATCACTCGCCGTTCTGGAGCAATGTGCTGGAAGACCAGGAAGGTTTCTTCCAGTTTCTGATGGACATCGGCGTGCGCATGGGCAACAAGCGCAAGCGCGACCCGGAAACGCCAAGCAGCTGAGCCATTCAGCAGCCTTATTGTGCCATGATTTCCCTACATGACGCAGTAACGCAGGAATATACTCAGGCATAGGGCTTGCTAAAACTTGATTTGTGAGTCAAGTTTTAGCGGCTCGATTTTCTATCGCCGGAGTGATCATGATCGTTGACCGTCAAGGCAGGCGTTTTCGCAATTTGCGGATCAGTCTGACTTCAGCCTGCAATTACGCGTGTACCTACTGCGTGCCCAACGGCAAGCGGTTGGTGGCTGCGCAGGATGAACTGTCGGCCGAAGCCATGGCCCGTGGCGTGGCGTATCTGATCGAAGCCGCCGGCATCGAACGGCTGCGCATCACTGGCGGCGAGCCGCTGGTCAGCCCCAAACTCGAATCGTTCATGACCGCTGTCGGCAAGATGGGCCTGGAAGACATCAGCCTGACCACCAACGGTCAACTCCTCGCAAAAAAACTGCCGCTGTTGGTGGATGCCGGTCTGCGCCGGATCAACGTGTCCCTCGATACCCTCGACGCTGGTGCTTTCCGCAGCATCGCCCGTGGCGGCGATCTGGCCACGGTGCTCGATGGCATGGATCAGGCGAAAGCGGCGGGGATGAAGATCAAGGTCAACATGGTGCCGTTGCGCGGGCAGAACCTCGACCAGGTGATGCCGTTGCTCGATTACTGCCTTGAACGCGGTTATGAACTGCGTTTCATCGAGCTGATGCGCATGGGCCATCTGGCCAAGGACTCCAATGCCTTCCTGCAACAGTTCGTCAGCCTGCAGCAATTGCTGGCACTGATTGGCGAACGATATGAGTACGCACAAACCGACGCTCCTGTAGATGCCACTGCCGTGCGCTACGCGATTCCCGGCCTGGGCAACTTTGGTGTGATCGCTAACGAAAGCGTGCCGTTCTGCCGGACCTGCTCGCGCTTGCGCCTGTCGTCGACCGGTTGGCTGCATGGCTGCCTGTCGTCCAGCAACCGCCACTATGTCGGCGATCTGCTCGACAAGCCACGCCATCAGGCGTTGCCGGCGCTCCAGCGTTTGCTGGTCAAAGCGCTGGGCGACAAGCAGGAGGTGGCGTTCTCGGGCGGTGCCACCGTCATGAAGATTATCGGCGGCTGAAAACTCTTTTTCGCGAGCAGGCTCGCTCCCACCCTTGGAATGCGTTCCACTTGTGGGAGCGAGCCTGCTCGCGAATACGATCTAACCATCAACGAACAACCAGAGCTGGCGCAAAAGCTGCATCCAACGGCCATTCGCCGGTTTTCCGTCACCGGCCTCTGGAGGAATAGGATGCGTAGCCTGGTTTTGCTGCTGGCCGTTTTGGCGCTTGGCGGCTGTATGACTGTCAGCGATATGGCCGAAGGCACTCGCTACCAGATGAGCGACGCGGGCTTGCTGGATCACAGCGACAGCCGCCGCGTGAACAATTTCCGCATTCAGCCGGACTCGTTCATCTACATTGCGCAGGGCGCGTTTGCGCCGCCGGGCGGTTCCTACCCGCGCCCTAACGTGGTCGCCGAAGAAGCCTTCAAAGGCTTCGTCGAGTACTTCCCGATGGTCCGCCGCGCCCGCGCGCCGGAAGGCCTCGATCAGGCGATGGGCGAAGCTCGTGATGCCGGCGCGCACTATCTGCTGTACACGCGCTTTGCCAAGGCTGATGACCGCATTGGCAACTCCGATGAGTGGCTTGATCAGGAAGCCGTGGATCGTCTCGGCATCGATGGCGGCGTAATTCAGATCATGTTGATCGAGACCAGCACCCAGTATTTGATTGATACTGCACGGATCAAGAGTCGTGGCGGTTTACTGACGTTCCACGACAGCAAGCCCGAAGACCTGATCGGCCCGCCGCTGGCCCAGTATGCGCGCAGCCTGTTGGGAGTCGGCGACCAATAATTCAAGGAGAACGCCATGAGTGGCCCGCAAAAAGCCAATGACCTGTTGGGACAGATCCCCAAATCCAAAGGCTTGCCGCCAGTGCACTTGTGGAACCCGGACTTCTGCGGCGACATCGATATGCGCATCGCCCGCGACGGCACCTGGTATTACCTGGGCACGCCGATCGGGCGCAAGCCGATGGTCAAATTGTTCTCCACGATCATCCGCCGCGACGGCGATGATTATTTCCTGATCACCCCGGTCGAGAAGGTCGGGATCAAGGTCGACGACGCGCCGTTTGTGGCGATTGCAGTCGAGGTTGAAGGCGAGGGGGAGACGCAGCTGTTGCGCTTCACTACCAACGTCGAGGAAACCGCCGAGGCTGGGCCGGAACATCCGATCCGGGTCGAGATCGATCCGACGACCCAAGAGCCGGCGCCTTACGTGCATGTGCGCACCAACCTTGAAGCGCTGATTCACCGCAATGTGTTCTATCAACTGGTGGAGCTGGCGGTCAGTCGTGAAATCGATGGCCAGCGCTGGCTCGGGGTGTGGAGCGGCGGCGAATTCTTCCGCATCGGCCTGGAACCGTAAACACAAATCCCTGTGGGAGCGAGCCTGCTCGCGAAGGCGGTATGTCAGTCAATACTTAGGGTGACTGATACACCGCCTTCGCGAGCAGGCTCGCTCCCACGTTGTTTTTGTGGATCACCTTAAAATCCTGATTGACTGTCAATCGTATGATGATTAGCTTGATCACCCATTGCGATCCGCTTTGAGGTGTTCATGTCCAGCAGCTTTCACGCATCCACGGTCGACTGGCTGGGCAGCTGGATTGCCGCTGGCCAGGTCAAGCCGGGGCAGACCATCAAGGTCGAGGCCGATCTGGGCGAACAGCTCGGTGTCAGTCGCACGGTCATTCGCGAAGCAATCAAAACCCTCGTCGCCAAAGGCATGCTCGAAGTCGGGCCGAAAGTCGGCACTCGCGTGCTGCCGGTAAGGCGCTGGAACCTGTTCGATCCGCAAGTGGTCGGTTGGCTGTCGCGCAACGGCCTGCCGGAAAATTTCGTCGATGACTTGCTCGACCTGCGCCGTACCATCGAACCGATGGCCGTGCGCTGGGCTTGCGAGCGCGCGACTCTGGAGCAGATTGAAGCGGTGCAACTGGCCTATAACGCCCTTGAGCGCGCGGTCGACAGCGGCATCGATTACAACCGCGCCGATCAGGTCTTCCACGAATGCATCCTCGCCGCCAGCCACAATCAATTCATCGAACAAATGGTTCCGGCCCTCGGTGCGTTGCTGGCCGTGTCGTTCGAGGTTTCTGCGGCCGATCCGGATGAACTGCGCCGCACCTTGCCGATCCACAAGGACATGGCCGACGCCATCGCCGCCCGCGATTCCGCGCGCGGCGTGTGGGCGTGCATGACCTTGATCGACAACGCAGACCTGGCGATCAAACGCTTTTACCCGAAAGTCATGGCCGACAAAAAAGTGAGCTGAATATAACGAGATCCCCTGTGGGAGCGAGCCTGCTCGCGAAGGCTGTGTATCAGGTAAATCATGCATCGACTGACACGACGCTTTCGCGAGCAGGCTCGCTCCCACATTAAATAACAACAAGATCCGAGGAGTTGATATGACGTGGACCGCCCTGACCCAACACCGCGCCCGACTCGGCGAAGGCCCGTTCTGGGATGCGCCGACCCAGGCGTTGTACTGGGTCGATATCGCTGGCAAACAGGCCCTGCGCTTGATCGGCCAGAACGTACAGATCTGGCAGATGCCTGAGCACGTCTCCGCGTTCATCCCTTGCGCCAGCGGCGACGCCTTGGTGACCCTGAGCAGCGGCGTCTACCGCCTCGATCTCGACTCCCCGGGCCTCGAACCACGCCTGACGCTGTTCTGCGTCGCCGACCCGCAACCGGGCAATCGCCCCAACGAAGCGCGTTGCGATGCTCAGGGGCGACTGTGGCTCGGCACCATGCAAAACAACATCGGCGAGCAGGGCGAGGATCTGCCGATCACCCAGCGCTCCGGTGGCCTGTTCCGCATCGATCCGGATCAACGTGTCACGCCGTTGCTGCGCGGCCTGGGCATTCCCAACACGTTGCTGTGGAGCGATGACGGCACCACAGTTCTGTTCGGTGACAGTCTCGATGACACGCTGTATCGCTATTTTATTCACGCCGACGGCAGCCTTGATGTGGCCACTCCCTGGTACGGCCCTGATCAGAATGGTGGCCCGGACGGTTCGGCGATGGATGCCGAAGGCTATGTGTGGAATGCCCGCTGGGACGGCAGCTGCCTGCTGCGCATGACGCCTGACGGCAAGGTCGACCGCAGGATCGATCTGCCGGTCAGCCGTCCTACCAGTTGTGTGTTCGGCGGTGAAGACCTGAAAACCCTGTACGTCACCAGCGCCAAGAGTCCGCACAACCATCCATTGGATGGCGCGGTGCTGTCGATGCGCGTGGATGTCGCAGGAAAACTCTGTACGCGGTTTGCGGGCTAAATCCCAAAATATGGGATGCAAAATTATATATTGAGATTATTCGGCGGTCGGGTTTATAGTCGGCTCCAGCAGTAACACGCACTCACACTTAAAAAGAACAAAACAGGTGAAGTGATGCAGCGAATGTCTATCGCACTCCCGTGTGGAGTCCGCGTCTCGCAACGGCCCCAAGCTGTCGGCCGCGCCTGCCTGTTTCGTTCCAACCGCCTTCCAGACCGGACATCGGCAGATGCCCGGTTTTTTTGCGCTTGCGAAACAGGAGTCCTGATCCATGGCTGAACCTCTTTCCCTGCCGCCGGTGCCCGCACCGCCGAAGGGCGAGCGTCTGAAAAACAAGGTCGTGCTGCTGACCGGTGCCGCGCAAGGCATCGGTGAAGCCATCGTCGCTGCCTGCGCCTCGCAGCAAGCGAAACTGTTGATCAGCGATATCCAGGCCGAAAAAGTCGAACAGGTTGCCGCGCACTGGCGTGAGCAAGGCTGTGACGTGCAAGCACTGAAGGTGGATGTCTCAAATCAGCCAGATCTGCAGGCCATGGCCAAGCGCGCCGTTGAACTGCACGGGCGCATCGATGTGCTGGTCAACTGCGCCGGGGTCAACGTGTTCCGTGATCCGCTGGCAATGACCGAGGAAGACTGGCGCCGCTGCTTCGCCATTGATCTGGATGGCGCCTGGTTCGGCTGCAAGGCAGTGCTGCCGCAGATGATCGAGCAGGGCGTCGGCAGCATTATCAATATCGCCTCGACCCATTCCAGCCACATCATTCCCGGCTGCTTCCCGTACCCGGTGGCCAAGCACGGTTTGCTCGGCCTGACCCGCGCGCTCGGTATCGAGTACGCCGCGAAGGGCATTCGCGTCAACGCCATCGCCCCGGGTTATATCGAGACACAGTTGAACGTCGACTACTGGAACGGTTTTGCCGACCCGCGTGCCGAGCGTCAGCGCGCGTTTGATCTGCACCCGCCGAAACGCATCGGTCAGCCGCTTGAAGTGGCGATGACGGCGGTGTTTCTGGCCAGTGATGAAGCGCCGTTCATCAATGCCTCGTGTATCACCATCGATGGTGGCCGCTCGGTGATGTACCACGACTGAATAAATAGATTTCGAGCGCTGAACTACGCTTGAAATCCAATCATCATACGATATGACTATTTTCAAACCGCTTCACTGAGAACACGCTTTAACGCTTTTCAAACATTGCTCAAAAAAAATAACAAGGAGTCAGCTTATGAAACGTCGTTTCGGGATTCGTACCCTGTGCAGTACCGCCCTGGCGGTCACCGCGTTCAGCCTGAGCAGTGCGCTGCTCGCTGCCGACACCGTGAAAATCGGTTTTCTGGTCAAGCAGGCTGAAGAACCGTGGTTCCAGACCGAGTGGGCCTTCGCCGAGAAAGCCGCCAAGGACAAGGGCTTTGAATTGATCAAGATTGCCGTGCCGGACGGTGAGAAAACCCTGTCGGCGATCGACAGCCTCGCCGCCAACGGTGCCAAGGGCTTCGTGATTTGCCCGCCGGACGTGTCGCTCGGCCCGGCGATCATGGCCAAGGCCAAACTCAATGACCTGAAAGTGATTGCCGTCGATGACCGTTTCGTCGACGCCAACGGCAAGTTCATGGAAGACGTGCCGTACCTCGGCATGGCCGCGTTCGAAGTTGGCCAGAAGCAGGGCAGCGCTATGGTCGCCGAAGCGAAGAAGCGTAACTGGGACTGGAAAGACACCTACGCGGTGGTCAACACCTACAACGAACTCGACACCGGCAAGAAACGCACCGACGGCTCGGTGAAATCCCTCGAAGACGCCGGCATGCCGAAGGATCACATCCTCTTCGCCGCGCTGAAAACCCTCGACGTACCGGGCAGCATGGACGCGACCAACTCGGCACTGGTGAAACTGCCGAGCGGCGCAAAAAACCTGATCATCGGCGGCATGAACGACAACACCGTGCTCGGCGGCGTACGCGCCACCGAAGCCGCCGGTTTTGCGGCGGCCAACGTGATCGGCATCGGCATCAACGGCACCGACGCCATCGGCGAACTGAAAAAGCCTAACAGTGGTTTCTTTGGCTCGATGCTGCCAAGCCCGCACATCGAAGGCTACAAGACTGCCGAGATGATGTACGAGTGGGTCACCACCGGCAAAGAACCGCCGAAGTACACCGCGATGGACGACGTCACCCTGATCACCCGCGAGAACTTCAAGCAAGAGCTGGAAAAAATCGGCTTGTGGAACTGATGCAGCGACGGCCCGGGCAGCCGGGCCGTTTTTCGGTGTGAAGAGGTGGCTTTATGCACGCGCAAGTACAAACACAACAACACAGCGCCAGCGGCAGCCTGCGCTTCAACGGGATCGGCAAAACCTTTCCCGGCGTGAAGGCGCTGGACGCCATCAGTTTCGTTGCGCATCCGGGGCAGGTTCATGCCTTGATGGGCGAGAACGGCGCCGGTAAATCGACCCTGCTGAAAATCCTCGGTGGCGCTTACATCCCGAGCAGCGGCGAGTTGCAGATCGGCGAGCAGACCATGGCGTTCAAGTCGACCGCCGACAGCATCGGCAGCGGCGTCGCGGTGATTCACCAGGAGCTGCATCTGGTGCCGGAAATGACCGTCGCCGAGAACCTGTTTCTCGGCCATCTGCCGGCCAGTTTCGGTTTGATCAATCGCGGCGTGCTGCGCCAGCAAGCGCTGAATTGCCTGAAAGGCCTGGCCGACGAAATCGATCCGCAAACCAAGGTCGGACGCTTGTCCCTCGGCCAGCGGCAACTGGTGGAAATCGCCAAAGCGTTGTCGCGCGGGGCTCACGTCATCGCTTTCGACGAACCGACCAGCAGCCTTTCGGCTCGAGAAATCGACCGTTTGATGGCGATCATCGGCCGTCTGCGTGATGAGGGCAAAGTCGTGCTCTACGTCTCGCACCGCATGGAAGAAGTGTTCCGCATCTGCGACGCCGTGACGGTGTTCAAGGACGGGCGCTACGTGCGCACCTTCGACGACATGAGCCAGTTGACCCACGATCAACTGGTGACCTGCATGGTCGGTCGCGACATTCAGGACATCTACGATTATCGCCATCGTCCACGCGGCGCCGTCGCGCTGAAGGTCGACGGTTTGCTTGGCCCGGGGCTGCGCGAGCCAATCAGTTTCGAAGCGCACAAAGGTGAAATCCTTGGCCTGTTCGGACTGGTCGGGGCAGGGCGCACCGAGCTGTTTCGCCTGCTCAGTGGGCTGGAGCGCAACACCGCCGGACGCCTTGAACTGCGTGGCCATGAACTGAAATTACGCTCACCGCGCGACGCGATTGCTGCGGGCATTCTGCTGTGCCCGGAGGATCGCAAGAAGGAAGGCATTATCCCGCTGGCCAGCGTTGCCGAGAACATCAACATCAGTGCGCGCGGCGCCCATTCGGGCCTCGGTTGCCTGATTCGCGGTCTGTGGGAAAAGGGCAACGCCGACAAACAGATCAAAGCGCTGAAAGTGAAAACCCCGCACGCCGGCCAGCAGATCAAGTTCCTTTCCGGCGGCAACCAGCAGAAGGCCATTCTCGGTCGCTGGCTGTCGATGCCGATGAAAGTTTTGCTGCTTGACGAACCGACGCGCGGCATCGACATCGGCGCCAAAGCGGAGATCTACCAGATCATCCATAACCTTGCCGCCGACGGCATTTCGGTGATCGTGGTGTCCAGCGATCTGATGGAAGTGATGGGCATTTCCGACCGCATTCTGGTGCTCTGCGAAGGCGCCCTGCGCGGCGAAATCGGCCGCGACCAGGCCAATGAATCCAACCTGCTGCAACTGGCTTTGCCGCGCCACCGCGCTGACGGCGTGGCGAACTGAGAGGTGACTATGATGACAACCCAAAACGAAACCCTGCCGACCGCACGCAAGCCTTTGGACATGCGTCGCTTCCTCGATGACTGGGTCATGCTGCTGGCGGCGATCGGCATCTTCATTGCCTGCACGCTGCTGATCGACAACTTCCTTTCGCCGCTGAACATGCGTGGCCTGGGCCTGGCGATTTCCACCACCGGGATTGCCGCGTGCACGATGTTGTATTGCCTGGCGTCGGGGCACTTCGACTTGTCGGTGGGCTCGGTGATTGCCTGCGCCGGCGTGGTCGCGGCAGTAGTGATGCGCGACACCAACAGCGTTTTTCTCGGTGTCAGCGCGGCGCTGGTGATGGGCCTGATTGTCGGGTTGATCAACGGCATCGTGATTGCCAAGTTGCGCGTCAATGCCTTGATCACCACGTTGGCGACCATGCAGATCGTCCGTGGTCTGGCTTACATTTTTGCCAACGGCAAAGCAGTGGGCGTGTCGCAGGAATCGTTCTTCGTCTTCGGCAATGGCCAGTTGTTCGGTGTGCCGGTGCCGATTCTGATCACCATTGTTTGCTTCCTGTTTTTTGGCTGGCTGTTGAATTACACCACCTACGGGCGCAACACCATGGCCATCGGTGGCAACCAGGAAGCGGCGTTGCTCGCGGGTGTGAACGTTGACCGGACCAAGATCATTATCTTTGCCGTGCACGGTGTGATTGGTGCGTTGGCCGGGGTGATACTGGCGTCGCGGATGACCTCGGGGCAGCCGATGATTGGTCAGGGTTTCGAACTGACCGTGATCTCGGCTTGCGTGCTGGGCGGGGTGTCGCTGAGCGGCGGGATCGGCATGATTCGGCATGTGATTGCCGGGGTGTTGATTCTGGCGATCATCGAGAACGCGATGAACCTGAAGAACATTGATACCTTCTACCAATACGTTATCCGTGGTTCGATCCTTTTGCTGGCCGTGGTCATCGACCGTCTGAAGCAGCGCTAAGATCAAGAGCCCCTCACCCCAGCCCTCTCCCAAAGGGAGAGGGAGCCGACCGAGGTGTCTTGCGCAATCCGTCGACCTGAAAGTTCTCGTCGACTATGGATTCGGAAAAGCACTTTCGGGTCGATTGTGGATTCGGCGAAGCACTTTCAGGTCGGCGTACCTCTTGAGCATCCCCCATTCAGTCCCCTCTCCCGCCGGGAGAGGGCTAGGGTGAGGGGCTTTTGATTCTCCCGCCTTCTGTCCGAACTCCGAAATATTCCTTGCCCGCCCGCACCCGTTTCGGGTATCAATTTGTACATGATTAGACAGGTACGATTTGACAAGAAACAACGGGTGGTCGACGAGCTCGTCCGACGCATCGAAAGCGGCCTCATGGAGGACGGTTTTCTGTTGCCCGGCGAGCATCAGTTGGCTCAAGAATTCCAAGTCAGCCGTGGCACGTTGCGCGAAGCGCTGGCCGAACTGAAACGGCGCAATTACATCGCCACGCAAAGCGGCGTCGGCTCCATCGTCACCTTCGACGGTGTGGCGCTCGACCAGCGAAGCGGCTGGGCGCAGGCGCTGGCCGACAGCGGTGCGCTGATCAACACCGAAGTGCTGCGTCTGGAAGCCGTGACCCGGCCCGATCTGCTCTCGCGGTTCGGCACTGACCAATTCATTACCCTCGACCGTCGTCGGCGCTCCAACGACGGCACTTTGGTATCCCTCGAACGCTCTTTGATGCCAGCGACCGGCGGCCTGGAAAGCCTGCCGCGTGTCGGTCTGATCGATAACTCCCTGACCATCACCCTGGCCGCCTACGGCTACATCGGCGAGCGCGGCGATCAATGGATCGGCGCCGAACCGTTGAATGCCGAAGACGCCGAACTGCTCGGCCGCCCGGTCGGCACTGTTTTTCTCAAAGCGTTGCGCACCACCTACGACCGCCAGAACCGCTTCATGGAGCTGGTCGAAAGCCTGCTCGACCCGGTGCATTTCCGTCTGCACCTGCAATTCGGAGAATCGAAATGACCGCGCTCAACCGTGCCCTCGGCGCTTTCTATGGCCTGGCCCTCGGTGATGCGCTGGGCATGCCGACACAATCGCTGAACCGCGAAACCATCAAGACCCGCTTCGGCACAATCACCGATCTGCAGGACGCAGGCCCCTTGCAACCGATTGCCGCGAACATGCCCAAAGGCTCGATCACTGACGACACCGAACAGGCGATTCTGGTCGGCGAGCTGCTGGTCGAAGGCAAGGGCCGCATCGAACCGGCGATCCTCGCGCAACGCTTGATCGAGTGGGAAGCCGAAATGCAGGCCAAGGGCTCGCAGGACTTGCTCGGGCCGTCGACCAAGCGCGCCATCGAAATGATCCTCGCCGGCCATTCGCCAGAAGAGGCCGGACGCTACGGCACCACCAATGGCGCGGCGATGCGCATCACCCCGGTGGGCATCGCGGCGGATGTTGCCGACCCTCAGCGGTTTATCGCGGCGGTGGTTCAGGCCTGCCAGGTCACCCACAACACCACGTTGGGGATTGCCAGTGCGGCGGCGGTGGCAGCGGTAGTGTCCGCCGGCATCAATGGCATGGACCTGGGCGAGGCGTTGAACCTTGGTCAGCACATCGCGCAGCAAGCCGAGGCGCACGGGCACTGGGTGGCCGGTGGGCGCATTGCCTCGCGAATCAGTTGGGCGCGCACCATCAGCGTCGATAGCGACAAGGCTTTGCTGGCGGATCTGCTCTACGACGTGATCGGCACTTCGGTGGCTTCGCAGGAGTCGGTGGTGGTCTCGTTCGCCCTGGCGCAGCAAGTGGCCGTCGGTGAGATGAGCGCGTTTGATGCGCTATGCATGGCCGCCAGTCTTGGCGGTGACACCGACACCATCGCGGCGATTCTCGGCGCCATGCTCGGGGCCTGCCTGGGTCTTGAGAGCTGGCCTGTCGAGATGATCGAGACGGTCAAGGCCGTTAATCATTTGGAGCTGGAACCGTTGGTGCAGGGGCTGTTGGTCTTGCGCTGATTGAACTGACGCCATCGCTGGCAAGCCAGCTCCCACAGGTTTTTGCTGTGACCACACATTTGTGTACACCCTGATCCCTGTGGGAGCTGGCTTGCCAGCGATAGGCGCGCCACGATTTTTGAGTCATTCACCCGCAATGGATCGCGCAGACAGGCCGAGGACGGCCGGGACGTCTTGTCGTTTTGCATCATTGCCACAACCACAAAAAAGGCAAACAGGAGCACCTTCATGAGTTCATCAAACGCCGGGCAAAGCGCCGGGCAACTGGAAACCCGCGGCATCGAACCGGTGCCGGAAGCCGAGTGCAACGGGCATCCGCTGCAACTGTTCTGGGTCTGGTTCGCGGCCAATATTTCCATCCTCGGCCTGCCGCTGGGCGCCACACTGGTGGCGTTCCGCGGGCTGGCGATCTGGCAGGCAATCATCGTCGCGATCATCGGCGCCGCTGGTTCGTTCGCAGTGGTCGGGATCATCTCGATTGCCGGCCGCCGGGGCCGCGCGCCGAGCCTGACCTTGTCGCGGGCGATCTTCGGCGTGCGCGGCAATATCGGCCCGACGCTGGTCTCGCTGATGTCGCGTCTGGGTTGGGAAACGGTCAACACCACCACCGCTGCATTCGTATTGCTGTCGCTGTGCTCGATCCTGTTCGGCTCGCCAGTGGAAGCGAAAAGTGCGCCGATACTCACGCTGATCTTCATCGCGATTTTCGTCCTGCTGACCCTCTCGGTGTCCGGCCTCGGCCACGCGACCCTGCTGGTGATCCAGAAGTGGGCGACTTACGTGTTCGGCGCGCTGAACATCCTCGTCGGTGGTTTCCTTTGCGCGACCATCGACTGGAGCGCGGTGTTCAACGCTACGCCAGCACCGATCAGCGCGATGATCATCGGGATCGGCACCATGGCTGCCGGCACCGGGATCGGCTGGGCCAACGCTGGCGCCGACATGTCGCGCTATCAGCATCGCAGCGTCAAGGCTGTGCGACTGGTTGCGTCCGCTGCGTTCGGCGCGGGCATTCCGCTGGTGCTGCTGATCACCCTCGGCGGCTTGCTGTCGGTGGGCAACAACGACCTCGCATCGGCGACTGACCCGATCGTGGCGATTCGCGACATGCTGCCGACGTGGATGGCCGTGCCGTACCTGATCACCGCGTTCGGTGGCCTGTTGCTGTCGAATAACCTGTCGGTGTATTCCGCCGGTCTGACCACGCTGACCCTCGGCCTCAAGGTCAAGCGCGTTTATGCGGTGGTGGTCGATATCGTCGCGATCTTCGCCGGTTCGATCTACTTCATGCTGATCGCCGATAGCTTCTACGGCCCGTTCATCACCTTCATTTCCCTGCTGGCGGTGCCGATCACCGCGTGGGTCGGGATCTTCGTCGTCGACCTGATCCACCGTCACTACTACAGCCCGCAAGACCTGCTCGACGTCAGCCCGAGCAGTGCCTACTGGTATCACGGCGGTATCGAATGGCGCGCATTCGGTGCGTGGGCGATTGCCATCGTCTTGGGCTTCAGCTTCACCACCATCGGCACCACCGCTGAAAACGTCTGGTTCAAAGGCTTCTTGTCCGACTCGTGGCTGGGCCACAACGGCCTCGGCTGGATCGTGACCTTCGTCGTGGCAGGTGGCATTTACTTGGTCCTCGGCGGAGCGAAAGACCGCCGCGCCGCGCAAGCCGAGAATGCTCATGCCTAAGATGTTGCACACCGGCCAGGTCATCATCGACCTGGTCATGGCCGTGGATAAACTGCCGCAGGTTGGCGGTGATGTGCTGGCGCAGTCGGCCGGTTTTGAAGCGGGTGGCGGGTTCAACGTGATGGCGGCGGCAGTGCGTAACGGCCTGCCGGTGGTATATCTCGGCCGGCATGGCAGCGGGCGTTTCGGTGATCTGGCGCGTCAGGCGATGAATGACGAAGGCATTCACATCGGTATTCGCGAACCTGCGCAGCGTGACACGGGGTTGTGTGTCGCGCTGACCGATGCGTCGGCCGAGCGCAGTTTCATTTCCTATATCGGCGCTGAAGGTGAGGTGACCGAAGAGGATCTGAACAGCGTTGCCGCCGAGGCGGGCGATTACGTTTATCTCAGTGGCTACAGCCTGTTGCACGAAGGCAAGGCGCAGGCGTTGCTCGACTGGACATTGGCATTGCCGGAGTCGATCAACGTGGTGTTCGATCCGGGCCCTTTAGTGGAATCGCCGGATTCGCCGATGATGCAGGCGCTGTTGCCGCGCATTGATGTGTGGACCAGCAACAGCGTCGAAGCGCTGCGGTTTACCGGGGCTGAGGGCATTGGTGCGGCGCTGGATCGTCTCGCTGAGCATCTATCCAGAGAGGTGCTGATGGTGGTTCGCGATGGGCCGCAGGGCTGCTGGATTCATCAGGCCGGCGAGCGTCGACATGTGCCGGGGTTTGTCGTGAAAGCCGTGGACAGCAACGGCGCCGGTGATGCTCATGCTGGCGTGTTTGTCGCAGGGTTGGCGCAGGGCCTGTCTGCCCATGAAGCAGCGCGGCGGGCGAATGCGGCAGCGGCGCTGGCGGTGACGCGCTGGGGGCCGGCTACTTCGCCTGGGGCGGCTGAGGTGGATGCTTTTATCCGAGAGTCCAGCGGCGCCTGATCTACCGCCATCGCTGGCAAGCCAGCTCCCACAGGTTTTTGTGGTGAACACACATTGGTGTTCACCCCGGTTCCTGTGGGAGCTGGCTTGCCAGCGATGAGGCCATCAGCATCAAGTCAAAACTTGAATTGGCCGCTCGCCGCGTCGGCAGCGAGCGGCCTCAGGACTACTGCAGATCCAGCTTGCGCGCCGCTTCAACGCCAGCGGCACTGAGCTTGATCGGCAGGTTCAACGAATGTTCGCCGGCTTCATTGCAGGTCACATGACCGTGATGAATCAGTCCGCGATCCTGCAAGGCGGCGAGGGCGCTGGCCACGACTTTCTCGCCCCGGTAATTGTCCAGCACCTCCTTGCCCAGGCCACTTGGATGGGCATGCAGCAGGCGGGTGAGGACTTCTTTTTCCAGGTTTTTATCGACGTTCATGGTTACCTCTTCATTGGATTGAATAGGACGCTCGCGTCGGCGAACTACTGACCGGATCCTTCGGAGCCCGAACCACCGGTGGTGGTTTTAGAGCCAACGCCGGGCCCGGCGTTGTCAGGTGTGGCGGGGGAGTCAGGGGTGTTCATGCCGCCCTGACGACCCGGGTCACTGCCCTGAGTGCGCGGATCAGTACCGGTGGCGGGCGGCTGATTGATCAACGGCACGCCCGAGCCATCGGTATTCATACCGGGAGCACTGTTGATGGCGGGGGCGCGCGGAGGGGTCGGATCGGTAGGGCCGGTGCCCGCAGCGGTGGTGGATGCGGCGAAAACTGCAGGACAGAGCAGGGCGCTGAATACGAAAGCGGTCAACCTTGACGGGATCATAGGGCGTCTCCAGTGATTGGAATCCTTACCTGTTGTTGGTCTGCCCTCTGAGCGGATTGGTGCCTGATGAACGACGAACGGTCGAACCACAGGAGCCTCAGGCGAGGCCGATCTCCTCCTTGAACTGCTCCATGAAACCCTTCAGGCGTTGATGACGGACTTGCGCCAGACGCTGGCCTGCGGCGGTCTGGAAACCGTCGGCGAGGTGCAGCAGTTTGGTCTGGAAATGATCGAGGCAATAACGCGTGTCATCGTAATCGCGTTGTTTCGCTTCGGGATCCTGCGGGTCGTACAGCGCCGAGCCCATGCGTCCGGCGACGTAGAACGTACGAGCAACACCAAGCATGCCCAGTGAGTCGAGACGGTCGGCGTCCTGGACGATTTTCGCTTCGAGGGTGCGCGGGGTCATGTTGGCGGAAAAGCTGTGGGCTTCGATGGCATGAAACGCGGCGCTGATTTTTTCGTCTGGCCAGCCCAGCGTGGCCAGTACTGCCGAAGCCTTCTCCGCTGCCAGACGCGAGGCTTGTGCGCGCAGCGGTGAGTTCTTTTCGACGGCTACGCAGTCGTGCAGGAGCACGGCGGCGAGCAGCACCTGCAGATCACCGCCTTCTTCTGCATGCAGCGTACGCACGTTATGCCAGACACGCTGGAGGTGGGCGAGGTCATGAGCGCCGTCGTCGGACGGTTCCAGTGCGTGTGGCAACAGAGCTGACGCGAGTGCCTCCAGGGGCGTAAAACTCTCTAAGTTCATAAGCATCCTTTCAGATTGTCGAGGTCCCCGTGGGAGCAGTGTTTGCAACATGACGCAGGGTAGTGTGTGTTTTGCCATGTGACGAGCGCCGCTCACCACCTTAGTATGGCGTTTTCCTTTTCCGACAAGGCCCGTCCATGACGATCGACATCCGCCCGGCGACCCCCAGCGATGCTCCGCAAATCCTCGCCTTCATCACTGAACTCGCCGATTTCGAAAAGGCCCGCCACGAAGTCATCGCCAACGTGACCGACATCGAGCGCAGCCTGTTCGGCGAAGGCGCTACCGCCCACGGCCTGATCTGCCTGCGCGACGGCGTGCCGATCGGTTTCGCGGTGTTCTTCTTCAGCTATTCGACCTGGCTGGGCAGCAACTGCCTGTACCTCGAAGACCTCTACATCACCCCGGATCAACGCGGCGGCGGTGCCGGCAAAACCTTGTTGCGGCACTTGGCAAAAATCGCCTGCGACAATGATTGCGGTCGCTTCGAATGGAGCGTGCTGGAGTGGAATACCCCGGCGATCGAGTTCTACAAATCCCTCGGCGCACAACCACAGGAGGAGTGGGTGCGCTATCGCATGGACGGCAAGGTGTTGCGTGAGTTTGCCGAGGGCTGACCACAATGATGGCATTGCCATGCTGATTCGATTGTCGCCAACGCTCTAGTCCGGCATTCTACGCGCCATTTTTGCGCGCTCACGGACGACACCTGTAATGCCTCTGGCACAACTTCTCCACGCCTGTGGAGCCTTCGCTGCGTCAATGAGTGACCAGCGTTGAGCGGACTACGGGCGTCAATGCGTCTGTATGGCCTGGTGAAAAACTCAGGCTTGAGCGACAACCCCCAGCGTCAACCGGTCGACATTCTGTGCATGACAAATCGCACGGGCGGCAGCGCCATTCGCGCGTTCGTGTCACGCCTTGATGCCGAGTTGATGATCCGCAGCGCCGGGCTCGCCGAGTACCGTGTGATACCGCTGCGCACCTTCGATCCGACGGCGTTTATCGACGCCCATCAAGGCTGGCTGATGCTGCACGTCTGTTGCGGTTTCGTCGCCCCTGCCGGGCATTCGCTGCTCAAGGACGGCGGGTTGATGCCGATGGGCTGGTACGTCTATTCCGAGATCGGCGAGTGGACGGCCCGGCATCATCTCGACCTCGGCACGCAAATGGCCGAACTGCTGCAATCGACTTACGAGCGTAATCACCTGCGCAACTACAACGCCTGGCTCAACGAACTCGACGACGCCTCGCCGGCCGAACTGGCCTGGCAAACCGACGAAGCCTGGCGGCACCTGCAAACCGCCGCATCACCCGACAGCCGTGAGCATTGCCACGCATTGTTCGACCCCGTCGACAACCGCTGGCGCTTCGCCGCGACCGACATCGATATCCATCAGCCGCATCCGGAATCTCTGAAGCAAGGAGCTTTGAATTGAGTGGTAAACCCGCCGCCCGCGTCACCGACCCGACCGCCTGCCCATTGCCAGGCCATGGCACCAACCCGATTGCCTCCGGCTCGCCGAACGTCTTCTTCGACGGCCTCGCCGCCGCGCGCATGACCGATAAATCGGCGTGCGGCAGTCCGATTACCGGAGCGGTTTCCGGCACCGTATTCATCAACGGCCTGAACGCGGCCACGCTCGATAGCACCGGAGGCCACGGCAATGTCGTGGTTGGTGGGTCGGGGACGGTAATTATTGGCCAGAGTGGCGGCGGGGCGGCTTTTAGCGGGTTGTTGCCGATGCCGGTGCATTTTACGGACAGGTTGCAAGTGGTTAATGAAGCAACTGGCGAGCCTGTGCCCGATCATCCCTATGTGATTCAACGGGGCGATGGCAGCATGGAACATGGGATCACCAATGAGCAGGGCTTTACTCATATGGTCAGCTCTCATTTGGCCGAAACTATAAAACTGTTTGTAGAGTGATCGAAATGGAAGTCGCAAACCCTGCACTCAAAGATTGCAAAAACGAGGTGGTGAGTCATGAGTTGACTTGCAAAACCGACCAGACTGTAAAAGCTGTGGCAATCAAAATCAAAAAAATCGTCGTGTTTTTCATCGGCGGTGCTGGAGACAAGGAACCGTATTATCAAGATCAACCACCTCACGGTAACGTAACCAGTGCGCAGATTTTATTGCCTAAAAAATTCAGCGACGCGCAAATTGGAAAAATAAAGTCGGTGTACCTTAGTTATAAGGATGTGCGCGGCAAGAAAGACATAGAAAAGTATGTGCTGAGTTATCTGAAAGGTGATAAATCAATTTATATAAGTATCGTCGGTCACAGTCTGGGAGGATGGAACGGCGCTCATCTGGCAGCCATACTCAAAGAACAGGGATTTACGGTTAAGTCCTTGGTCACGCTTGATCCAGTGGGCGGCGGACTGGGTGTCTGGCTGATTTCAGACATTTACGCCACCACCCCGAAGCCTGGTGCAGAGTACTGGATCAATATATTGGCTGCACCGGCGAAACCCAATCAGTCCGATGATGTCGCCGAGATGGGAGAACGCTGGGTCATGAGCTCGGGTCCTGATATCAATAAAGCGGTAGACACCAACCACGAAGATGCAGGCGTAATGTTCAAGGCGAGGATTCTTGGCGAACAGTCCGCATGTGATCTCATCGCTGAAAAAATGATCAAATATCTGGAGTCTTGACATGCGAGTGTTGCTTGCAATTCTAGTTCTTTGTTTGTGTACTTCGTGCGCAAAAAGAGTGCCATTACCAGCGACCGAAATTGAATTTGTTTCTGTTACCAAGCCTGGAGACAGTGCTCTTCTGGATGTTCGCTTCAGTTCAATGACTGATCTGTTGCGATTCTTCGAGATCAATGCCGGCCAACATCAGGTCGGCAATGCCTTGATCTGTTCATTGGATGAGAGTGGCTTCTTCGAAACAAAACAGGACCTGACCCGGTATCTCGAAGGGGAGGTCGTCGCGGTATTAAATGAATCTGCTGCGGGGCCATATGTGTATTCGGCTGAGGTCTCTGCGGTGCATACACCGGACGGTGGAACGCTGAGTACGTACTTCAATAAAAAACAACTGTTGATGGTATTGAGCGCGCGTCAGGTCGTGGCATGTAAGTTCAGGACTGCTGCGTACGCTTACGGTCCGTATTACTCAAAATCGATGAATATTCCTGCCAGTGTATTCGTTCAGGCGATAGAGCGTCAGTAGTGATATTGATAACGGTGAATCACGGATCTGTTCGAGGAGGATGAGTAGATTTGATAATCCCAAAATATGGGATGTAAAATTACATATTGAGATTTTCCGTCTGGGAGGTCTATAGTCCGTCGCACTCACTGCCAAAAACAAAACAGGTGAAGCGATGCTGGCGCAATTGATCGCGCTCGACTGGGGTACGACCTCATTACGTGCTTACAAACTCGCGGCGGGCGGTGTGGTGCTGGAGCAGCGCGCGCTGTCGTCCGGGATCATGCAGTTGCCCAAGACCCCGCGAATCATCAATGGTCGCGAATGCGCCGATGGTTTTGAACTGGCGTTCGACGAGGCGTGCGGCGACTGGCTCGATGCGCAACCAAATCTGCCGGTGATTGCCTGCGGTATGGTCGGCAGTGCGCAGGGCTGGCGTGAAGCGGCCTACTGCGAGACGCCGGCGAACGTCGCCAATCTCGGAAACTCCTTACAAACAGTTGTCAGCCTGCGCGGCACCGTGGTGCATATCGTGCCGGGCGTGATCCAGCGTTCGCGTCTGCCGAATGTGATGCGCGGCGAAGAAACCCAAGTGCTTGGCGTGCTGCAGAATCTGCCGGTCGAGGCGGGCAATGATCTGCTGATCGGACTGCCCGGTAGCCATTCGAAATGGGTGGAGGTGGTCGATGGCTGCATCACCCATTTCGACACGTTCATGACCGGCGAAGTATTCGCCGTGCTCAGCGAACACAGCATTCTCGGTCGTACCCAACAACACAGTGCGACATTCGACAGTCAGGCGTTCGACCGAGGTTTGCAGATTGCACAATCGGCGGAGGGCGAGTTGGGTGTGCTTTCGACCTTGTTCAGCGCGCGGACCCTGGGCCTGACCGGCGAACTCGGCCCGACGGCGCAGGCGGATTATCTGTCCGGCCTGATGATCGGCCATGAACTGGCGGCGCTCGCCACGGTTCAGCGACGTCGTCGCAACAACACGAATCTCCCTTCGATCATCCTTATCGGCAACGCGCAACTCTGTGCGCGCTACAGCCGCGGCCTCGATGCCTGTGGTTTCGCCAACGTGACGCTGGCCGAACAGGCCACCGAGCGTGGTCTGTGGCAACTGGCGCTGGCTGCCGGACTGATTGATTCCTCATCCCGTTAACCCTGACTGGAGGCCTGACATGCTCAAGCAAGCATTGGCACAAAACGGTCTGATCGCGATCCTGCGTGGCCTGCATCCGCAGGAAGCCGCCGCTGTCGGAGAAGTCCTGTATGCGGCCGGATTTCGCGTCATCGAAGTACCGCTCAATTCCCCTTCGCCGTACGAAAGTATCCGCATCCTGCGCAAGACTTTGCCCGCCGATTGCCTGATCGGTGCCGGTACGGTGTTGACCCCGGAGCAGGTCGAGTTGGTGAAAGAAGCCGGCGGCCAAGTGATCGTCATGCCGCACAGCGACGCCAGGGTATTGCGAGCGGCGAAAGCGGCGGGGCTATTTCTGTCGCCGGGCGTCGCGACGCCGACCGAAGCCTTCGCGGCGCTGGCGGAGGGCGCGGACATTCTTAAGTTGTTCCCGGCCGAGCAGATGGGCCCGGCGGTCGTCAAAGCCTGGCTCGCGGTGTTGCCATCCGGGACAGTGCTGGCGCCGGTCGGCGGTATCACCCCGGACAACATGCAGGCGTTTATCGATGCCGGCGTAAAAGGTTTCGGTCTCGGTTCCGGCCTTTTCAAACCGGGCATGACGCCAGAACAAGTGGCCGTGAATGCCAAGGCCTACGTGGCCGCCTGGAAAGCGCTTCGCTAAGACTTTTGGCGCTGCGAGCGCTGCATCTACAAGAGAGACAAAAAGATGAAAATCACCAAACTCACCACCTTCATCGTCCCGCCGCGCTGGTGCTTCCTCAAGGTCGAAACCGACGAAGGCGTGACCGGTTGGGGCGAACCCGTGGTTGAAGGGCGCGCGCACACCGTCGCGGCTGCCGTTGAAGAATTGTCCGACTACTTGATCGGCAAAGACCCACGCAATATCGAGGACATCTGGACCGTGCTCTATCGCGGCGGTTTCTACCGTGGCGGCGCGATCCACATGAGCGCGCTGGCCGGTATCGATCAGGCGCTGTGGGACATCAAGGGCAAGGCCCTTGGCGTTTCGGTCAGTGATCTGCTTGGCGGCCAGGTGCGCGACAAAATTCGCGTGTATTCGTGGATCGGCGGCGACCGTCCGGCCGACACCGCCCGTGCGGCGAAAGAGGCGGTGAGCCGTGGTTTTACCGCAGTGAAAATGAACGGCACCGAAGAGCTGCAGTTCCTCGACACCTTCGAGAAAGTCGATCTGGCCCTGGCCAACGTTGCTGCGGTGCGTGACGCGGTCGGGCCGAACGTCGGCATCGGCGTCGACTTCCACGGCCGCGTGCACAAGCCAATGGCCAAGGTGCTGATGAAGGAACTCGATCCGTACAAACTGATGTTTATCGAAGAACCGGTGCTCAGCGAAAACTATGAAGCCTTGAAAGAGCTGGCGCCGTTGACCAGCACGCCGATTGCCCTCGGTGAGCGGCTGTTCTCGCGTTGGGACTTTAAACGGGTGTTGAGCGAAGGCTACGTCGACATCATCCAGCCCGATGCCTCCCATGCGGGCGGCATCACCGAAACCCGCAAGATCGCCAACATGGCCGAAGCCTACGACGTCGCGCTGGCGCTGCATTGCCCGCTGGGGCCGATTGCGCTGGCGGCGTGTCTGCAACTGGACGCGGCTTGTTACAACGCGTTTATCCAGGAGCAAAGCCTGGGCATCCATTACAACGAGAGCAATGACTTGCTCGATTACGTCAAGGATCCGCGGGTCTTCGATTATGACAAAGGCTTCGTGAAGATCCCCAACGGCCCGGGGTTGGGCATCGAGATCAACGAGGAATACGTGATCGAGCGTGCGGCAGTCGGCCACCGCTGGCGCAACCCGATCTGGCGCCATGCCGATGGCAGTTTTGCCGAGTGGTGAGTCCCTTCTGATTCACCCAATGAGATCGTTCCCACGCTCTGCGTGGGAATGCCTCTATGGACGCTCTGCGTCCGCTTTTGGGACGCGTAGCTTCCCGGGCTGCATTCCCACGCGGAGCGTGGGAACGATCAGACAGAGTGCAGTGCAGGCCTCAGGCCGACCTCAATAAACATAAAAAGAGGCTCTCCCCATGCAACCGCAAACCCTCACCGGGCAGGCGTCTTTAGTCACGCCCAGCCGTAAGCGGTTTTTCATCATGGTGTTGCTGTTTATCACCGTGGTCATCAACTACCTCGACCGCAGCAACCTGTCGATTGCCGCACCGGCGCTGACCAGTGAGCTGGGCATCGATCCGATTCACGTCGGTCTGATCTTCTCCGCATTCGGCTGGACCTACGCCGCCATGCAGATCCCCGGCGGTTGGCTGGTGGATCGTGTGCCGCCGCGCATTCTGTATAGCGTTGCGTTGCTGCTGTGGTCGCTGGCGACGGTGATGCTCGGTTTCGCCGCCAGTTTCATTGCGCTGTTCGTGCTGCGCATGGCGGTCGGCGCGCTGGAAGCACCGGCTTATCCAATCAACAGCCGCGTGGTGACGACCTGGTTCCCCGAGCGTGAACGCGCTACCGCGATCGGTTTCTACACCTCAGGGCAGTTCGTCGGTCTGGCATTCCTTACGCCGGTTCTGGCTTGGCTGCAGCATGAGTTCGGCTGGCACATGGTGTTCGTCGTCACTGGCGCGGTCGGCATTCTCTGGGCGGCGATCTGGTACGCGGTGTATCGCGAGCCACGGGATTTCAAAGGCGCCAACGAGGCAGAAATCGACCTGATCCGCGAGGGCGGTGGTCTGGTCGATATTCAGCAGGAGACGGCCAAGGTCAAAGCCAAGTTCAGTTGGACCGATCTCGGCATCGTCCTGACCAAACGCAAGTTGTGGGGCATCTACCTCGGTCAGTTCTGCCTGAACTCGACGCTGTGGTTTTTCCTCACCTGGTTCCCGACCTACTTGGTGAAATATCGCGGCATGGACTTCATCAAGTCCGGCCTGTTGGCGTCGCTACCGTTTCTCGCCGCGTTCATTGGTGTGCTGTGTTCGGGGTTCTTTTCCGACTTCCTGATTCGTCGCGGCTACACCGTCGGCTTTGCGCGCAAGCTGCCGATCATTGGCGGCTTGCTGATTTCCACTTCGATCATCGGCGCCAACTTCGTTGAGTCGACGCCGCTGGTGATTGCCTTTCTGGCGCTGGCATTTTTCGGCAACGGTCTGGCCTCCATCACGTGGTCGCTGGTCTCGACGCTGGCGCCGGCGCGATTGTTGGGGTTGACCGGCGGGGTGTTCAACTTCATCGGCAACCTGTCGGCGATTGCCACGCCGATCGTTATCGGTTTCCTTGCCAGCGGCGATTCGTTCGCGCCGGCGATCACCTACATCGCGGTTCTCGCATTGATCGGTGCCTTGTCCTACGTGTTGCTGGTCGGCAAGGTCGAGCGTATCGAGTTGTAGTGGTCTGCGTCGGGCGACCATAATGCCGCCCGTTCCCTCGCTCAACGGTAAAAGGCTGGATATGCAGGAAGACGCTCCGGAAAAAACCAAGGACGCCGCGCCCACCGGCACGCAGACGCTGTTGCGCGGCCTCGGTGTGGTGCAAGCGGTGGCCAGTGGCGCCCGCGATCTCAAGGAGATTGCCCGGCTGATCGGCACCACGCGCAGCACCACCCATCGTCTGGCCAGTTGCCTGGTCGACGAGCGCTATCTGCGCGTGGTACCGCAAGTCGGTTATCTGCTCGGGCCGAAGCTGATCGAGCTGGGTTTTCAGGCCCGCGAAGAGTTGCCGCTGGTGACCTTGGCCGGGCCGTATCTGGACGAGTTGTCAGCGTTGACCGGTGACACCGTGCACTTGGGCATTCGCGAAGGCGATGAAGTGCTGTATCTGCTGAAGAACCCAGGGCGCAACGGCCCGGAAATGCGTTCGCGGGTCGGCCATCGCATGCCGCTGGCACGCACCGGGATTGGCAAGGCGTTGATGCTCGATGATTCGCCGAAAGATTGGCAACGGCTGTACGACATCAGTCTGCCGGCGGGTGGGAAAAGTCAGTTCTGGCCGCAGCATCCCCAGCAGTCCTGGGAACAGCTGGAGCAGCGCATGACCGAGTACGTCGCCGGTGGCTACGCCTTCGATCTGGAGGACAACGAACCGTCGATCCGCTGCGTGGCGGCGCCGATTCGGGATGCGAGCAAGGGCATCGTGGCGGCGATCAGTATCGCCAGCACCGTGCCGTACATGCCGCTGGAAAAAATGGCCGAGCTGATTCCTCTGATCAAAGGGGTCACAGCCCGGCTCTCGGCGGAACTGGGTTTAAAGGTTTAAACCTTGAGCGTCGCCATGTCGATCACGAAACGGTATTTCACGTCGCCGGCGATCATGCGCGCGTAAGCCTCGTTGATCTGGCGGATGTCGAGCATTTCGATGTCGCAGGTGATGTTGTGCTCGGCGCAGAAATCCAGCACTTCCTGGGTTTCGGCAATGCCACCGATCAACGAACCGGCCAGTACGCGGCGGCCCAGCACCAGGTTGGCGGCGTGCACCGGCGGGTCGATCGGTTCGATCAGCCCCACCAGAATATGCACGCCATCAAAGCGCAGGGTTTGCAGGTACGGGTTGAGGTCGTGCTGCACCGGAATGGTGTCGAGCAGGAAGTCGAACCGGCCTGCGGCGGCGGCCATCTGCTCGGCGTCGGTGGAGACGATTACATGATCGGCGCCCTGACGACGACCTTCTTCAGCCTTGCTCGCCGAGCGGGTGAACAGCGTGACTTCCGCACCCATCGCCTTGGCGAACTTGATGCCCATGTGGCCGAGGCCGCCCATGCCGAGAATCCCGACCTTGTCGCCGGCCTTGACGCCATAGTGCTTGAGCGGCGAATAGGTGGTGATGCCGGCGCAGAGGATCGGCGCGGCGCTGGCCAGGTCGAGTTTCTCCGGAATGCGCACGACGAAGTGCTCGCTGACGACGATGCTGTCCGAATAACCGCCCATGGTGTTGCTGCCATCGACCCGATCCGGGGTGGCGTAGGTCATGGTCGGGCCTTCGAGGCAGTACTGCTCAAGGTTCTGCTGGCAGGCGGCGCAGGTGCGGCACGAGTCGACCATACAGCCAACTCCGACCAGATCGCCTACTTTGTGTTGGGTGACATTCGCACCGACGGCGGTGACTTTTCCGACGATCTCGTGGCCCGGCATCAAGGGGTAAACAGCGATGCCCCATTCATTGCGCGCCTGGTGGATGTCGGAGTGGCAGACGCCGCAATACAGAATCTCGATCGCTACGTCGTCGGCACGAGGACTGCGGCGTTCGAATTTCATCGGGGCGAGGGGAGTGGTGGCCGATTGGGCGGCATAACCGATAGCGGTGTACATATGAAACCTCGCAAAAGCAGGAACAAGTGAGGCGGCGCATTCTGGGCGCCGACTGTCGCTCCGGCCATGACGATTTCTCCGGGTCTCATGCCTAATCCTCCGGCATGCAGGTTTGATCGGTCGCATTGGCAAAAGGATCTGCGATGATGCTTTCATCCCTTATTTTCGTGTTTTTTTGTGAAGAACAATTCGATGCAATTGACCCGTCATCTTGATGCCAATGCCCGGCTGGTTTCGCTGATCGAACCGCTGGCGCTGCGCGATGGTTACAGCCAGACCGGGCTGCCCGGCGTGCAGATTTTGCGTGCCAGTTGCGACGTTGCCCGTGGACCGCACATTTATGAGCCGAGCCTGATGATCATCGCCCAGGGCAGCAAACTGGCGTTTCTCGGGCCGCGCACCATGGAGTACGGCGCCGGGCACTATCTGATTCAGGCACTGCCGGTGCCGTTCGAGTGCGAGACCTTTGCCTTGCCGGATGCGCCGTTGCTCGGTGTTTCGGTGGCGATTGATCGGGTGTTGCTCGGTGAACTGGTGTTGGCCATGGGGCTGGCGCCGGGCCGGCATATCCCTGCGCAGACGCCGGAGTCGATGACCTCGGTGGTGCTTGACGATGGCATGCGCGGCTGTGTCGAGCGCTTGCTCAGTTGCCTGCATGATCCGCTGGAGTGTCAGATTCTGGGGCCGGCGCGGGTGCGCGAGTTGTTGTTCGTCGCCTTGCGCGGACCACAGGCCGATGTATTGCGGGCATTGGTTGAGCAACAGGGGCAGTTCGCACGGGTGGCGGCGTCGATCAGTCATCTGCATGCGCATTACACCGAGCCGTTGAATGTCGAGACCCTGGCGAGTTGCGCGAACATGAGCGTGTCGACCTTTCATGAGCATTTCAAACGCAGCACGTTGTTGTCGCCAGTGCAGTATTTGAAGCGTTTACGGTTGTTGAAAGCGCAGACGTTGTTGGTGGCTGAAGGTCTGGGGGTGGCGCAGGTCGCGCATCGGGTAGGGTATCAGAGTACGTCGCAGTTCAGCCGCGAGTACAAACGCTACTTCGAGCGTAGCCCGGGTGACGAGCGCGCTGCCTGAGGATTTTCACAATCCCTGTGGGAGCTGGCTTGCCAGCGATGAGGCCGGCACATTCAACATAGATGTCACCTGATCCACCGCCATCGCTGGCAAGCCAGCTCCCACAGGGAGTCAAGTGATGCAGTAAATTTTGGGCAACAAAAAGGCCCCCGATTCGGGAGCCTTGATGTTCAGCGGTTCGACTTACATATTCGGGTAAGTCGGACCGCCAGCGCCTTCCGGCGTCACCCAGGTGATGTTCTGCGAAGGGTCCTTGATGTCACAGGTCTTGCAGTGCACGCAGTTCTGGGCGTTGATCTGGAAGCGTTTTTCGCCGTCTTCCTTGGTGATCACTTCGTACACGCCGGCCGGGCAGTAGCGCTGAGCCGGTTCGTCGTACAGCGGCAGGTTCTTGCTGATCGGGATGCTCGGGTCGGTCAGCTTCAGGTGGCACGGCTGCTCTTCTTCGTGGTTGGTACCGGAGATGAACACCGAGCTGAGTTTGTCGAAGCTGAGTTTGCCGTCCGGCTTCGGATAGTCGATCTTCTTGCAGTCGGCCGCGAGCTTGAGGCAGGCGTAATCCGGCTTGGTGTCGTGCAGGGTGAACGGCAGTTTGCCGCCGAAGATGTTCTGGTCCAGCCAGTTGAAACCGCCGCCGACGATGGCGCCGAACTTGTGGATCGCCGGGCCGAAGTTGCGGCTGGCGAACAGTTCGTCGTAGAGCCAGCTCTTCTTGAACGCGTCGACGTAAGTGGTCAGTTCTTCAGTGCCGTCCTTTTCCGCGAACAGTGCGTCAGCCACCGATTCTGCGGCGAGCATGCCGGACTTCATCGCGGTGTGGCTGCCTTTGATCTTGGCGAAGTTCAGGGTGCCGAGGTCGCAACCGATCAGCGCGCCACCCTTGAAAACCATTTTCGGCAGCGAGTTCAGGCCGCCTTTGCAGATGGCGCGAGCGCCGTAGCTGACACGCTTGCCGCCTTCCAGGTACTGGGCCAGCACCGGGTGATGCTTGAGGCGCTGGAACTCGTCGAACGGCGACAGGTAGGTGTTGCTGTAGGACAGGTCAACGATCAGACCAACCACCACCTGGTTGTTTTCCAGGTGATAAAGGAACGAGCCACCGGTGTTTTCGGTGCCCATGATGTCCAGCGGCCAGCCGGCGGTGTGGACTACCAGGCCTGGCTGATGTTTGGCCGGGTCGATTTCCCAGATTTCTTTCAGGCCGATGCCGTAGTGCTGGGCGTCGGCATCGCTGTCCAGGTTGTAGCGTTTGATCAGTTGTTTGCCGATGTGGCCCCGGCAGCCTTCGGCGAACAGCGTGTACTTGCCACGCAATTCCATGCCCGGGGTGTACAGGCCTTCTTTCGGGTTGCCTTCGCGGTCGACGCCCAGATCACCGGTGATGATCCCGCGCACCACGCCTTGCTCGTCGATCAGTGCTTCCTGAGCGGCGAAGCCCGGATAGATTTCTACGCCAAGGTTCTCGGCCTGCTGGGCCAGCCAGCGGCACAGGTTGCCGAGGGAAATAATGTAGTTGCCTTCGTTGTGCATGGTCTTGGGCACAAAGAAGTCAGGAATCTTTTGCGCGCTGTCGGCGTTTTTCAGGACGAAAATATCGTCGCGGGTGACCGGGGTGTTCAGCGGGGCGCCGAGTTCTTTCCAGTCCGGGAACAGTTCGTTCAGAGCGCGTGGTTCGAACACGGCACCGGAAAGGATGTGTGCGCCGACTTCGGAGCCTTTTTCGACCACGCAGACGCTGATTTCCTTACCGGCTTCGGCGGCCTTCTGCTTCAGACGGCAGGCGGCGGACAGGCCAGCGGGGCCGGCACCGACGATGACCACGTCGAATTCCATGTATTCGCGTTCCACAGGCTATCTCCTACTCAAGGCTCAACAGTTTTTTTTTCTAATTTGGAGGTTTGATGTCGCATCCGCTATTCCTTTACGTTAACGTCAAGGGGAATATTGGAGACCGACCTTTCTCTCTAGGCGGCGCATTATATCTACACCACTCTGAGCGTCCAATACAAACGTTTGTTTGAATCGGCTCCAGCCCAGAGAAATCAAAGAAGCGCGGCTTATGAATGGTCATTTTGCTGTATTGACCGGAATAGGCGTTCCGGTCAAGATACGGGCGGTTTTGCGCTCGTCGTAGGCAGACTGGCGGTTTCAAGAGCACGTCTAAAGACAGGGCACAGGCAGTAGAAGGTGATGCGCAGCGCAGGTCCGGCGCGCAGTTTACACCGCGTGAAGATCCATGACTGGTTGGTCACCACTGACGAACGGTCGCAGGTTTTCACACCGTGCAACACCTGACCCCCGAGTCGGCGTTTTTAGAGGTGCCCTTTAGCCTGATGAGCATCAACCGCCAGGTTCGCCTAGGCGACTTTCTTTTCACCGGAGAGTAACGAGGAATCCATGAAGGTTCTTGTAGCTGTCAAACGCGTTGTGGATTACAACGTCAAGGTTCGCGTCAAGGCGGACAATTCCGGCGTCGATCTCGCCAACGTCAAGATGTCGATGAACCCGTTCTGCGAAATCGCAGTGGAAGAAGCCGTACGCCTGAAAGAGAAAGGTGTTGCGACTGAAATCGTCGTCGTCTCCATCGGCCCGACCACCGCTCAGGAACAGCTGCGTACCGCACTGGCTCTGGGTGCCGACCGTGCCATCCTCGTCGAATCCGCTGAAGATCTGACCTCGCTCGCCGTGGCCAAGCTGCTCAAGGCTGTGGTCGACAAGGAACAGCCGCAGCTGGTGATCCTCGGCAAGCAAGCGATCGACAGCGACAACAACCAGACCGGCCAGATGCTCGCGGCACTGAGCGGCTACGGTCAGGGCACATTCGCCTCGAAAGTCGAAGTCTCCGGCGACAGCGTTGCCGTGACTCGCGAAATCGACGGCGGCGCGCAGACCGTTTCCCTGAAACTGCCAGCGATCGTCACCACCGACCTGCGTTTGAACGAGCCGCGCTACGCGTCCCTGCCAAACATCATGAAAGCCAAGAAGAAGCCTCTCGAAGTGCTGACTCCGGACGCTTTGGGCGTTTCCACCGCCTCCACCAACAAGACCCTGAAAGTCGAAGCGCCGGCTGCACGCAGCGCAGGCATCAAGGTCAAGTCGGTGGCTGAACTGGTCGAGAAACTGAAAAACGAAGCGAAGGTAATCTAAAAATGACTATCTTGGTAATCGCTGAACACGACAACAAAGTGCTGGCCCCGGCCACGCTGAACACCGTGGCTGCTGCTGCCAAAATCGGCGGCGACATCCACGTTCTGGTTGCTGGTCAAGGCGCTGGCGCCGTGGCTGAAGCCGCTGCGAAAATCGCTGGTGTGAGCAAAGTCCTGAACGCTGACAACGCCGCTTACGCGCATCAGCTGCCGGAAAACGTTGCTCCGCTGGTAGCAGAGCTGGGCGCTGGCTACAGCCACATTCTGGCTGCCGCGACCTCCAACGGCAAAAACATCCTGCCGCGCGTTGCCGCGCAGCTGGACGTTGACCAGATCTCCGAAATCATCTCGGTCGAAAGCGCTGACACGTTCAAGCGTCCGATCTACGCCGGTAACGCCATCGCTACCGTACAGTCGACCGCTGCTATCAAAGTGATCACCGTGCGTGCCACCGGTTTCGACCCGGTTGCTGCTGAAGGTGGTTCGGCTGCCGTTGAAGCCGTTGCTGCTGCGCACAACGCCGGCACTTCCAGCTTCGTCAACGAAGAACTGGCCAAGTCCGATCGTCCGGAACTGACCGCTGCCAAGATCGTCGTTTCCGGCGGCCGCGGCATGCAGAACGGCGACAACTTCAAACACCTGTACGCCCTGGCCGACAAGCTCGGCGCTGCCGTCGGTGCTTCGCGCGCCGCGGTCGACGCAGGTTTCGTACCCAACGACATGCAGGTCGGTCAGACCGGCAAGATCGTTGCTCCACAGCTGTACATCGCCGTCGGTATCTCCGGCGCGATCCAGCACCTGGCCGGTATGAAAGACTCCAAAGTGATCGTTGCGATCAACAAGGACGAAGAAGCACCGATCTTCCAGGTGGCCGATTACGGTCTCGTGGCGGATCTGTTCGAAGCCGTCCCTGAGCTGGAGAAGCTGGTCTAATCCAGCTGCTTCACTTATAAAGAGCCCGGCCTGTTGGTCGGGCTTTTTTTTGTCTCGGATTTGAGTGGGAGCGTGTTGCCATGGATCTGCGCTGCGGATGGTTGTTGGGATTGGCCCTGTTGCCAGGTTTGGCCTTGGCCGCTGGCAAGTGCGAGCGCCTCGTCGTCACCGGCAGCCCGGATGCGCCGCCGTACCTGTGGCAAGACCCGCAAAACCCCAAGCAACTGATCGGCGCCAGCGCTGACCTGTTGCAACAAGTCGCCAAAGACCTCGGCATAAAGGTCGAATTGCTCTACGCCGGCAAACGCTCGCAAGCCCTTGATGAAGTGCGCAGCGGACGCATGGACATGCTCGCCGATGCGCCGCTGACCCTCAATGAACTGGAAAACCTCGACTACATCCATCCGCCGCTACTGGAAAACGATTATCTGGTGTGGACGCGCAAAGGCTCGACGCTGGTCTACAGCGAGGCCAAAGACCTGCACGGCCACAGCGGGGCTTTGTCGGAAAAGTCTCGTATGACCCAGGCATTCGGCACTTTCGCCGAGCAGAATCTGACCCTGATCCGGACAGCCAACCTCACTCAAGCGCTACAGAAATTGCTCTTGGGCGAAGTGGAATATGTACTCGCCGGCCGCTACTCGGGCATGGCCGCCGCGCAGGCGCTGGGCATGGCCAATGACCTGCTGGTATTCGAACAACCCGTCGACCGGCCGGGGTTGTTTCTCGCGGTTTCGCATAACTCGGCATGCAACGATCCGTGGTTGCGCGGACAGTTGGCCAAAAAGATGACAGAATTGCCCGCGTCCGGACTGACGGAAGCCGCGCTGCAACGCAATATCGAGCGCTGGAAGGCGCAGCAGCAACAGCCGCCACAACCTGTCAGTGCCCCAAAACAGTAGGGATTCTTAGTGAGTATTCGACCTTTTTTCGCGGCTGTGGCCGTTCTGGCCCTGGCCGGTTGCGCGACCGATCCGGCACCCAATGAACAAATGCGCCTGACCGAGCAAGCCATCACCCAGGCCAAGGCTGTTGGCGCCACCGCCGACGAAGTGCCGGAAATGAAACTGGCCGAAACCAAGTACAACCGCGCCAAAGGCAACATGGCTGACGAGTCCTACCGCAACGCGCGTATGCGTTCGGAACAGGCCGAGCTGGATGCCCGTCTGGCCGAAGCCAAAGTGCTGACGCAAAAAAGTGAAGAACAGGTGAATGTGCTCAACACCCGCATCGTCCGTCTGCGCAAGCAACTGGGAGATGCCCGATGAGCCTCAAGTCAAAAGTCCTCGGCGGTGTGCTGCTCGCCGGTTGCGTCGGCCTCTACGGCTGCGCCGGTCAACACAGCGAATCGGCTTTGCAAGAAGCCAGCGCCGACTTCCAGAAGGTCAAGGAAGACTCCAACGTGCTGCGCATCGCGCCGAAAGACGTGATCCGCGCCGGTGAGTCCCTGGCCCGTGCCGATCGCCTGTCGACCTATTGGGGCAGCGGCTCGGACGTGGTGCATTACGCCTACTTGAGCCAGCGTTATAGCGAAATCGCCCGTGAGCATACCAATCAGATGCTCAACGAAGAGCGTGCAGCCAAGCTCGAACTGGAACGTCAGCGTCTGCAACTGGCACTGCGTGAATCGAAACTGCTGAGCGTGCAGCAGCAGGGTAAATGGCTCGAAGAACAGATCGTTGCGTTGGCCACCACGCAGACCGATCGCGGTCTGGTGATGACCCTCGGTGACGTGCTGTTCGACACCGGTGAAGCAGAGCTGAAAAACTCGGCCAACCGCGTGGTGCTGAAAATTGTCCAGTTCCTGCAACTGAACCCGAAACGCGTGGTGCGCATCGAGGGCTACACCGACAGCACCGGCGGCAAACAGGAAAACCTCAAGCTGTCCCGTGATCGCGCCCAATCGGTGGCGGATGTGCTGATGGATCTGGGCATCGACGACAAGCGCATTCAGGTCGAAGGCTACGGCGACGAATACCCGGTGGATGCCAACGCTTCCGAGCGCGGACGGGCACAGAACCGTCGCGTGGAAATTGTCTTCTCCGATGAAAAAGGCCAGCTCGGCGCCGCCCGCTGAGGCTGGCGTCTCTGGAAAGCCCGGCCTGTCATGCAGTGCCGGGCTTTTTTACGTCTGTCGAATGGCTCGCAAATCCGTACAGTCGGGGGCAGACACCGCACTGTATGGTCGAGTAATGTGGCAACTGTCCCAGTACACTTCTAAACTGTTCCGGTATTGTTTCACACAAGAATAAAATGCCCGTGAAATCGAGTGCTGCGTCATGACCAATCTCTTGCTCTACCAACGTATTGCTCAGCAACTGGCCGAAGACATCCGCCGTGGTGTCTATCAACCGGGGGAGCGCGTGCCTTCGGTGCGCAAGATGAGTTCGCAGCTCAACGTCAGCCATGCGACGGTGTTGCAGGCTTACGCCAATCTCGAAGACCAAGGCTTGATCCGCGCACGTCCGCAGTCTGGTTATTACGTACACCAAACGCCTGCGCTGACCGCGCCGACGCCGGACATTGCCCGGGTTGAACGTCCCGGTCTGGTCACGCGCAGCAGCATCATTCAACAGGTTCTGGTCGAATCGCGCCGTGAGGGTGTGTTCCCGCTCGGTGCCGCCGTACCGAGTGTCGATTACTTGCCGGTGCGCGCACTGCATCAGCAACTGGCCAAGGTCACCCGTTTCCATAGTCCACGCGCCTTCAGCTACATGTTCAGCCCCGGTTTTGAACCGCTGCGCCGGCAAGTGGCGATCCGCATGCGCGATGCCGGTGTGGTGGTCGATCCTTCGGAAGTGGTGATCACCCACGGTTGTGTCGATGCCTTGCAGATGTCGTTGCGTGTGCTGACCCGCCCGGGCGATCTGATCGCCGCGGAGTCGCCGACCTATTACGGTCTGCTGCAATTGGCCGATCTTCTCGGCTTGAAAGTCATCGAAATTCCTAGCGATCCTGCCACCGGCATGAGCCTGGAAGCCCTGCAACTCGCCGCCAACCAATGGTCGATCAAAGCGCTGGTGCTGACCACGCGCCTGAGCAATCCGCTGGGCGGCACCATGCCCGAAGAGCGGCAGAAGCAGTTGCTGCGCTTGGCTTCGGATTTCGATATTCAGATTGTCGAAGATGATATCTATGGCGAACTGATGTTCGAGCAAGGCAAAACCAAAGCGCTCAAGGCTTATGACCGACTGGATCGGGTGATCTACTGTTCGAGTTTCTCCAAAACCTTGTCACCCGGTGTGCGCATCGGCTGGATGATCGCGGGCAAGTATCAGCAGGAAATCCAGCGCTTGCAGACCTTCAGCACCCATTCGGCGTGCAGCGTGACGCAGATGGCGATTGCCGCTTATCTGGAAAACGGCGGTTATGACCGGCATTTACGGTACATCCGCCAGGAATACCGGAAAAACCTCAGCGCGTTCCAGTTGGCGGTGCAGCAGTACTTCCCTGAAGGCACGCAGATGACCCGGCCCACGGGCGGTTTCATCCTTTGGGTGAGCTTGCCGGGGAGGGTGAACACCCAGGAATTGCATGTGCGCGCGTTGCAGCAGGGCATCAGCATTGCGCCGGGGCTGATCTTCAGTAATACCGAGCAGTTCAACCACTGTATCCGCCTCAATTGCGGGATTCCGTGGAACCGCGAGGCGGAGCGGGCGTTGATGACGCTCGGTCTGCTGGCGACACAACTGTGTCAGGAAACCGCTGGCGGATTCTGAACAAGCGGTGGGTGATGCTTGTCTTGTGGCGTTCAACAAGCGAGCATATGGCCCTCTGCCGTTAGTGTCGTTGGGTCCATGAAAGCGATTTTTCCTGCCGCTTGGGTTTTGCTGGGTTTGCTGATGATCGGTCATGCGCCTGGTGTCGTGGCCGCTGCGGTTCAGGAAAAACCAGCGGCGACGAGCCCGGCGAAAAAAACCACGCCAGCGCAGAAGGCAGCTCCCGCGAAGAAAACCCAGCAAAAAGTCATCAAGAAACGCAAGCCAGTCGCCTCCAAATCCAAACCCGCCAGCGAAGTGGTAAAAACCAGGTTACCGTCGGCCAAACTCGATCTGAGCCTGCCCAAGGACATGGTCGAGGAGTTGAAGCCCCAGGGCACGGTCGAGTTGCCCAAGCGTGAGGCGATCCTGCCGCAGATGTTTGGTGAGAAGAACAACGGCTTCCAGCTCAACGGCCGACTGCTCAGCAATGAAATGCAGTTGCAACTGCGCAATGAAGAGCGCCGCGAAGTCGAAGGTGCGGCGCTGGATTTCGAATTCAAGCAGTAAATCCAAACCGTCCGTGACCCGCAGAGCAGACGCTTTGTCGGAGACTGGTCAGTCACATTCAGTTATCGCTAAAAACCCCGGTTGAGGAATTTGAAACAGCCGTTTTAGCGGTTACTCTGTTCCGCGTCCCTTTTACACATCGCCCGTCGCGAGGAAACGTTCGTCATGAAATGCCGTGAAGGCTGTGGCGCTTGCTGCATTGCCCCATCCATCAGTTCGCCCATTCCCGGCATGCCTGATGGCAAACCCGCCGGCGAACGTTGCGTGCAACTCTCGGTCGAAAACCTGTGCAGCATTTTCGGCCGCCCTGAACGCCCGGCCGTCTGTTCCGGCTTTGCGGCGGATGTCGAAGTCTGTGGCAGCAGCTCGGAAGAAGCGATCAAACTGATCGGCTGGTGGGAGCAAATGACGGCGGCGTAATGTGTCAAACGAACGGAACTTCAACAATAAGGAACAAGACTATGGGTTCGCTGCATCGTATCGCTGTGTTGTGTGGTTTGACTGCTGTGCTGGCGACGTCCGTCGCTCAGGCTGAGGACTGGAAAGTCGCCAAGGAACAGGATGGCATCAAGGTCTCGCTGGCCGAAGTGCCGGGCTCTGATTACAAGTCCTACCAGGGTGTGACCCTGATGAAGACCACCATTGCCAAACTGCGCGCCCTGCAGGAAGACGTCTCCGGTGCCTGCGCCTGGATCTACGAATGCAAGTCCCAGAAGCTGCTCAAGCACGAGGGCGATCAGAGCTGGACCTACACTCAGTTCAACACGCCGTGGCCAGTGACCTCGCGTGATTCGGTGCTGCACATCACCACCGTTGAAGGCGCCGATGGCAGCCTCACCCGTAACCTCGAAGGTCTGCCGAAGTACATTCCGGAAGAGAAAGGTTTTGTCCGGGTCACGCAGGTCAAAGGTTTCTGGAAATTCGTGCCCAAGGGTGATCAGGTCGAAGTGACCTATCAGGTGCATACTGAGCCAGGCGGCAGCGTGCCGGCGATGGTTGCCAACAAGTTTGTCGTCGATGCGCCGTTCAACACCCTCAAAGCCTTGAAAGAACGCGCCGAGAAGTAATCTCGCGTTCCAGCAAACGCCCCGATCGATTCGGGGCGTTTTGTTTTGTATCTATATTGTGTTTCCAGATATGCGCTGCACGAAATTTTCACAACGTGTTCCTGACAATTCGCCCGCGCTGTTTGCACGCTGTCGCGGTTCACCACCGCTCTAAATGAAAGTGTCTGGCGGCCGGGCAGTAATCAATGGCAATGGTGCGGGTGATCGTGCAACATTTGCGCACCGCGCAAGCCCCGGGGTCTGGAATGACCAATAGAGGGCATGGCGCCGCTGTATTTTTTGCAACTTCAACTTTCAATGGGTCCTAAAACGACATGGCAAACCCGGACGCCCTGAATCAGCAGCGATCTTCTGCTCGCCTGCTGCAACCGACCGTCAAATCGCATCTGGCCTACACGCTGCTTTGCGCGCTGGTCATGATGGTGATGTTTTCCGTGCTGCGCCTCGCGCTGCTGGTCTACAACCGCGAGATGATCCTCGATACCCCGGCTTCGACTTTCCTCGAAGCCTTCGTCAACGGCCTGCGTTTCGACCTGCGCCTGGTGGTTTACGTGTGCATTCCGCTGGTGCTGGCGCTGTTCAGTGCCCGCGCCATGGCCGCACGCGGCTTCTTCAGACTGTGGCTGACCATCGCCTCAAGCATTGCGCTGTTCCTCGGCCTGATGGAGATGGACTTCTACCGCGAGTTCCACCAGCGCCTCAACGGTCTGGTGTTCCAGTACGTGAAAGAAGACCCGAAAACCGTGATGAGCATGCTCTGGTACGGTTTCCCGGTGGTGCGCTACCTGCTGGCGTGGGTGATCGGCACGCTGATCCTGACGCTTGCGTTCAAAGGCGCCGACCGCGCCACCCGGCCGCGCGGCCCGTTCAGCGGCGGCAGCGTGAGCACTCGCCAAGTCGCGCCGTGGTACACCCGTCTGGCGGTGTTCGTGGTCTGCCTGATGATCTGCGTTGTTTCCGCCCGTGGCACCCTGCGTCAAGGCCCGCCAATGCGTTGGGGTGACGTCTACACCACCGACTCCAACTTCGCCAACCAGCTCGGCCTCAACGGCACGCTGTCGCTGATCGGCGCCGCCAAGGCGCGTATGGGCGAGGATCGCGACAATATCTGGAAAGCCACACTGCCGCAGGAACAGGCACAGAAAGTTGTGCGCGATATGCTGCTGGTGCCGGACGACAAACTGGTCGAAGCCGATATTGCCGCCGTACGCCGCGACTACACGCCACCGGCCGACAAGACCCTGCCGATCAAGAACGTCGTCGTGATCCTGATGGAAAGCATGGCCGGTCACTCGGTCGGCGCGTTGGGCGCGCCGGGCAACATCACGCCTTACCTGGACAAGCTGTCCAAGGAAGGCCTGCTGTTTGACCGCTTCTTTTCCAACGGCACGCATACCCACCAGGGCATGTTCGCGACCATGGCCTGCTTCCCGAACCTGCCAGGTTTCGAATACCTGATGCAGACCCCGGAAGGCAGCCATAAGCTGTCCGGTCTGCCGCAGTTGCTCAGCGCCCGAGACTATGACGATGTGTATGTCTACAACGGCGACTTCGCCTGGGACAACCAGTCGGGCTTCTTCAGCAACCAGGGCATGACCAACTTCGTTGGCCGTAACGATTTCGTCAACCCGGTGTTCTCCGATCCGACCTGGGGTGTGTCCGATCAGGACATGTTTGACCGTGGCCTGCAGGAACTCAAGGCGCGGGAAAACGGCAAGCCGTTCTACGCACTGCTGCAAACCCTGTCCAACCACACGCCGTACGCCTTGCCGACGCCATTGCCGGTCGAACGTGTGACCGATCGCGGTTCGCTCAACGAACACTTGACCGCCATGCGCTACTCCGACTGGGCGCTGGGTCAATTCTTCGAGAAGGCGCGCAAAGAACCGTACTTCAAGGAAACCCTGTTCGTCATCGTCGGCGACCACGGTTTCGGCAACGAGCGCCAGATCACCGAAATGGACCTGGGCCGCTTCAACGTGCCGATGCTGATGATCGCGCCGGGCATCCAGGAGAAGTTCGGCACCCGTGACCACACCGTGGGCACGCAGATCGACATCGTGCCGACCATCATGGGCCGGCTCGGTGGCGAAGTGCGTCATCAGTGCTGGGGCCGTGACCTGCTCAACCTGCCGGAAGGCGACACCGGTTTCGGTGTGATCAAGCCGTCGGGCAGCGAGCAGACCACCGCCATCGTCACCGCCGACCAGATCCTGGTGTTGCCGAGAGACAAGGACATGGGGCCGAAGATCTGGCAGTACCAGTTGGGTGCCAATCCGCACGCCGAGGTTGTTCCGGACGCACCGCGCACTGCCGAGTTGAAACTCAAGCTGGAAGCGTTCCTGCAAACAGCGACAAAGAGCCTGATGGACAACACTGCCGGTGTCATTCACGGCAAGCCGGATTGATCGCTTGCCGACAGTAAAATCCGCGCAATAAAAAAGAGGCCCTGAACAGGGCCTCTTTTTTTTGCATTTGAATCGTTATATCCGACCGAGCAACAGCAGCACCAACAGTACTACCAACACCACGCCGATAATGCCCGAAGGACCATAACCCCAACTTCTGGAGTGCGGGAAGACCGGCAGACCACCGATCAGCAACAGGATCAGGATAATGATTAGAATTGTGCCCATGTCGATTTCCTTGTTGATAGTGTTCGAGAAGTCTTGGTATTCAAGGGCGACTGGAGACTAAGTAATTCCAGACGGCTTATAAATTCCGACCGGTGCGCATGAAAGAAAATTCAATGTTTTTTTAATGTATTTGGATTGCTCGCTTATTTCTTTTAAAGCGCAAGATCAAAAGATCGCAGCCTGCGGCAGCTCCTACATTGAACGCGTGCAGAAGCTGCCGCAGGCTGCGGCCTTTTGATCCTCCATTCAGCAATCTGATGGAGCGTGGGCGCGCGTCGATCCTTCGCTACACTCCGCGCATCTTCCCCGGAACAACAAGGCTGTCTGCTATGCAAAATCGCATGATGATCACTGGTGCGGGCTCGGGCCTGGGTCGCGAAATCGCGCTGCGCTGGGCGCGTGAAGGCTGGCAACTGGCCTTGTCCGATGTCAGTGAACCCGGCCTGCAGGAAACCCTGAAAATGGTCCGCGAGGCCGGTGGCGACGGTTTTACCCAGCGCTGCGATGTGCGTGATTACAGCCAGCTCACCGCGTTCGCTCAGGCCTGCGAAGAAAAACTCGGCGGCATCGACATCATCGTCAACAACGCCGGTGTGGCCTCGGGTGGTTTCTTCAGTGAACTGTCGCTGGAAGACTGGGACTGGCAGATCGCGATCAACCTGATGGGCGTGGTCAAGGGTTGCAAGGCGTTCCTGCCGCTGCTTGAACAAAGCAAAGGCAAAATCATCAACATCGCCTCCATGGCAGCACTGATGCAAGGCCCGGCGATGAGCAACTACAACGTGGCCAAGGCCGGCGTGGTAGCCCTGTCGGAAAGCTTGCTGATCGAACTGGCGCAGCAGGAAGTCGGCGTGCATGTGGTGTGCCCGTCGTTCTTTCAGACCAACTTGCTCGATTCGTTCCGTGGCCCGACCCCGGCGATGAAAGCCCAGGTCGGCAAGTTGCTGGAAAGTTCGCCGATTACCGCGGCGGACATCGCTGACTACATCTATCAGCAAGTTGCCGCTGGCGAGTTCATGATCCTGCCCCACGAACAAGGGCGCATGGCCTGGGCCATCAAGCAGAAGAACCCGCAGCTGCTCTACAACGAAATGACCTCAATGGCGGAAAAAATGCGCGCCAAAGCCAAACAGAACAACGGCTGACCTTGCCCGTTGCAGACGGCGTCGTTAGGGTGGCCGCAATGGTCACCCTGTCGAGACGCATCAATGCTCAATTACTTGTGGTTTTTTCTCGCGGCGCTGTTTGAAATCGCCGGTTGTTTCGGCTTTTTCATGTGGCTGCGCCAAGGCAAAAGTGCTTTGTGGGTGATCCCTGCGCTGCTCAGCCTGACCCTGTTCGCCCTGTTGCTGACCCGTGTTGAAGCCAGCTATGCCGGGCGAGCCTATGCCGCGTACGGCGGGATCTACATCGTTGCTTCGATTGGCTGGCTGATGGTGGTCGAGCGCGTGCGGCCATTGGGTTCGGACTGGGTCGGCGTGGCGCTGTGCGTAATCGGCGCCAGCGTGATTCTGTTCGGGCCACGCTTTTCCGCTGCCTAAAGGCTGTTTGTGGGAAACGTCTGACGGCTCAACGCGAACAAGGGTGTAAGGCAAAACTGATTTGCTCGGCGCGCATTGTGGAGCCGCAGCAAGCCGCGCATCTTCAGGGCTGGCTAACCCTGAAGGACGAATCTCATGCTTGTACTCAGCCGTGTCGTTGGTGAGTTGATTTCAATCGGCGACGACATTTCCCTGCGCGTGCTGTCGGTGAACGGTTCCAACGTGCGCTTTGGCGTCGAAGCCCCGCAAAAGGTCAATGTGCATCGCTCGGAGGTCTATGACCGGATCAAGCGCAAGCAGGCCACCGAAAAGCGGCGCTGAGGCGTTCAATCGAACAGGTGCTTGGGCACGTCGTGCTTGAGCATCAACTGGCACTGCTGGCTTTCCGGGTCGAAGACGATCAGCGCCTGGCCTTTGGTCAGTGCCTGACGCACGCGCAGCACGCGGGTTTCCAGCGGCGTGTCATCGCCGTTGTCGGTCCCGTCGCGGGTGACGAAATCTTCGATGAGGCGGGTGAGGGTGTCGACTTCAAGTTGGTCGTGGGGAATGAGCATGGGCACCTCGGCTGAATCAATGGCGCGATGCTACGGCGATTGCGGTTTGCCTGCCAGTTTTGTATCGCCTGTGCCGACCCCATCGCTGGCAAGCCAGCTCCCACACGTATCGACGGTGCACACAAATGTTGTGTGGCACCCCAATACTGTGGGAGCTGGCTTGCCAGCGATGGGGCCAGTCCTGTCATTACAAAACCCGGATTAACTGTCGGAACGCTGCCCCACCAGACTGTCCACCGACGGCACCCGCGTATCACTCTCCATCTGCGTGTCATGTTCAATCTGATGACTGAAGCGATCCAGCGAGGCATTCGCCGGCGCCGCATCGCTGGCGAACACCGGCGGACTCAAGATGTAAGCCCCCAGCAAGCGACTGAGTGCCGCCAGACTGTCGATGTGCGTGCGCTCGTAACCATGGGTTGCATCGCAGCCAAAGGCGAGCAGGGCGGTGCGGATATCGTGGCCGGCGGTTACCGCCGAATGCGCATCGCTGAAGTAATAACGGAACAGGTCGCGGCGCACCGGCAGTTCGTTTTCACCGGCCAGACGCAGCAAATGTCGCGACAGGTGATAGTCGTAAGGGCCGCCGGAATCCTGCATCGCCACACTCACCGCGTGTTCGCTGGAGTGCTGGCCGGGAGCAACCGGCGCGATGTCGATGCCGACGAATTCGCTGACGTCCCACGGCAAGGCTGCCGCCGCGCCGCTGCCGGTTTCTTCGGTGATGGTGAACAGTGGATGGCAGTCGATCATCAGTTCCTGACCGCTGTCGACGATGGCTTTGAGTGCCGCAAGCAGCGCCGCAACCCCGGCCTTGTCATCGAGGTGGCGGGCGCTGATGTGGCCGCTTTCGGTGAACTCCGGCAGCGGATCGAAGGCGACCACGTCACCGATGCTGATGCCCAGCGAGTCGCAGTCAGCCTTCGTCGCACAGTAGGCGTCCAGACGCAGTTCAACGTGATCCCAACTGATCGGCATTTCATCGACGGCAGTGTTGAAGGCATGCCCGGAGGCCATCAACGGCAAGACACTGCCGCGAATCACGCCGTTATCGGTGAACAGGCTGACACGGCTGCCCTCGGCAAAACGGCTCGACCAGCAGCCGACCGGGGCGAGGGTCAGGCGGCCGTTGTCCTTGATCGCACGGACCGCCGCGCCGATGGTGTCGAGGTGCGCCGAGACCGCGCGGTCGGGGCTGTTCTTCTTGCCCTTGAGCGTGGCGCGAATGGTGCCGCGCCGGGTCATTTCAAAGGGGATGCCGAGTTCTTCCAGACGCTCGGCGACGTAACGCACGATGGTGTCGGTGAACCCGGTGGGGCTGGGAATGGCGAGCATTTCCAGCAAGACTTTTTGCAGGTAGTTGAGATCCGGTTCGGGGATTTGCGTGGTCATGGAAACTCCTGATGGGTTGAGCACACCGATGGTTTCGATGAGGAAAGTTTTGTGTTGCTTGATCGGGCCTCATCGCTGGCAAGCCAGCTCCCACAGTTTTTGTGTGTATCGCAAAACTTGTGGGAGCTGGCTTGCCAGCGATGGCGTCGGTTCAGTCTCTAGAGAATCAAGAGACAACCGGCTGACTGTGCGGAAACAACAAATCGACAAACCGCTCCGCCGTCGGCTGCGGCTCATGGTTGGCCAGACCGGCACGTTCGTTGGCCTCGATAAACACGTAATCGGGCTGATCCGCCGCCGGCACCATCAAGTCGAGGCCGACCATCGGAATGTCCAGCGCCCGCGCCGCCCGTACCGCTGCATCGACCAACGTCGGGTGCAGGATTGCGGTGACATCTTCCAGCGTGCCGCCGGTGTGCAGATTCGCCGTACGCCGCACAAACAGGTGCTCGCCGGCCGGCAGAATGCTGCTGTAGTCATAACCGGCCGCGTGCAGGGAGCGCTGGGTTTCGTGATCCAGCGGGATCTTGCTCTCGCCACTGGTGGCCGCTTGCCGACGCCGACTCTGTGCCTCGATCAACGCGCCCACCGAATGCTGGCCATCGCCGACCACTTCCGCCGGTTTGCGAATCGCCGCAGCCACTACTTCAAAGCCAATCACCAGAATCCGCAGATCAAGCCCTTCGTGGAAGCTTTCCAGCAGCACGCGGCTGTCAAATTGCTTCGCCGTTTCGATGGCTTGCTGCACTTCTTCGATGCTCTGCAAATCCACCGCCACGCCTTGGCCCTGCTCACCGTCGAGCGGCTTGACCACCACCCGTTGGTGCTCGTCGAGGAAGGCCAGGTTGTCGTCGGCATTGCCAGCCAGTTGCTGCGAGGGCAGGTTCAATCCGGCGCCTTTGAGCACTTTGTGCGTCAGGCTTTTGTCCTGGCACAGGCTCATGCTGATCGCGCTGGTCAGGTCGCTCAACGATTCGCGGCAACGCACGCGGCGTCCGCCATGGCTGAGGGTGAACAGCCCTGCATCGGCGTCATCCACCTGCACGTCGATGCCGCGTCGATGGGCTTCTTCAACGATGATTCGCGCATAGGGATTGAACTGCGCCTCCGGCCCCGGGCCGAGAAACAGCGGTTGATTGATGCCGTTCTTGCGCTTGATGGCAAAGGTCGACAGATTGCGGAAACCGAGCTTGGCGTAAAGGTTTTTCGCCTGACGGTTGTCGTGCAACACCGACAGGTCGAGATAGCTCAGGCCGCGACTCATGAAGTGCTCGATCAGGTGCCGCACCAGCACTTCACCGACACCCGGGCGCGAGCATTGCGGATCAACCGCCAGGCACCACAGGCTGCTGCCGTTTTCCGGGTCGTTGAAAGCCTTTTGATGGTTCAGGCCCATGACGCTGCCGATCACCGCGCCGCTGTCTTCATCTTCGGCCAGCCAGTACACCGGGCCGCCCTGATGATGCGGGGTCAGGCGCGTGGCATCGATCGGCAGCATGCCGCGTGCCTGGTACAACTGATTGATCGCCTGCCAGTCCGCCTCGCTTTGTGCGCGGCGGATACGAAAGCCGCGAAACACGCGGGTGGCTTGCCGGTAATCGCTGAACCACAGGCGCAGGGTATCGGACGGGTCGAGAAACAGTTGCGTCGGTTCCAGGCCGAGAATCTGCTGCGGCGCAGCGACGTACAACGCGATGTCGCGCTCGCCGGGCTGCTCTTTGAGCAACTCCTGCGCCAGCGATGCCGGGTCGGGAAAAGTGTGGCCGATCAGCAACCGGCCCCAGCCGCAATGTACGGCAATCGGGTCGGCGGCCAGCGTGCTGCCGTCTTCGGCCAGACGCGCCTGCAAGCGTTCATAGGACGGTGTCTGACCGCGTAGCAGGCGTTGGTTGATGGCCGTGGCGTGGGGTTTCATCAATCAGATTCCTTGTTCACTGAGCCACAGGTTCAGGGCAGCCAGTTGCCACAGTTTCGAACCACGCAACGGCGTCAGTTGGCCTTGCGGATCGGTCAGCAATTTGTCGAGCATGGCCGGGTTGAACAGGCCGCGATCCTGACTTGGATCGAGCAGCAGTTCGCGTACCCAGTTCAGCGTGTCGCCCTGCAAGTGCTTGAGGCCCGGCACCGGGAAGTAGCCTTTTTTGCGGTCGATCACTTCACTTGGAATCACTCGACGCGCGGCTTCTTTCAGCACTTGTTTGCCGCCGTCAGGCAGCTTGAATTGGCCCGGTACGCGGGCCGAGAGTTCCACCAGTCGATAGTCAAGAAACGGCGTGCGCGCCTCCAGGCCCCAGGCCATGGTCATGTTGTCGACGCGTTTGACCGGGTCATCGACCAGCATCACCGTGCTGTCCAGACGCAAGGCTTTGTCCACTGCGGCATCGGCGCCGGGTTGGGCGAAGTGTTCTTTCACGAAGTCACCGGCTGCATCGTTCGCGGTCAGCCATTTCGGCTGCACGGTGGCGGCGTAGTCGTCGTAGCTGCGGTCGAAAAACGCATTGCGATACGCCGCATACGGATCGGCCGCGCCGTCGACTTGCGGGTACCAGTGATAACCGGCGAACAATTCGTCAGCACCCTGACCGCTCTGCACAACCTTGCAGTGCTTGGCCACTTCGCGCGACAGCAGGTAGAAGGCGATGCAGTCATGGCTGACCATCGGCTCGCTCATCGCGCGGAATGCGGCGGGCAGTTGCTCGATGATTTCTTTCTCGTCGATGCGCAGTTGATGATGCTGAGTGCCGTAGTGCTTGGCGATCAGATCGGAATACTGAAACTCGTCACCGCGTTCGCCACCGGCATCCTGAAAACCGATGGAAAAGGTCGAAAGGTTGTCGACGCCGACTTCACGCAACAGACCGACGAGCATGCTCGAATCGACACCGCCGGAGAGCAGTACACCGACATCCACGGCGGCCCGTTGACGAATCGCCACCGCTTCGCGGGTGCTGTCGAGGACGCGGTCGACCCAGTCGTCCAGCGTCAGGTTTTTCTCGTCGTCGTGTGGGCCGTAGGGCAGAGTCCACCAGGTTTTCTGCTCGGTGGTGCCATCGGCTTCAACGCGCATCCAGGTCGCCGGTGGCAGTTTTTCGATGCCGGCCAGCAGAGTGCGCGGTGCCGGGACCACCGCATGGAAATTCAGGTAGTGATTGAGCGCCACCGGATCGAGGATCGGGTTGATGTCACCGCCCTTGAGCAGCGCCGGCAACGCCGAGGCAAAGCGTAGGCGCTGGCCGGTGCGCGATAGGTACAGCGGCTTCACGCCGAGACGGTCGCGAGCGATGAACAGGCGTTTGGCGTCACGTTCCCAAATGGCAAAAGCGAACATGCCGTTGAGCTTCGGCAGCAGGGCTTCGCCCCAAGCGTGGTAGCCCTTGAGCAGCACTTCGGTGTCGCCACCGGAGTAGAAGGCATAGCCCAGCGCTTCAAGTTCGGCACGCAATTCCGGGAAGTTGTAGATCGCGCCGTTGAAGGCCAGGGACAAGCCCAACTGGCTGTCGATCATCGGCTGCGCCGAGCCGTCCGACAGGTCCATGATTTTCAGGCGACGGTGGCCCAGGGCAATCGGCCCTTGGGCATGGAAACCCCACGCGTCGGGGCCGCGAGGGGCCAGGTGATGGGTGATTCTCTCGATCGCTGCAAGGTCTGCAGGTTGTTGATCAAAACGTAACTCGCCAGCTAATCCGCACATAAAGTCCTTACCGGTTTTTCCGTTGGGGAGGGGTCAAGGCATACCTCGCCAGAAGGGCGGGTACTCAGAAACTGACCCGTGTCGGTAAGTGGAGTTTTAGAACGATAAGTTATAAGGCGGCTGGCAGGTCATCACAGAACATGAAACGTTTGCAGGCTCCGGTGGTGGTGGCACACATGAGTTGTTCTTGATCAAGGGTGTTCCGTGAAGGTTTTTTGATCGGGTCGTATAACCCTGTACCGCCCTTTGGCAAAAGGCGGTAACACGTTATCTGAATGATGAGAAAACTGGTTGCTTTGCCGGGTTTTGATCAGGTTTTCGAGTTGTTGAGCCTGGCGGCGCAGCGATAAGGTCAATGGTCCGATCCCGCAATAAAGGACTATTGCAGATGGCAATCGAAGCACCGAAAAAACAGCTCACCCCAGAGGCGATCCTGAGCACGCTGCTCGACGCCACGGGCGACCTCGATACCGCCGAAGTCTTGCAAAAAAATCTGCCGGCTTATTTGCTCAAGGCCTCTCCCGCCACGCTGGCCGTGCTCGATCAGGCTTCGCGCGACCTGATCACTTTGCAAGAGACTGTCGAGAAAGACCTGGCCGCGCTGAAACCCTTGTCGGCGTTTTGCATCGACAAGCTCACGGAGGCCCTGAACCTCAAATGGCCGGCGGTTTACAACGTCGAGCAGGACCTGCTGAGTGTGCCGGGGGCCGATTGTGGCTGCGAACCGGCGTCTGTCGATCAAGCCGGTATCGAAACCGTCGAAAACGCTACGCAAACGCTGTTGCAGGCGGCGATGCAGAACTTCAGCGCTGGCGAGGAGGAGGCTGACGGGTTCCCCGACGGCAGTGTGGTGCGGATCAAGAGTGCTGCGGCCGGCGTCGACGGATTGACCCCGGCGGCGTTCGCAAAGCTGTGCCGCAAGCTGGATCTGGGCAAACAGTATCAGGCGCATTTCCAGGCGGTGTTCGGGCTCAGGGAAGATGACGGCAAGGTCGTGGCGACCAGCCCCATGACCCGCCACGTCGCCGCGATGAAAAAGCATGAACTGCAACTGGACGCACAGTTGGCGGCGCTCAAAGGGCATATCACTCCGGCAGGTTTGCAAACGGTACAGGGCTTGCTCGACGCCGACGGCAGTGTGTCAGAGAAAACGCTGAAGTACGGCAAACGCGCATTGATCATGCAGGGCATTGAAGTGCTCGACAGCTGCGTCTGGGGCGTGGTGGTGTTTTCCGTCCGTTCGGTGGAGCTGTACCCGAATCAATGGTGCATGGTCTACATGCCCGGCGAACCCGAGCGCCCCTTGTATGAATACTCGAGTTTCACCGCGTTCCAGCGACACCTTGCGCAGCAATTGCAGGTGAAAAGCTACCAAGGCTTTTTTGCCAACAGCCTGGATCAGGACGCCAGGGCCGACTTCTTCAAGACCCTCGCCGAGAGCGCCGATCTGGGGCACATCCGGCAGTGGCCGATCAGCGTGGCGCTGTTCGAGTTCATGGTGCAGAGCCACGTCGGCAAGCTGCAGCTCGACGCGCGCAAACTGGCGGTACCGACCGACGATATCGAGGAGGACGCGCGCCGCAAAAGACTGCTGGATTTCCTCGAACTGGGCGTGACCGTGGCCTCAGTGGCCGGGCTCTTCGTGCCGGTGCTCGGGCAATTGATGATGGGCGTTGCCGTGGGACAACTGCTCGGCGAGGTCTATGAAGGTGTCGAGGATTGGCGCCGTGGCGATCACCAGCAAGCGCTGTCGCACCTGTTCAGTGTGGTGGAAAACATCGCGGGGATGGCGGCGTTTGCCGGGGGACAAAAAGCGTTGGGCGCGCTCGGCAGAAAGCTGTTGCGTTCGCACCCGGATTTTTTTGCACAATTCACGGCCATCCGCAATCGGGCGGGCCAACCGCGCCTGTGGAACCCTGATCTGGCGCCCTTTGAGCATCGACTGCCAGCCGGCGTGACCCTGGAGGAGGGGGCTACGGAGCTTTATCCGGTCGGTGACAAGCATGTCGGTCGTGTCGACAACCGGATCCTTTCCGGTCCGTACGACTCTGCGGCCACTGGTTGGCGTCTTGAGCATCCCGCGCGGCCGCAAGCGTATGCCCCCACACTGCAGCAGCACGTCGAGGGTGGCTGGCGAATGCCCCACGAGGATGCCGACGCTTGGGGCAGCATGGGTTATACCCTCAAACGCATGGACCCGCGCCTGAGTGAGTTCGGCGATCTGGAGCTGGACACCTTTCGCCAGCTCAGCGCTACTTCACATGAACAGGTGCATCGCGCTTTTGCCGACAACCTGCCGCTGCCGGCCCGAATGCGCGACGTCATCGAGCGTGCCCGGCTTGAAAAGCAGCTGCGCGGTCTGGTCAGTGCGCTTGAACGCGGCGAAACCCCTGCCGGCCAACCGGTCGAAGAGCAGTTGCACGGGCTGCCGACATTGCCCGGCTGGCCGACGGATCATTACATCGAAGTCACCGATGGCGAGGGTGCGATCACCGCGACCTATCCCGCCAAGCGCACGCCGGGCGAAACCCTGAGGGTGGTGGTCAGCACTGATCACCTGGCTGATGGAAAACTGCTGCAAACCGTGATCGACGGCCTGTATCAGCGCGAAGTCGACGCATTGCTGGGTGGCAAAACCGCGCGCAATCTCGAAGGCCCCACACTGGCGAAAAAACTTGGTGCTGCGCTCAAGGCTGATCATCGCGCTACGTTCGAACGCATGTATCAGCGATATGACCAGAGTGACCTCGACGACGTGGGGAAATTGCGCCAAGTCTATCCGGACATACCGGCACGTCTGGGCCAAACCCTGATCGACCAAGCGCCAACTGTCGAGCGCGTACAGTTGCGCACAACCGGACGAGTGCCGCTGAGGCTCGCGCAAAAGGTCGCTGTGGCCTTGGGCAACCTGCGTCTGGATCGCGCGCTGACCGGGTTTCACCTGCCGTCGATCGCCAACGCCGATACCGAAAAACTGGCGATTCGGCTGCTGCCTCGCTTGAGTGGTTGGGATGCGCGTATACGGCTGACCGTGCGCGAAAAGTCGCTTACCGGTCCGATACTGGAAGCTATTGGCGATGAAACCGCGGCCCCGTTGCATACCGGCACGCTGGTCAAATCAAGCACTGGCTATGAAGTGTTTGACGGTGACGGCAAGTTGCTTGGCCGGGTGGCCGCCGGGCCAGACAGCCTGTATCAAGCAGTGCTCAAAGCGCTGCCAGCGCGCCAGCGGGTCGCAGTTGGTTTTTCTGAACCGGTGGATGCCGACGCAGCTCGCTTACGCAAAAAACTGCTCGACACGGCAGTGCAGGCACATGAGGAGAGTGGGCGGATTCTCACCGGCCGTAAGCCGCCGGTCATTGAAGCGGACTGCGTTCAGGGCGATCAGCCGCCTGCCGCCGCCCATCCACGGGCCTTGCTGCGCAAGGTGAAAAAACTCTATCCACGTTTGAGCCAGGCACAGGCCGTTGAGCTGATCGAACAGTTGGGCCATGACCCGCTGAGTCGCGCGACTCGGGTCAAAGCGTTGCGCCAGGATCTGCAGAACCTGCGGGAAGCGCTGCGCACCTGGAGTGAAGATCAAACCGCCATGAAAGCGCTGGCTGACAAGCTGGCTCAAGTGGACTCGGCACACGCCGACGATAAAGTCGCGAGGGCGGCGGCGCGTAAAGAATTGCAGGAGGTGCGCTACAGCCGCAAAGCCGTGGCCGAGCAAATCGAGGGCGGGTTTCGCCGGCTTTTCTGGCGCAAGGGCACTGGCGGCAAAGTGATTTACGCACTGAACCTGGACGGCATACACGTCGGCCCGTTGCCGACGCTACCGCCGGGGCTGAATTTCGAGCACATCCACGACTTGTCGATGAAGAACATGCAGCAAGGTGACGACATGGTTTATTTCCTCAAGTCGTTCAAGCAGCTCAAGACACTGGAACTGGGCGGCAACCACATGACCCGCCTGCCCGAGGTGTTGTCACACATGCCCAACCTGACCCGGCTGAGCCTGGCCGGTAACCAGATCCGCTTGACCGAGGCGACGCTGGCGAAGCTGAGCGGTTTGCGCACGTTGAAGTACCTGGACCTGAACGGCAATCCGCTGGGCGCCACGCCGAATGTTGGCAAGATGTTCGACCTCAAACGTCTGCAACTGGCCGAAACCGGCCTTACCGAGTTGCCCGGCGGGCTTGCGTATCCGGTGAATCTGGAATGGGTGGATTTGCGTCGAAACCAGATCAGGGACCTGCCCCAGTGGCTGTTCAAGACCACGCGGCGTTTCAGTCAGGCGCTCAACTTGCGCGGCAATCCGCTGTCGCCAGCCAGTCAAACGCATCTGGAAAACTACCTTGGCAATGTCGGTATCGGCATGGGCTTTCTGGCCGACGATCAGGCGCGCCTGGACGAGCAATCGGCGCGCGAGCTCTGGTTCGAGCAAGGTGCTGGCGCGGACTGGGAGCGACGCAACCGGATCTGGACAGCGTTCAAGGAGGAGCCACGCGCGGAGGGGCTGTTTCGCCTGCTGGCGGAGTTGGGCAACACCGCTGACTCGGAGAAGATCAACGCGGACATGCAGCGCCGGGTGTGGTCGGTGCTGGAGGCGGCGCATGGCGATGCCAGTCTGTGTGACCAGTTGCTGGAGCTGTCCGCCAATCCAATCCATTGCACAGACAACGCAGCGGTCAATTTCAGCCATCTTGAAGTGGCCGTGGAAGTCGACAAAGTGACTAACCTCGCCGATGGCCAGATCCCCACTGCCAAGCCGTTACTCGAACTGGGGCGCGGTCTGTTTCGCCTCGAACAACTGAACCGGATAGCCCGGGAATATGCAGCCAGGGATCTGAAAACCGATCCGCTGGAGGTCAGCCTCGCTTTTCGCATCGGACTGGCCGACGCCCTGGACCTGCCGGGCCAGCCGCGCAACATGCGTTTCGGGTCTTTGGCGGGGGTAACCGAGGCAGATCTGGACGTTGCCAAGAGTCAGGTCACAACGGCTGAGTTGTCCTCCGCATGGCTTGAATTCATGCAGCGCCAGTCGTTCTGGAGCGATTATCTGAAGCGTACATTTGCCCGCCAGTTCGCCAGGGTTGACGCAATCTATTCGCCAAAGCTCAATGCTGTATTCGAAGAGGCGACCAAGCTCAGTTCGGCCGACTACCTGAGCCAGATGGACGCCATCAAGCTCGAACGGGAACAGGCGGAAGCGGCGATCACCCGGCGTCTGACCAACGATGCCATCCGCCAGGTGGATCTGGGCCTTTGTGTGCTGCCCGAGGTGTGAGCGATCACTTGCCGCGAATCAACCGACGTAACGCAAAGCGGTTGGGGTGACAGGCTTCGGCGACACTGCGTGGCAGCGGCAGCGGCTCGTTGTCCAGCCACGCGGCAAGCAGTTCGCCTGACAGCGGCGCGGTGATCAGTCCGCGTGAGCCGTGGCCGCTGTTGACGTATAAACCGTCCAGCCAAGGGCAGGCGATGTCCGGCACTTGGCGGGCGTCTTTGCTCAGCACCGAGTAGGTGTCGAGGAACGCTTCGCGGTCGGCGAGCGGTCCGACAATCGGCAAATAGTCAGGGCTGGTGCAGCGAAAGGCTGCGCGGCCCTGCAGGTTTTCGACAGGCTGTTCGCTGATGTGCAGGCGTGTGACCAGGTCGCTGGAAATCTCTTCGAGCATTGCCAGATTACCCACGTGTTCCGCTATGGTCGGGGTCAGGTCATCGCTGTTGAAATCGAAACTGGCGCCGAGGGTGTGTTCGCCCAGACGGGCAGGGGCGACGTAGCCTTCGGCGCAGACCACCGTGGCCAGCGCCTGGCTTTCTGCGGTTTCGGCCAGACGGGTGATCTGCCCGCGAATGCGCTTGAGCGGCAATTCGGCGCTCTGTGCAAAACATTTGATGTCGGCGGCACCGGCCAGCACCACGACCGGCGCGCTGGCGAGCAAGCGCTCACCGTCGAGGGCTTGCCACTGGTCATCGACTTTGCGCAGTTGCAGCGCTTGGCAATGGTTGAGCAGTTCGATCTTCAGTTGCGCCGCTTGCGCCTGACACAACGCCGGCGGATGCACCCAACCGCCTTCGGGATAATACAAACCGCCATGAGCCACGCCGACCCCGGCACGGGCCTGCGCCTCGGGCTGATCAAGCCACTGCAACAGGTCTTGCGGGAAAGCTTCGGCCAATTGCGCGTGACGCTCGGCTTCCTTGGCATTGAACGCCAGTTGCAACACGCCGCAGTCGCCCCAGTCGGTGCCGCGTTGCAAGGTTTCCAGCAGGCGCCGGGTGTAACCGAAACCGCTGACGATCAGTTGCGACAACGCCGTGCCGTGGGCAGACAATTTCAGGTACAGCACGCCCTGCGGGTTGCCCGAGGCTTCTTGAGCCACGGTTTCATGGCGCTCCAGCAAAGTGACCTGCCAGCCGCGTGCGGCCAGACTGGACGCCGTGGCACATCCGGCCAGACCGGCACCGATCACCAGCGCACGCCGCTCAGTGGCGATCGGCGCAGGACGCGCGAACCACGGCTTGTCCGGCACTGGCGGGGCAACTTCCGCCGGCCAGCCGAGAAATTCGCCCCGGAGGATTTCCCACTTGTGACCAATGCCCGGCGTGCGCTTCATTTTGAACCCGGCGGCATTGAGCAGACGCCGTACCCAACCGGTGCTGGTGAAGGTGCTGATGGTCGAGCCGGGCGCTGCCAGTCGCGCCAGTTCGACAAACAGTTCAGCGGTCCACATGTCGGGGTTTTTCGCCGGGGCGAAGCCGTCGAGAAACCACGCGTCAATCTGCGCGTCGAGCTGCGGTAACTGCTCCAGTGCATCGCCGATCAACAGCGTCAGCGTCACGCGGCCGTTGGCCAGGGTGATGCGCTGAAAGCCTGCGTGGATCGCCACGTAATGCGTCAGCAATTGATCGGCCAGTGGCTTGAGTTCCGGCCACAGGGCCAAGGCACGTTTCAGGTCGGCGGGGCTCAGCGGGTATTTTTCGACGCTGACGAAATGCAGGCGCGCACCCGCCACGGCGTGTTGCTCGAACAACTGCCAGGCACAGAGAAAATTCAGTCCGGTGCCAAAACCGGTTTCGCCGATGACCAGTCGCCCACTCGCCGGCAGCGCGGCAAAACGCTCGGCCAGGCGGTTCTGTTCGAGGAACACATAACGGGTTTCTTCCAGCCCCGACTGGTCGGAAAAATACACGTCATCGAAGACTCGCGAGCGCGGGCGTCCGTGGTCATCCCAGTCGAGTTGGGCGTGGGGCAATACAGGTTTCATGGCAGGCTCGGCAACGACAAGGCCGCCATTCTAGCCGATCGCGCAGGGGCTGCTTGATCCATGGCAAGGCTTGTGTGCGGTGACTCACGGACAATCCGCCACCCGCGGGAATTTCTGCGCCGCTGCTGTGCCCAATCCGCTAGTCTTGCTGAATCCTGGAAGGAGCCGTCCCATGTTTGAATCCGCTGAAATCGGTCACGCCATCGACAAAGACACCTTTGATGCGGCCGTCCCGGCATTGCGTGAAGCCTTGCTTGAGGCTCAGTTCGAATTGCAGCAGCAGAAGCGTTTCCCGGTGATCATCCTGATCAACGGCATTGAAGGCGCGGGCAAGGGCGAGACGGTCAAGTTGCTCAACGAGTGGATGGACCCGCGCCTGATCGAGGTGCGCACCTTCGATCAGCAGACCGATGAAGAGTTGTCGCGGCCGCCAGCGTGGCGCTACTGGCGAATGCTCCCGGCCAAGGGGCGCATGGGCATTTTCTTTGGTAACTGGTACAGCCAGATGCTGCAGGGGCGGGTGCATGGCTTGTTCAAGGATCCGCGTCTGGATCAGGCGATTGCCGGTGCCGAACGTCTGGAAAAGATGCTCTGCGATGAAGGCGCGCTGATCTTCAAGTTCTGGTTCCACCTGTCCAAGAAACAGATGAAAGCGCGGCTCAAGGCGCTGGCTGATGACCCGTTGCACAGCTGGCGCATCAGCCCGCTGGACTGGCAGCAATCGCAGACCTACGACAAGTTCGTCAAATACGGCGAGCGCGTGCTGCGCCGTACCAGTCGTGATTACGCGCCGTGGCATGTGATCGAAGGCGCCGACGCCAACTACCGCAGTCTGGCGGTTGGCAAGATTCTCCTCGAGGGTTTGCAGAATGCGCTGAAACGCCCGGACGTGTATCCACACGATGTCAGCGCCGCGCCGTTGGGCACGCCGGTCGATCATTTGAACCTGCTCGACAGCCTCGACCTGAGCCAGCGCCTGGAGAAGAAAGATTACGAAGAACAACTGATCACCGAGCAGGCGCGCTTGTCCGGGCTGATGCGCGACAAACGCATGCGCCGCCACGCGTTGGTGGCGGTGTTCGAAGGCAACGATGCCGCTGGCAAGGGCGGGGCGATCCGCCGGGTCGCGGCGGCGCTCGATCCGCGTCAATACAACATCGTGCCGATTGCCGCGCCGACTGAAGAAGAGCGGGCGCAACCGTACTTGTGGCGCTTCTGGCGGCACATTCCGGCGCGCGGCAAGTTCACCGTGTTCGACCGGTCCTGGTACGGCCGGGTGCTGGTAGAGCGGGTCGAGGGCTTTTGCGCGCCGGCCGACTGGCTGCGCGCCTACGGCGAGATCAACGATTTCGAAGAGCAACTGGCCGACGCCGGGGTGATCGTCGTCAAGTTCTGGCTGGCCATTGATAAAGACACGCAGATGGAGCGTTTCCAGGCGCGCGAAGCGATCCCCTTCAAACGCTTCAAGATCACCGAAGACGACTGGCGCAACCGCGACAAGTGGGACGCCTATCGCGCTGCCGTCGGCGATATGGTCGACCGCACCAGCTCGGAGATCTCGCCATGGACGCTGATCGAGGCCAATGACAAACGCTGGGCCCGGGTGAAGGTGTTGCGCACGATCAACCGTGCACTGGAGGAGGCCTTCGAGAAATCCGACAAGCGCGCAAAAAAACACAAGGACTGAACCGATGGACCCGCATACGCGGGGTGAATGATTGTCGCGGTCGGTAATGAGGTGGACTTATGCTCGGTCCACTCTCAACCGACAACAACAATGAGGTATGCCATGCGTGAAGTGGTGATCGTCGACAGCGTACGGACTGGCCTGGCCAAATCCTTTCGCGGCAAGTTCAACCAGACCCGTCCGGATGACATGGCGGCCCATTGCGTCAATGCGCTGCTTGAGCGCAATGACATCGACCCCGCCAGCGTTGAAGACTGCATCGTCGGCGCTGGCTCCAACGAAGGCGCGCAGGGCTACAACATCGGCCGCAACGTCGCGGTGCTGTCGCGCCTGGGCACCGGCACCGCCGGCATGACCCTCAACCGTTTCTGCTCGTCAGGTTTGCAGGCGATTGCGATTGCCGCCAACCAGATCGCCTCGGGTTGCAGCGACATCATCGTGGCCGGCGGTGTCGAGTCGATCAGCCTGACGATGAAAAGCGTCAACACCGATCACCTGATCAACCCGCTGCTCAAACAACAGACGCCGGGCATCTATTACACGATGGGTCAGACCGCCGAAGTGGTTGCGCGGCGTTATGGCGTGAGCCGGGAAGCGCAGGATCGCTATTCATTGCAGAGCCAGATTCGCACCGCCCAGGCGCAGGCTGCCGGGCTGTTCAACGATGAAATCGTGCCGATGGCGGTGAAGTATCGCGTCGAGGACAAAAACACCGGCGAAGTGCAGGTTCTCGACGGTGTAGTTGATCGCGACGACTGCAACCGCCCGGACACCACCTATGACAGCCTCGCCGGTTTGAAACCGGTTTTTGCCGAGGATGGCTCGGTGACGGCGGGCAACTCGTCGCAACTGTCCGACGGTGCGTCGATGACGCTGGTGATGAGCCTGGAGAAAGCCTTGCAACTGGGCCTCAAGCCGAAAGCGTTTTTCCGCGGTTTCACCGTGGCCGGTTGCGAGCCTGACGAGATGGGTATCGGCCCGGTATTTTCGGTGCCGAAACTGCTCAAGGCGAAGGGCTTGCAAGTGGCGGATATCGATCTGTGGGAGCTGAACGAGGCGTTCGCGTCGCAGTGCCTGTACAGCCGGGATCGGCTAGAGATCGACAACGAGAAATACAACGTCAATGGCGGCTCGATTTCCATTGGGCACCCGTTCGGTATGACCGGATCGCGGCAGGTCGGGCATCTGGTGCGTGAGCTGCAGCGGCGTAATCTGCGCTATGGCATCGTCACCATGTGCGTGGGCGGCGGGATGGGCGCGACGGGGTTGTTTGAGGCGGTGCGTTAATTAAGGAGATGTCCGGCGCTTGTGCAATTGTCATCGCTGGCAAGCCAGCTCCCACAGGTTTCGTAGCGTGAGCAAAATCTGTGTACGCCACCA
>NZ_JAUJWZ010000024.1:0-93193 GCF_031931925.1 Pseudomonas sp. rhizo66
GGGTCTGTCCCCGTTCCCTTTCAAGCATGAGTATTTCGAGTCCAGATTCGAGGGTATATTTAGACAGGATTATGGCGTTTCTCATGATAAAACACAGATACGTTATCCAACCCCGCTAGATTGAGAGGTGTACGTGGCTATTTATATAGAGATGGACAAGGTTATAGAGACTGAAGATTATGTTGAGTATACGTTTGGTCGGGGCGGCGATGTAGGTCTGATACGGCTAGATAAAATAAAGGAAACTATAAGCGTCATAAAGGAGTGCCCGTTGGATGTAAGCGGAAAATGGTCGGAGAGAGCCGGCATGAAGCTCGCTCGGCTCTTTGTAAAAGGCGAGTTTCCCGAGAAAACCCAGTGGGCTTCTTGAGAGCGGATAGATGGGGATGGGATAAATGTGGACAGGCCCTGAGGGATGCTCACAAATCCACTCCAGGCTCTGCGCCTGATGATGTACCTCATCACGCAGAGCTTTCGCCAGACTTTTCCGATATTCGCTGTAATTTGTAGGGTGAGGATGCATTCATGGTAGCGATCAGGGACGGTGTGGTGTTGGGTGGTGAGTACTCGGGCTGGAAGATCATTGTTGAGGATGATCGTGCTGGCGACACGGGTGGGTATTATTTGTACTTGAAGAAAAGTGGTAGCGAAGGGTTTGATTACTGGTTTGAGAGTGAGTCTGCGCTTAAGGCGCAGTTAGCCGAACTCCATGTTGAGTGGTACTAGTCAGTGCTCCGTACCCGTTTACCCCTCAACAGTGAATCGCTGCAATACAACTGGCCTCGTTCTTTGACGCCCCAACCGTTGGCCATTTATCATGCGAAAGCATAACGGCATCACTGTGTCGTGAATCATCCGAATACGTGCCTTCCTGCGGCCGCGCACGTCAACCCTGCCTCACCAATCCCGTATCGGCCTACGCCGTCATTTCAGGTGCTCAACAACGTGTCTGTCCCGAAAATTTCTGTCGTCATTCCCACGTACAACGTTGAGTCCTACATCGCTGAAACCCTCGACTCGCTGCTCAATCAACCCGTGCCGTTGCATGAAATCATCTTGATCAACGACGGCTCGACCGATGGCACGCTCGCGGTGATTGAGGCTGGTTTTGGCCATCGCCCGGAAGTCAAAGTGGTCACCCAGATCAATCAGGGCGTTGGCGCTGCCCGGCGCAATGGTCTGGCGTTGGCGAGCGGCGAGTATGTGTTCTTCTGCGATCCGGACGATGTGGTCAGCCCGGAGTTGTTTTCGACGCTGCTGGAGCAAGTGCAGGCCAATGCAGCGCTTGAACTGTTTTATTTTTCCAAGCGTTCGTACACCGAAGTGGACGGCGAGAAGCAACTGTTGCGACGTAACACTGCTGCCAGCCGCAATGGCTGGTTCGAGGCGGGGCGCGACTTGCTGCAGGATCTGATTTTGTCCGGCAAGTATCACGCGGCGACGTGGCAATACATTTTCAAGCGTTCGGTGTGCGAGCGTTTTGTGGTCCGGCTGGAAGGTCGGGCCCATGAAGATCATGTGTTCAGCATGAACATCTATCTGCACAGTCAGGCCACTTTTGCCACGGCAGCGGACTATTACTTTCAACGGGTCAGGAGCGGTTCGCTGACGCAGAGCCATAAGGATGTCGAGTACGTGATGGGCAGTTATGCCGCGTATCGCGACACTCTGGCAGCGTTGAAAAAGCACATCGCTGCGTTTAGTGCCGGGCGTGAAGTTGCGCTGAATTTCATGGAGCGCAATGTCGACGCACTGATCACCAAGTGCATCAAGTATGGTGTGCCGATGCCGCAGCAGATCACCTCGATGACGCGGCAAGACAGCCGTGATTGCGGGGTGATGTTGCACACTCGCTGGACGCTGTGGTTTCCGCGCATTGTTCACGGGTTGCGCAAGCTGCGTTTCAATCTGAAGCAATCGCGCCGGAGTCGAAAAGCCGCTGTTCAGGGGTAACGTCCACTCGCCGACAAGCGCAAAAAAAGGGGCGGATTCATATCGATGAATTCGCCCCTTTTTTATTGCGGCTCAAGTACGCGGTTCAACGAAACGCCGGCACCACATGCTTGATAAACAGCTCCAACGATTTCTTTTTCTCTTCGTGGGGCAGGCTGTTGTCACACCAGAAACTGAACTCATCCACGCCCAGTTCCTGGTAGTACTTGATCCGCGGAATGATCTCTTCCGGCGTACCAATCATTGCGGTCTTGTGCAGGCTCTCCAGTTCAAACTCCGGGCGGCCGGCAAACTTCTCTTCCGGGCTTGGCGCGAGGAAGCCGTTGACCGGGGTTTGCTTGTTGCCGAACCACGCATCGAAGGTTCGGTAAAAACGTGAGATGGCTTTCGCGCCGACTTTCCAGCCATCCGGATTGTCTGCGTCGTGCACGTGGGTATGACGAAGCACCATCAATTGTGGACGCGGCACGCCGGGGTTGTTGTCGAGGGCGGTCTGGAATTTGTTCTTCAGGTCTAGGACTTCTTCGTCGCCCTTCATCAGCGGCGTAACCATCACATTGCAGCCGTTGGCCACAGCGAAGTTGTGCGAGTCCGGGTCGCGGGCGGCGATCCACATCGGCGGGTTCGGTTTCTGGATCGGCTTCGGTACGCTGGTCGAGGTGGGGAATTTCCAGATGTCGCCGTCGTGGGCGTAGTCGCCTTGCCACAGGGCGCGGACCACCGGGACCATTTCGCGCAATGCCTGGCCACCGCTGGAGGCAGGCATGCCGCCGGCCATGCGATCGAATTCAACCTGATAGGCGCCACGGGCCAGGCCGACTTCCATGCGACCGTTGCTGATGACGTCGAGCAACGCGCATTCACCGGCAACGCGCAGCGGGTGCCAGAACGGCGCGATGATGGTGCCGGCGCCGAGGTGAATGGTGGTGGTTTTGGCCGCGAGGTAGGCGAGCAATGGCATCGGGCTTGGCGAGATGGTGTATTCCATGGCGTGGTGTTCGCCGATCCACACGGTGCTGAAACCGCCGGCCTCGGCTATCAGGGTGAGTTCGGTGAGGTCTTCGAACAGTTGGCGGTGGCTGACGCTTTCGTCCCAGCGTTCCATGTGGATGAACAGGGAAAATTTCATGACGCTTCCTCGGATTTTTTGTTGTTGAGGCTACAAAAATCGGTGGGAGTGAGCGGTTCGCGATCGCGCTGTGTCAGTCGCTTGCTGCGTGGCCTGTAACACTGCCTTCGCGAGCAGGCTCGCTCCCACATTTGATTTGCATAGGGCTGGAGGTTTTGATCAGGCCAGGACGGGCAGGGCGCCCATCTTGCCGTGGCAATACACCAATGGCCCGGTGTGCTGTTCGGGAACGATCAGATTCTTCACCGCGCCGACCATGATGGCGTGGTCGCCGCCTTCGTATTCGCGCCACAGCTCACATTCGATGATAGCTGTCGCGTTGGCCAGGATCGGGTTACCCAGTTCGCTCAATGTCCATTCGATGCCTTGTGCCTTGTCCTTGCCTTTGCGGGCGAAGGCGTAGGCTTCGCTTTGCTGGCCGCCGGACAGAACGTGGATCGCAAAGCGCTTGTTCTTGATCAGCACCGGGTAGGAATCAGAGCTGTAGTTGGGGCAGAACAGCACCAGCGCCGGGTCCATCGACAGCGAGCTGAACGCGCTGGCCGTCAGGCCGACAATCTGACCGTCATCGTCCAGGGTGGTGATAACGGTTACGCCGGACGGGAACGAGCCCATGACTTGTTTGTAGATGGCGGCATCGATCATTGGTCGGTCCTCGGGTGATGTGTTGCTGTTTTTATGTGTTTGTTGGTCTGATGGTATACCAGTATTCGATCTTTGCAAGGCCTTTTAAGCTGAACCGATAAACGTGCCGCGTTCGTCGGAAACTCAGCATTTACGGGGCTTTCGGCTGGTCCGTAGACTACGGTCTCAGCGAGGATGGCGTATCAGCTGGCGCCGTAAACTACGGATCAGTCTTGTGAATTGTTTGGAATACCATAATATGGTCTGCATCTGAGGGGTGACCAAAGAGTCCTCCCGGTTTGGCTTCATACAACGATAAGAACAGACAAACTCGAGTTCATGCATATGTCCCAGATGTCCCGGCAAGATCCGTTGATCGAGAATCATACGGTCGACTACGTCCCACTCGCGGAACGCCACGGGAAGGCCCGCGACCTGTTCACTCTTTGGTTCAGCACCAACATTGCGCCACTGCCCATCGTCACCGGCGCCATGGTGGTTCAGGTGTTCCATCTCGATTTGCTTTGGGGGCTGCTGGCGATTGCGCTGGGGCACATGATTGGCGGTGTAGTGATTGCGCTGGCGTCGGCGCAAGGCCCGCGCATGGGCATTCCGCAAATGGTCCAGAGTCGCGGCCAGTTCGGTCGTTACGGCGCGCTGCTGATCGTGTTTTTCGCAGCGCTGATCTACATCGGTTTCTTTATTTCCAATATCGTCCTGGCCGGTAAATCTATCGTTGGCATCGTGCCCTCGGTGCCGGCGCCGTTGAGCATTCTGATCGGTGCACTCGCCGCTACGGCGATTGGCGTGATCGGCTACAACTTCATTCACACGCTCAATCGCATCGGTACGTGGGTGATGGGTGGCGCGTTGCTCGCCGGTTTCATCTATATCTTTGCCCATGACTTGCCGGCGGATTTTCTTAGCCGTGGCAGCTTCAACCTGTCCGGTTGGCTGGCGACGGTGTCGCTGGGGATCATCTGGCAGATCAGTTTCTCGCCTTACGTCTCCGATTACTCGCGCTATCTGCCTGCGGATATCGGCATTGCCAAGCCGTTCTGGGCGACTTATCTGGGCGCGACGCTGGGCACTATTCTGTCCTTCAGCTTCGGCGCGGTTGCCGTGCTGGCCACTCCGGAAGGCACTGAAGCGATGGTCGCGGTCAAGCAGTCGACGGGTTGGCTCGGGCCAATTCTGATGGTGCTGTTTCTGCTCAATATCATCAGTCACAACGCGCTGAATCTGTATGGCGCGGTGCTCTCGATCATCACCTCGATCCAGACCTTCGCCAGCCAATGGACGCCGAGCATCAAGGTGCGCGTCGTGTTGTCGAGCTTGGTGCTCGCGGGTTGCTGCGTGGTTGCGCTGGGTGCATCGGCGGATTTCATTTCCGAGTTCATCGGTTTGATTCTGGCGTTGCTGCTGGTGTTGGTGCCGTGGGCGTCGATCAACCTGATCGACTTCTACCTGATCAAGCGCGGCTGCTACGACATCGCCTCGATCTTCCGCGCCGATGGCGGGGTTTACGGGCGCTTCAATCTGCACGCGATCATTGCTTATTTCATCGGTATCCTCGTGCAGTTACCGTTCGCCAACACATCGCTGTACGTCGGGCCGTACGCCAATCTGGTCGAGGGCGCGGACTTGTCCTGGCTGGTTGGCTTGGTGGTCACCGTGCCGTTGTATTACTGCCTGGCCACACGCGGTCAGACTCAGCAGAGCAGGGCGGCCAGGTTGGGTTACACCGACTGAGCTGATCCGCTTCACGACAATGCCCGGCCATTCGCCGGGCATTGTTGTTTCCGCATCCCGGCGGTCAATCAAATTGGCCACATCGATCCCCTTTTGGCCCATCCCCCACTGTGCTCCGGCTACGCTGTCAGCAAGAATCAAAGCCACAACCAGACGCTGAACCTTTTATTCCTTGGCTGCCTTTACAGCCGCTGCCGTGTACAGAACATAAAAACCATCGAACTCACGCTGCCTTTTGGGGAACAACCATGGTCACGATGAAACGTATTCTGGGTGCCACTGTGTGTGGGCTGACGCTGTTGGCCGGCGCTGTCCAGGCTGAACAACGCGAACTGCGCGTCTACAACTGGGCGGACTACATCCTGCCGTCCGTGCCCAAGGATTTCGCCGCAAAAAGCGGTATCAAAGTGACCTGGGACACCTTCGACACCAACGAATCCCTCGAAGCCAAACTGCTGACCGGCAATTCCGGTTACGACCTAGTGGTGCCGTCGAACCAGTTCCTTGAAACGCAGATCAAGGCTGGCGTGTTTCAGAAGCTGGATAAATCGAAACTGCCGAACTGGAGCCACCAGGACCCGGAACTGTTGAAACTGCTGGGCAAGAACGATCCGGGCAACCAGTACGGCGTGCCTTACATGGTCGGCACGGTGCTGATCGGCTTCAACCCGGCCAAGGTCAAAGCGGCGTTGGGCGACAACGCGCCGGTGGACAGCTGGGATCTGGTGTTCAAACCCGAGAACATGGAAAAACTCAAATCCTGCGGCGTGGCGATGCTTGATTCGCCGACAGAAATCCTGCCGCTGGCCCTGCATTACCTGGGCCTCGATCCGAACAGCCAGAACCCGGCCGACTATGAAAAAGCCAAGGAGCTGATGCTCAAGGTTCGCCCGTACGTGACCTACTTCAACTCGGCCAAATACATGACCGACATCGCCAACGGCGACATCTGCGTGGCCATCGGTTACTCCGGCAGCTTCTATCAGTTCGGCAACCGCGCCAAAGAGGCGAAAAACGGCGTAGTGGTCGACTGGCGCTTGCCGAAAGAAGGCGCGCCGATCTGGTTCGACACCTTCGCCATTCCGAAAAGCGCGAAGAACGTCGAGGAAGCGCATGAGTTCCTCAACAACCTGCTCGATCCGAAAGTGATCGCACCGATCAGCGACTTCCTCGGTTACCCGAATGCGAACAAGGATTCGATGCCGCTGATCAATAAGGAAATCACTGACAACCCGAACCTGACACCGACCCCGGAAGCGCTGAAAAAACTCTACGTTGTGCAGCCGTTGCCGCAGAAACTCGAGCGTGTGCGGACACGTGTGTGGACCAGCATCAAGTCCGATAAGTAACCGTCACCGCAATCCAAATGTGGGAGCGAGCTTGCTCGCGAAAGCGGTGAGTCATTCAACTTCGATGTTGACTGGTCCAACGCCTTCGCGAGCAAGCTCGCTCCCACAGGGTTTTGTGGTGTGTTATTCAGTGCTGCGTTCGCTCTCTCTGGTGGTCACCAGGCTCAGCAAAACCGAACTCAGAATAACCCCGCCCACCACCGCCAACGACCACTCCACCGGCATGTGCAACCACGGCATCAACACCATCTTGCCGCCGATAAACACCAGCACAATCGCCAGCCCATACTTGAGCAGATGAAAGCGGTCGGCCATGTCTGCCAGCAGGAAATACAGCGCGCGCAGGCCCATGATCGCGAAGATATTCGAAGTGAAGACAATGAACGGATCAGTCGTCACGGCGAAGATTGCCGGGATGCTGTCGACCGCGAACATCAAGTCACTGGCCTCGATCAGCACCAGCACCAGGAACATCGGGGTGGCCCAGCGCACGCCGTTCTGCAGGACGAAAAACCGTTCGCCATGAAAACTACTGGTGATGCGCATATGCCCGCGCACCCAGCGCAGCAACGGATTCTTTTCCAGATCGGGTTGATGGTCGGCAAACACCAGCATCTTGATCCCGGTGATGATCAGGAACACGCCGAACACGTACAGCAGCCACTCGAACTGCGACACCAGCCACACCCCGGCAAAAATCATCACCGCGCGCATTACGATGGCCCCGAGCACGCCGTACAGTAGCACCCGCCGCTGCAGCTCCGGCGGTACGGCGAAGTAGCTGAAGATCATCACGAAGACGAACATATTGTCGATCGACAGCGATTGCTCGATCAGATAACCGGTGAGGAATTCGAGGGTTTTCTGCCGGGCGATTTCGCCGCCGAACTCCCCGTTCAGATACCACCACAGCAGCCCGGCGAAGCTCAGCGCCAGCAAGCACCAGGCAATGACCCAAGCCGAGGCTTCTCGCACTGAAACCCGATGCGCCTTGCGCCCGCCGAACACAAAAAGGTCCAGGGCCAACATCGCAAGTACGAAGACGATGAAGGCGCCCCACATCCACGGTTCGCCGATATTGATGTTCGTTTCTGGCATGTCACGCTCCCTCTTTCTGGTTGTATTAGGGTCAGACGAGGTCATGCTAGCGACGTATTCGCGCGAAAGAAAAATCGTTTATTTCTGGGTTGGATTTCGGTTTTAACGAAGTGTTGACCCCGTGGATGATCGCGGATCAGCGAAAAAACTCCCCCGGCGTCTCCCCAAACTGCTGGCGAAACGCTGCAATAAACGCTGACGTCGAGTCGTAACCACAGGCCAGCGCGACGTCGGTGACGCGTTCACCTTTTTCCAGCGGCGTCAGCGCACCGAGCAGGCGCAGACGCTGGCGCCAGGCGCGGAAGGTCAGGCCGGTGTCGCGCAGGAACAGGCGGGTGAGGGTCTTTTCGGTGACACCGAACTTCTCGCTCCAGTGGCTTAGCGTGGTCTGCTGTTCTGGATGCTGTTCAAGGCTCTGGTAGATCTGCTTCAAGCGGGCGTCTTGTGGCAACGGCAGCATCAGATCGATCTGCGGCGCCTCGGCCAGTTGATCGAGGATCACCTGGGCCAGACGTCCGTGTGGGCCGCTCTGATCGTATTCCACCGGAACCTGACTGAACGCACGGATCAATTCCCTGAGCAGATCGCTGACGCCCAGCACATGGCAGCGCTCAAGCGCCCATCCGGCGACGCTGCAATCGATGTAGAGGCTGCGCATTTCCGTGTGCGGCGAGCTGAACACCCGATGCGGCACACCCGCCGGAATCCATACTGCGCGCTCGGGCGGGGCGACGAAGCGGCCGGCGCTGGTCTGTATTTCCAGTACCCCCTGAATCGCGTAGGACAACTGCACCCATGGGTGGCTGTGGCGCCGGGTCAGGGCGCGATTGGGCAGCGATTCGGTGCGCCCGTAGAGTGGACGCGGCAGGCTGGGCAGCCCGGGAATGCTGCGGCGGACGCTTTTTTCATGTCCTTTAGGCGGCATCTTGTGGCCCTTCGGCGTTAGTCGGTAATTCGCAGCCACGTTAGAGTCGTCGGCACGCCCTGGCAACCCCCGGATGAACCGACCATGACTCGCCCACGTTTTTTGCCTGACAACTTCACCCTGACGCTGATCGGCGTCGTACTGCTGGCCAGTTTCCTGCCGGCCAGCGGCCAGGTCGCCGTCGGTTTCGGCTGGCTGACCAACATCGCCATCGCGCTGCTGTTTTTCCTCCACGGCGCCAAACTCTCCCGCGAATCAATCATCGCCGGCGCCGGTCACTGGCGCCTGCATTTGCTGGTGTTCGGCCTGACGTTTGTACTTTTCCCGTTACTGGGTCTGGCGCTCAAGCCGCTGCTGTCACCGCTGATCGGCGACAAGTTGTACATGGGCATGCTTTACCTGTGCGCACTGCCAGCCACGGTGCAATCGGCGATCGCTTTCACCTCTCTGGCGCGGGGCAATATCCCGGCGGCGATTTGCAGCGCGGCGGCATCGAGCCTGTTCGGGATTTTCCTCACACCGTTGTTGGTCACGCTGTTGCTCAACGTACACGGTGATGGCGGTTCGACGCTGGATGCGATCTTGAAGATCAGCGTGCAACTGCTGCTGCCGTTCATTGCCGGGCAGATCGCCCGGCGCTGGATCGGCGCGTGGGTGGGGCGTAACAAGAACTGGCTGAAGTTCGTCGATCAGGGCTCGATTCTGTTGGTGGTCTACGGCGCGTTCAGTGAGGCGGTCAATGAAGGCATCTGGCATCAGATTCCGGTTGTTGATCTGCTGGGATTGGTGGTGGTCTGCTGCATTCTGCTGGCGCTGGTGCTGTTGGCGTCGACGCTGTTGGGCAAGGCATTCGGCTTCAGCCAGGAAGATCGCATCACCATTCTGTTCTGCGGCTCAAAAAAGAGTCTGGCCACCGGCGTGCCAATGGCGCAGGTGTTGTTTGCCGGCAGCACGATTGGCGTGCTGATCCTGCCGCTGATGCTGTTCCATCAGATCCAGTTGATGGTCTGTGCGGTGCTCGCTCAGCGCTACGCCAAGCGCCCGGAATCGGTGCCGGAGTTGATGGCGCAGGTCGATCCATAACACACCGTCTACGTGTAGGAGCTGCCGCAGGCTGCGATCTTTTGATCTTGTCTTTTAAAAGCAAAGTCAAAAGATCGCAGCCTGCGGCAGCTCCTACAGAGTTCCTGCGTATTTCACGGCCGCCGCCCGCGAGGGCACGTTCAACGTGCGCAACAACGACGACACATGAATCCGCACCGTGAACGGGGAAATATCCAGTTCACGGGCGATTTCCTTGTTGGTCTTGCCTTGGGCGATCAAGCGCAGCACGTCTTGCTGCCGGGGCGTGAGGGCGGTGGCGGTTTCCAGCGGCAGCAGCCCTGACGGCGCGAACTTCACCAGCACCTCGCCTTCTCGAATCGCCAGAATCGCCTGGCCGATTTCCTCGGGGGCGATGTTCTTGCCGATAAAACCGTCGATACCGGCGGCCATGACCTCGCTGATCAACGCCTCATCATCAACCATCGACACCACGATCAGTGTGGTGCGTGGCAAGCGCTGGCGCAGCCCGGCGAGCTGGCTGATGCAGGTCAGGCCCGGAAAACGCAGGTCCAGCATCAGCGTGTCCGGCTCGTCACCCGACGGCAGCAGTGCGAGCACCGCGTCGAGATCGCCGGCTTCGTCGACGATGGCGTCGGGCAGCAAACGCTGGACCGTGCGCAGCATCGCTTCGCGAAACAGTGGGTGATCGTCGGCTATGATAATTCGGCATGTCATGGCATGACCCTCCCTGGGTCAGGCGTTGCTCAATGCGTGCACCTTAACACCGGGCGCAAATGTTGCCTGTAGGCTGCTTCTGAATCTGACGAATACCGCACAAGGACGTTTCCCGTGAAGTTCGAGAAAAATACCGAACTCGACCAGGCCAATCTGCGCATTATCATCGCCGCGATTGCCGTGGTTTACATGCTCGTCCTCGGTTTTTTGCCGGGGCAGCGCTTCGATACCTATTTGCCGGTGGTCACTTACATTGGCCTGTTTTTGCTGGCCTCGATTGTGCTGCGCCAATCGATTGTGCGCTGGCCCGGGCATTACCCGGCGCGGCGGATCTTCGCCATGATCCACGATTACACCGGTACCTGTTTCGGTCTGGTGGTCGGTGGTGAGGCGGCATTGCCGCTGTACGCGGTGATTGTCTGGGTCAACCTCGGCAACGGTATGCGTTATGGCTCGCGCTACCTGGCAATCGCCACGGCGCTGGCGTTGCTGTCGCTGCTGTGTGTCTATCGGCTGACACCGGTGTGGCAGGCGCAACCGTTCATGGTGTTGATGCTGATGATCACCAGCACGGTGATCCCGTTTTACGCGCACTTGCTGCTGGAGCGCACGCGCAAGGCCTCCGAGGAAGCGGTTGCGGCAAATCTGGAAAAGTCGCGTTTTCTCGCGCAAGCCAGTCATGACCTGCGCCAGCCGATTCACTCCATTGGGCTATTTACCGCGTGCCTGCGTGAATCGCGTCTGGGCGATGAGGAGCGACGCCTGGTCGACAATATCGATCGTTCGTTGCTCAACGTCTCGCAGTTGTTCCGCTCGATTCTCGATCTGTACACCCTCGACAACGGGCGAGTCCTGCCCAAACTGCAAATCTTCAATTTGGGTGAATGGCTGGCAGACCTGATTCGTCAGAACGCCGAAGCGGCGCGTTGGGCGGGCGTGGAACTGCGCTTGCGGCCCTGTGAATATTGGGTGTGCAGCGATCCGGCGTTGCTGGCAACCATGGTGCAGAACGTGCTTTCCAACTGCTTCAAATACGGTGCGCATCGGCCGGTTTTGATCGGCGTGCGTCGCCGCGGGGCTGGGCTGGCCATCGTGATTTGTGACCGCGGCAACGGTATCGCCGAAGAACATCTGGCCAAGGTGTTCGAGGAGTTTTATCGGATACGGCAAGTGCGCGACAAAGATGTCGAAGGCGTGGGCCTGGGTCTGTCGATCGTCAAGCGTCTGGGTGAATTGATGGGGGTCGGTGTTGCACTGCGTTCGCAGTCCGGGCGGGGAACCGCGGTAACCTTGTACGGCTTGCCGATCGCCGCGCCTCCGCCCTTGACGGTCAATCGCGAAGAGGCGCGACAGGTCGGTTTGCTGACCGGGCTGAAGGTGTGTCTGGTGGAGGACGACCGCAACGTGCTGCTGGCGACGTCAGCGTTGCTGGAACGTTGGGGCTGTGTGGTTCAGGCCGAGTTGACTGCGCGGGATCTGGTCACCGACTGCGACATCATCGTCGCCGACTATGACCTAGGCACCCACGCCACCGGTATCGAATGCATCGATGATGTGCGCAGGCAAAGGGGCTGGGCGGTACCGGCGATGATCATCACCGGGCATGACGTGGAAAAAATCCAGGCAGCCCTGCATGACCGCCAGATTGCCATCCTGTCCAAACCGGTACGCCCGGCGGAACTGCGCGCGACCCTACGAACGCTGCGCGACTGCGAAACCCAAACCGTGTAGGAGCTGCGGCACGCTGCGATCTTTTGATGTCAATCAGAAGAGCAAGATCAAAAGATCGCAGCCTCGTTGCACTCGACAGCTCCTACAGGGTCAAGCGTCTAGCGTTTGCACAGGTAATCCTGGGTGATGGTGGTCTGCAGGCAGTTGTACTGGCCCATGGTGCGGCAGATGTTTTTCTCCGAGCCGGTGACCTCGGCGTTTTTGTAGCCCCAGGTCTTGCAGCGTTGTGTGGCGACGGTCAGGCCCTGTTCGGCGCTGGTCTCGCCGCTTTCGAACTGGCCCAGTTCATAGGAGACCTGGACGATGCCGTCGTTTTTGCTGCCGCCGGTGGCTTCCCATTGTTTTGGCGTGGCGCAGCCAGTGAGGAAAAGGGCGCTGAGGGTGAGTGTTGCGATCAGGGTTTTCATGGGCAAACGGAGTCCTTTACCGGGCGGGGGCGTTATTGCAGTGGAATTGGCGAGGCGCCTTTGGGCAAGCACGACAGCGGCGGCTTCATGATGCCCATGCTCGCCACGGCGATGATGACGCCGCTGGGCAACTCACAGTTGTATTCCCCGGCCGGGGTGTAGGCGGTGTAGTAGGTGAGGGTGCTGTCGTTGCGGATGTTGTCGATTTTCGACACTGGTTTACCGATCACCGTCTGAGCACGTTCTTTCATGCTCGCTTCCGTGGGTTTGACGGTCTGGCAGCCGGCCAAGCCGAGCAGCACAGCGCCGGCCACGGCGATCTTGCAGAGGTTTGCATGCAGTTTCATGGTGTTTCTTCCTTGGTGTTGTTCTGATTTCCAGGCACAACGATCCCGTACGGTGCGAACTGGCAACGTTGAGGAGCATCGAGGGGTGCCGAGGAATATAACGCCACCTGGCAGGGCGGTCGATTAGCACAAATGTGCTAGTGCGGCGGGGAGCGACGGGCGTTAGGCGCTTCTCTTCCTGCCCGACTCGGGCAAAGCTCGAATCAGTCTAAAAACACTGAGTCGCGCTGACGAGCCTTTGCTAGGCTCAAAGGTGTAGGCGAAGACGCAGACTGATGCGCAATCGGATAGCAAGGGGGCGTGGGGCGCGCTCCGAAAGGTACACGGTTAGAAAGATCTCCGCGCTGAGATCCAGCCCTTATGCCGTGTGAAGCAGCCGAGGCCGTACCTTTTCCATTTGGCCCGGTACTGTGGGAAGCCCGATAAACCTTGTAAGCCAGAGACCAGCACTGGCCGCCTGCTCGAACACCAAAGCCCGCTTCGTGCGGGCTTTGTCGTTCTTGCCAGGTCAGATCGATTGCAGTGCCTGCGCCAGATCGGCGCGCAGGTCTTCGACGTCTTCGACGCCCACCGACAGACGCACCAGACCATCGCCGATGCCCAGTTTTGCCCGGGTATCAGCCGGAATGGTGGCATGGGTCATGATCGCCGGATGCTCGATCAGGCTTTCCACACCGCCGAGACTTTCCGCCAGGGCGAAGATCTTCACGTTCTCCAGGAAGCGCCGCGCACCGTCCAGATCACTGTTCAGGTCGACGGAAATCATCCCGCCGAAACCGCGCATCTGGCGCTTGGCCAACTCATGCTGCGGATGCGACGCCAGTCCTGGGTAGTAGACATGTTTGACCTGCGGCTGCTGTTCCAGCCACTGCGCCAGATCCAGCGCGTTACTGCAATGACGCTCCATGCGCAGTGCCAGGGTTTTCACCCCGCGCAGGGTCAGAAACGCATCGAACGGCCCGGCAATCGCACCGACCGCGTTCTGCAAAAAGCCCAGCTTCTCGGCCAGTTCTGCGTTCTGACCGACCACGGCAATGCCGCCGATCACATCGGAGTGACCGTTGAGGTACTTGGTGGTCGAGTGCAGCACGATGTCGAAACCCAACTCCAGCGGCCGCTGGATATACGGGCTGGCAAAGGTGTTGTCGGCCACGCTGATGATCCCGCGAGCGCGGCAGATACGGGCGATAGCGGCGAGGTCCGACAGGCTCAGCAGCGGGTTGGTCGGTGACTCGACAATCACCAGGCGTGTGTCGTCCTGCAACGCCGCTTCGAACGCCGCCAGGTCAGTCAGATCGACGTAGCTGAAACGGTGTCCGGCACTGCGCTGACGGACCTTGTCGAACAGGCGGAACGTGCCGCCGTACAAGTCATTGCCGGAGATCACGTGCGAACCGGCATCGATCAGTTCGAGCACCGTGGAAATCGTTGCCAGCCCGGAAGCAAAGGCAAACGCCTGGGTGCCGCCTTCAAGATCCGCCACGCAACGCTCCAGGGCAAACCGCGTTGGGTTGTGCGAGCGCCCGTAATCGAAGCCCTTGTGCACACCAGGGCTGTCTTGCAGATAGGTGGAGTTGGCGTAGATCGGCGGCATCAGCGCGCCGGTGGTCGGGTCCGGCTCCTGCCCGGCGTGGATCACCCGGGTCGCGAAGCCTTGGGATTTATCGTCGTGCTGACTCATGCGAGGGATCTCCGTAATTGGTTGAGCATGTCGGTGCGGGTGATCAGGCCATGGAAGCCCGATGCATCGGCGATGATCGCGACAAGGCCACGGCTGAGCACCGCTTCCAGCTCGGCAAGGCTGGCGCCAGGGGCGAGGGTCTGCAGTTTGTCGGTCATCACGCTGGACACCGATTGGCTGAAGCGGGCGGCGTCTTCGTGCACCGCCAGCAGGATGTCGGACTCGTCGATCACCCCGACCAGTTGCTTGCCTTCCACCAGCACCGGCAATTGCGAGACATCGGCCAGGCGCATGCGCTGGAACGCGGTGAGCAGGGTGTCGTCAGGGCCGACGCTGATCACCCGGCCGTCCTCGAAACGTCGAGCGATGAGGTCACGCAGATCACCGTAACCCTTGCGCTGCAACAGGCCTTGATCGGTCATCCACTGGTCGTTGTAGACCTTCGACAAGTAGCGTGTACCGGTGTCACAAACGAAGCTGACCACACGTTTCGGCTCGGTCTGTTCGCGGCAATAACGCAGCGCCGCAGCGAGCAGGGTGCCGGTCGACGAGCCGCCGAGAATGCCTTCGGCCTTGAGCAACTGACGGGCGTGAGCGAAGCTTTCTTCATCGCTGATCGAGTAGGCGTGGCGCACGCTGGAGAGGTCGGTGATCGACGGAATAAAGTCCTCGCCAATGCCTTCCACGGCCCATGAACCGGGCTTGGGCAGAGAGCCGTCGCGGCTGTATTGCGCCATCACCGAGCCGACCGGATCGGCCAAGACCATTTCCAGGTCCGGCTGCACGCGTTTGAAGAAGCGGCTCAGGCCCGTCAGCGTGCCGGCCGAACCGACGCCGACGACGATGGCATCCAGATCATGCTCGGTCTGCGCCCAGATCTCCGGCGCCGTGCTGCATTCGTGGGCCAGCGGGTTGGCCGGGTTGTTGAACTGATCGGCGAAAAAAGCGCCGGGAATGTCTTTTGCCAAACGTGCGGCGACGTCCTGGTAATACTCGGGATGGCCCTTGCCGACGTCGGAGCGGGTGATGTGCACTTCGGCACCCATGGCCTTCAAGTGCAGGACTTTCTCGGTGGACATTTTGTCCGGCACCACCAGTACCACGCGATAACCTTTGGCGCGGCCAACCAGTGCCAGACCCAGGCCGGTATTGCCGGCGGTGGCTTCGACGATGGTGCCACCGGGTTGCAGACGACCATCACGTTCGGCGGCGTCGATCATGGCCAGACCGATGCGGTCCTTGATGGAACCGCCGGGGTTCTGCGATTCAAGTTTGAGAAACAGTGTGCACGGGCCAGTATCGAAACGAGTGACTTGAACCAGCGGAGTGTTGCCTATCAGCCCAAGTACGGCAGGGCGTGATTCCTTTGACATTTCTTCACCTCTTAATGGTGTTGATCGCGTTCCAATCGCGGGGAAAAGACTCGCGTGCAACATAGGCGCAGACATCAGCTGTCGCAACCTTTAGTCAGCCGCAAATACAGCCATTTCGATCTAACGATAGAACCAAATCAGCGACCTGAAGGAATGAATCGAGTGCGTTTACACAGAGGCGCCATTGAGTTTCCAAAGGGCGTCTTTGCGTGATGAAAAGCTTGATCTGCAAATGAATATCCTGCACTCGCGAAGGCATTTTCTGCTGCCGACAGCGACTACCCGATCATGAGGAGATCTCGTGTTCAACAAGATTAAAATGAGTTTGTCTCACCAGTGACCGATGCCGACAATGGCCGCCATCAACAGGACATTGGAGTTGTTTGTTATGGCACTGGCCCATTCCCTTGGATTTCCGCGCATCGGTCGCGACCGCGAACTGAAGAAAGCGCAAGAGGCGTTCTGGAAAGGAGAACTGAACGAGGCTGGCCTGCGTGACGTCGGTCGCGAGCTGCGCAAAGCTCATTGGGACTTGCAGAAAAACGCCGGTATCGAGCTGCTGCCTGTCGGCGATTTCGCCTGGTACGACCAGGTCCTGACCCACTCGCTGATGTTCGGCGTGATCCCGGAGCGCTTTCGTCCGCACGACGGCAAGGCCAGTCTGCAAACCTTGTTCGCCATGGCCCGTGGCGTCAGCGACAGTTGCTGCGGCGGTGCGCACGCTCAGGAAATGACCAAGTGGTTCGACACCAACTACCACTATCTCGTCCCGGAATTCAGCGCGGATCAACAGTTCCAACTGGGCTGGGAGCAGTTGTTCGAAGAAGTCGAAGAAGCCCGTGCGTTGGGCCACAACGTCAAACCAGTGATCATCGGCCCGCTGACGTACCTGTGGCTTGGCAAGGCCAAGGGCGCGGAATTCGACAAGCTGGACTTGCTCGATCGTTTGCTGCCGCTGTACGGCCAGATCTTCGCGCGTCTCGCCGCCCAAGGTGTGGAATGGGTGCAGATCGACGAGCCGATCCTGGTGCTCGACCTGCCGCAGGAATGGAAGAACGCTTTCGAGCGTGCCTACAACCAGATTCAGCGTGATCCGCTGAAAAAACTCCTCACGACTTACTTCGGTGGTCTGGAAGAAAACCTCGGTCTGGCTGCCAACTTGCCGGTTGATGGTCTGCACATTGATCTGGTCCGCGCACCGGAACAGTACCCGACCATTCTTGATCGTCTGCCGGCCTACAAGGTGTTGTCGCTGGGCGTGGTCAACGGGCGTAACGTCTGGCGTTGCGATCTGGAAAACGCCTTGGCGACGTTGCGCCATGCCCATGAACGTCTGGGTGAGCGTCTGTGGGTCGCGCCGTCCTGCTCGTTGCTGCACAGCCCGGTGGATCTGGGCCGTGAAGACAAACTCGATGCCGAACTGAAAAGCTGGCTGGCTTTCGCCGTCCAGAAGTGTGAAGAAGTGGCAATTCTGGCGCATGCCGTCAATGAGCCGGAAGCGCCGAAAGTGCTGCGAGCATTGACCGAAAGCCGTTCGGTGCAGGCCGCTCGTGCCGCTTCTCCGCGTATTCACAAACCTGCGGTGCAAGCCCGGATTGCCGCTATCACGGCCAAGGACAGCCAGAGGCAATCGCTGTTTGCCCAGCGTATCGCCAAGCAACGCGCTGGCCTGGATCTGCCGCTGTTCCCGACCACGACCATCGGTTCGTTCCCGCAAACTGCATCGATCCGCCTCGCTCGCCAGTCATTCAAACAAGGCAAGTTGACCGAAGCTGAATACACCGAAGCGATGCACAGCGAAATCCGCCACGCGGTGGAAATTCAGGAGCGTCTGGGCCTCGATGTGCTGGTGCACGGTGAAGCCGAGCGCAACGACATGGTCGAGTATTTCGCCGAACAACTGGACGGCTACGTATTCACCCGGTTTGGCTGGGTGCAGAGTTACGGTTCACGTTGTGTGAAACCGGCGGTGATCTTCGGCGACCTCAGTCGCCCGAAAGCCATGACGGTCGAGTGGATCCGCTACGCCCAAGGCCTCACCGACAAGGTCATGAAAGGCATGCTGACCGGGCCGGTGACCATGCTGATGTGGTCGTTCCCCCGTGAAGATGTCAGCCGTGAAGTGCAGGCCCGGCAACTGGCGCTGGCGATCCGCGATGAAGTGGTCGATCTGGAAGCCGCCGGTATCAAAATCGTGCAGATTGACGAAGCGGCGTTCCGTGAAGGTCTGCCGTTGCGTCAGGCGCAGTGGCAGCCTTATCTGGACTGGGCGACCGAGGTGTTCCGCCTGTGCGCCTCGGGTGTACGCGACGAAACGCAGATCCACACGCACATGTGCTACAGCGAGTTCAACGATGTGATCGAGTCCATCGCCGCCATGGACGCCGATGTGATCACCATCGAAACCTCGCGCTCGGACATGGAATTGCTGGACGCCTTCGAGGCCTTCGCTTATCCGAACGAAATCGGCCCGGGCGTTTACGACATTCACTCACCACGCATCCCGGATGCTTCGGAAATGGTCAATCTGCTGCGCAAGGCTGCCAAACGGATTCCCGCCGAGCGGCTGTGGGTCAACCCGGATTGCGGTTTGAAAACCCGGGGTTGGCCGGAGACCGAAGCGGCGCTGGTGCACATGGTCACCGCTGCCCGGCAACTGCGCAAAGAGCTGGCCTGACAACAAACCGGAGCATTGCTCCGGTTTTCTCACTCCAACGACAACACCTGTGGGAGCGAGCCTGCTCGCGAAAGCGTCCTGTCAGTCAACATCATTGTTGAATGATCTGCCGCCTTCGCGAGCAGGCTCGCTCCCACAGGGTTTCGTGTAAGTCAGGCGATTTTGGATGGCCTCACGGGGCCCGCAGTTGCTACTGTGCCCAGCCGCATCCCAGGTGTTTGCCGTTACATGAGTGATCAACCCGTTATCCAGGCCGTGTCCGACGCAGACATTCCCGAGGTGCTGGATTTTGTTCTAAGCGCCCGTGCCGAGCTTTTCCCCAAGCTCAGCGCGACGGGCATGCCCCACGATCTGTCGCGTTTTGCCGAGGTTTATCTGCGCGGGGCAGGGCGCTTTCTGATTGCTCGCCACGAAGGGCAGATCGTTGCCTCGATTGGTTATCTGCCTTACGACCGACGCTTCCCGCACTTGCCCTATCCGAACCTTAAAGTGGTGGAAATCGTCCGCCTGTTCGTCCTGCCATCGCAGCGACGTTCAGGGTTGGCCGGCGCACTGTATCGATCACTCAAGGATCTGGCGCTCGCCGACGCAGTCGAGGTGATCTACCTGCACACCCATCCATTCCTGCCGGGTGCCATCGCGTTCTGGCAGCGACAAGGTTTCGACATTATCGATGTCGACGCTGACCCGGTCTGGCAAACCACGCACATGCACAGCGTCATGAATGGAATCGAAGAATCTGCGCCCCATCAAACGGGTCCGTCAGGTAATGCGCCCTGACCCCGAATGTCTCTTGTAAACGCTGCGGTGTCAGCACCTCCAGCGGCGCGCCCAGCGCCACCAGCCGCCCGCGCTCCAGCACCGCCAGACGATCACATTTCAATGCCTGATTAAGATCATGCAGTGCGATCAGCGTGGTCACCGGCAACGCCTGCACCACGTTGAGAATGGTCAGTTGATGCTGAATGTCGAGGTGATTGGCCGGTTCGTCGAGCAACAGAATCTGCGGCCGCTGCGCCAATGCCCGGGCGATGTGTACGCGCTGCCGTTCACCGCCGGACAAGCTGCGCCACAGACGCGTGCGCAAGTGCATCGCGTCAACGTCGATGAGTGCCTGCTGGACGATGGCGTCGTCCGCGTTCGACCACGGTTGCAGCGCCGACAGCCAGGGCGTGCGCCCCAGCGCCACGGCATCAAACACGCGAATGCCGTCGTCGGTGTCAGCCTGCTGTTCAACCACCGCGAGTTTTTGCGCAATGCTGCGCCGGGCCATTTTGCCCAGGCGTTGACCGTCGAGCAGCACCTCGCCGGCACTCGGTTCGCGCAGGCCGGCCAGTAGTTTGAGCAGAGTGGATTTGCCCGAGCCATTCGGCCCGACAATGCCCAGAGTTTCTCCGCGCCGGACGTCGAGGCTGACACCGTTGAGCAACTCGGCGCCGCGTACGCGGAAGCTCAGGCCGGAACAACTCAAAACACCGCTCATCGTGCGGACCTGCGGCCAATCAGAATCAAGGCAAACACCGGCGCGCCGACCAGTGCGGTAATCACTCCGACCGGAATCACCTGGCCCTTGATCAGTGTGCGCGACAGCACATCGGCGGCTATCAGAAACACCGCGCCGCCCAACGCACTGGCCGGCAGCAACCGCGCATGACCCGTACCGAGCAACAGGCGCGCGGCGTGGGGAATCACCAGACCGACAAAACCGATCGAACCGACAATCGACACCATCACCGCCGTCACCAGCGCTGCGCAGCCAATCAACAGAATCTGCACACGCCGCACCGGAATGCCGAGCGATGCCGCCGAATCCGCGCCAAAGGTAAACGCATCCAGCGCCCGCCGATGCCACAGGCACACAACCAGCCCCAACACGGCCACCGGCACCGCCAGCCACACCGACGGCCAGCGCACCCCACCAAGATTGCCCAGCAGCCAGAACATGATCCCGCGGGCCTGTTCGGAGCTGGCCGAGCGAGTGATCAGAAACGCCGTTAGCGCGTTGAACAGCTGCGAGCCGGCGATCCCCGCAAGAATGATCTGCCCGGTGCCGCTGGCCGAGCCGCTGACCCGCGCCAGCACAATCACCAGCACGAACGCCGTGACCGCGCCGGCAAAGGCACCGACCGACAGCGAGATCAACCCGGCACCGACGCCAAGCAGCGCCACCATTACCGCCCCGGTCGAGGCGCCGGCAGAAATGCCCAGCAGATACGGATCGGCCAACGGGTTGCGCAGCAGCGACTGCAAAATCACTCCGCAGGTGGCTAACCCGGCACCGCATGCCGCCGCGACCAATGCGCGGGTCAGGCGGTAGTTCCAGACGATGCCTTCATCGATGGGGTCGAGCACGTGCCCGGCGCCCCATAATTTGTTGGCCAGTACTTGGCACACCACGCCCGGTTCAATCGAGGTTTCACCAATGGCCACGCCGGCGATCACTGCAATCAACAGGGTCGCCAGGGCCAGGAGCGTGCGGATCAGGCTGGCACTCATTGCGACAGGTCATAGCCGTTGATGGCCGTGGCCAATTGCTCGATGCCATCGAACATGCGCAGGCTCGCCTGCAGGGCCATGGCGTCGAGAATGATGATGCGGTTGTGTTTCACCGCGTCCATGTTGCGCGTGACAGGGTCGCTGCGCAGGAAGGCGAGTTTCTTTTCATAGTCGTCGGCGGGGAAGCGTCGACGATCCATGCGCGCGATGACCAGGAAGGTCGGATTGGCCTTGGCGATGGTTTCCCAACCGACCGTTGGCCACTCTTCATCGGACGCCACCACATTGCGCACGCCGAGGGTGCTGAGCATGAAGTCGGGAACGCCTTTGTGTCCGGCCACGAAGGGCTCGATGTCCATTTGTGCACTGGAGAACCAAACCAGCGCGCTGGCATCCTTGAGCTGTTTGCCTTGGGCGGTGGCGATCGATTTGGCGAGGCTGGCCTTGAGTTGATCATTGAGCTGCTGGCCACGCTCCTGAACGTCGAAGATTTGCGCCAGTTGGCTCACGCTCTTGTAAATCGTGTCGATGCGAAACGGAGCCAGCCGCGTACCATCGGCGCCGACCAGGTTGTCCTTGGCTTCGCAATCGGAGGGCAGCAGATACGTTGGAATCTTCAGCTCATGAAACTGCTCGCGAGTGCCCACCGCACCTTGCGGGCCGACCATCCATTCCAGCTCCACGGCGACCAGTTGCGGGCGCTTGCCGATCACCGATTCGAAACTCGGCTCGTTGTCGGCCAGGCGCTCGATCCGGTCGTTCTGCGCCTTGTACTTGTCCAGCACGTTGTTGAACCACAGCGAAGTGCCGACGACTTTGTCGCCCAGACCCATGGCGTAGAGCATTTCCGTGCCGGCCTGGCCGATGGTCACGGTGCGCGTCGGGGCCTGCGGGAAGGTCAGGGTGCTGCCGCAATTCTCGATCGTCAGCGGATAGACAGTCGGTGCCGCCTGCGCCAGGGCGCAAAGGCTCAGGCCGGTGATGAGGGTGGCAATGCGGGGCAGCAGCATGGGGCAGTCTCCGAGGGAACCGTACGGGGAGCGGGAGAGTACGGTCTGGAAACACACCATCGAACGCGGTCAGGGCAACCGCGCAAGGCCGGGCAGCAATCGAAGACGCGCACGGCACGATGTCCTTCCCGGACACCCCGCCGGTTAGTAGTCACTGTGCCGGCAGGTCTCCTGACTGATGCGTCATCACCTGGCTCCGGCCTTCCCGGGTTCACCCAGTGGCAGTCGTGGAGCAGGCTCGGCACCTACAGTTGCGGGGGCAGTTCCGATCAATGCTGTGCAAGCATCTCGGATTCCCTATTAGTCCCGTTCGGGAACCAGCGGCGGCATGGTAGTCGATCAAGCCGCTGAAGGGGAGACGAATCTGTCGCGGCGAGGATCAGTGCTGGCTCATCAAACCGTGCAACACGCCCAGACGCAGGCCCGGTTCCGACGGCAGCATTTGCGCGATGCCGAACACTTTGAACGCCGCCAGCATCAACACCAGACCGCCGGGCAAAATGCTCTGGCGGTGCGGTTGCAGGCCGGCGAGCTTGAGCTGTTGTACGTTGTTCACCTTCAACAGCAGCAGCGACAGGCGCAGCAGTCCGCCGTAGGTGATGCCGTCCTGACCGAAGTCGTTTAGGCAATTGGCTTTGAGCACTTTGGCAAGCATGCGCGCGGTGCCGGAAGAGCCAATGGTCTGCTGCCAGCCTTGCGCACGGTAGCGTCGGGCAACTTTTTCAAACTGCAGGATGGCGAAGCGTTCGGCCGCCTGTAGCGCGCCGGCAGACACATCGCCGCCGCGAAAGAACCGCGTGCTCAGGGTGCCGCTGCCGATGGCGATGCTTTCAGTGAGCAACGGTTGTGAACCCTGGCCGAGGATCAGTTCGGTCGAACCTCCGCCGATGTCGACCACCAGGCGCAGGTCCTCGGCGCAGGGCAAGGCATGGGTCACGCCGGCGTAGACCAGTCGCGCCTCTTCATGGCCGCAAATGACATCAATGGGAAACCCCAGATGCCGCTCGGCACTGGCGAGAAACAGTTGCGCGTTGTCCGCCTCGCGCACTGCACTGGTCGCCACCGCACGCACTCGGCCAGCCTCGAAGCCGCGCAGCTTCTTGCCGAACCGCGCCAACGCCTGCCAGCCGCGATCCAGGGCCAACGCATCCAGTGCGCCGCCGTCAAAGCCTTCGGCAAGGCGCACCGGCTCGCGCAGGGTTTTCACTTCCTGAATCATGAAGCCTTTTCGGCTGCGTACTGACTGGCCGATCATCAGGCGAAAGGCATTCGAACCCAGGTCGATGGCGGCAAACAGCGAGGCGTCGTCTTTCATGGGAATCCTTGCAGAGCATCCGCCCGAAGGCTCAAGACGGTTTGCGAGGATTCTGCCGTGATCTTGATGACATCCTGATGACGGGGCAGGGTCGGTTGAATGAATTTGCGGCTGTCATGACACTGTCATTATCCGGCGTCTATGCTGAGGCCAATACATCGCGTGTTCTTAAAGTTTTTGCTGCCAGATTTGGCAGCTTTTTTTTGCCTGAAATTTGAGCGAGGGCCTGCCCCGCCTGATCGTTCCCACGCGGAGCGTGGGAACGATCATCAGCAAGATCAAAAGATCGCAGCCTTCGGCAGCTCCTACAGGGGGCGTATTTGCAATTTTCAATAGAGGTTGGCTAATATACGATCCATATACACATCGTATCGGATCCATATATGGGCATCGTAAAGATTTCAGAGGACATGCACGAGAACCTGCGTATCTCCAGCAACGCCCTCAGCCGCTCGATCAACGCGCAGGCCGAGCACTGGATGCGCATCGGCATGCTCGCCGAACTGCACCCCAACCTCGACCACAGCGCCATTTGCCGCTTGCTGATCCGCGCCGAACAGAACGGCGGGCTGGATCTGCAACAACTGACTCAGGAAGCCGTCAGCGCATGAGAAACCAGATCAAGATCAACACCCCGGCCGAGATCGCGCAATCGCGCGCTGCCGGCAAACTCGCCGCTGAAGTGCTGGCCATGCTGGTGCCGCATGTGAAGGCGGGCGTCACCACCGATCAGCTCGATCAACTGTGCAACGACTACATCGTTAACGTACAGAAAGCCGTGCCGGCCAACGTCGGTTACCACGGCTTTCCGAAAACCGTCTGCGCCTCGGTCAACGATGTGGTCTGCCACGGGATTCCGTCGGGAACACCGTTGAAGGATGGCGACATCGTCAACCTTGACATCGCGGTGATCAAGGACGGCTGGTTTGGTGACACCAGTCGCATGTACGTGGTCGGCGAGGCCACACCTGAGGCGCAGCATCTGATCAAGACCACTTACGACGCCATGTGCGCGGGGATTCGTGTGGTGAAGCCGGGCGCCACGTTGGGCGATATCGGCCATGCGATCCAGAGCCTGGCGGAGAAAGAAGGCTTCAGCGTGGTGCGTGAGTACTGCGGGCACGGGATCGGCAAGGTTTATCACGATGAGCCGCAGATTCTGCATTACGGCTTTCCCGATCAGGGCATGAAGTTGAAGGCCGGGATGATTTTTACCGTTGAACCGATGCTCAACGCCGGCAAGCGTCACGTGAAGAACATGGCGGATGGCTGGACGGTGCTGACCAAGGACGGCTCATTGTCGGCGCAGTGGGAGCATATGGTGGCGGTGACCGAAACCGGCTTCGAAATCCTCACGGCGTGGCCGGATGAGATCGAAGGTTACCGCGCTATTGTCTGATACCGCGTCGACTGGTTCCCTCACCCTAGCCCTCTCCCAGAGGGAGAGGGGACTGACCGAGTTGCTTTGGCGTTATACATCGACTTGAAAGTCCTGAGTCGATCTCAGGTCCTGAAAAGCCCCCGATCTGCTCCCTTTCCCCCTCGCCCCCCTTTGGGGAGAGGGCTGGGGTGAGGGGGTAAATCTCACAGGCAACACGCTATCAGTGAGCGCCCGCCGCTTTGTTGAGGTCGCTTTCAGTCCATTCGGTATACACGCACGCATCAGCCGTAGCCCAGCGCACCTGCACTGGATCCCCGGCCTTGAGCGGCATGCCAGCGGCCGACAACGCCTTCACCGTCATCGACGTGCCGCCCGAAGTAACCACACTGCAAGTCTGGCTCTCACCGAGAAACAGCACTTCCACCACCTTCGCCGAAACCTCGTTCCAACCGGCCGCCAGCGGTTCGCTGCTAGCTTGCTCCACGCTCAACGCCAAGGCCTTTTCCGGCCGCACCATCAGCAACACATCCTGATCGGTATGCAACCCGGCCGTCAGCCGAATCGACAACGATTGCCCTTCAAAACTCGCCGCCGCATTGCTTTGTGCCTTGAGCTTGAGGAAGTTCGAGTTGCCCAGAAACGACGCGACAAAGGCATTCGGCGGATTCTGATACAGGTCATAACCACTGCCCAGACCAACAATCTTGCCGTGACTGAAAATCGCGATGCGTTGCGACAAACGCATGGCTTCTTCCTGATCGTGGGTCACGTAAACGATGGTGATACCCAAACGGCGATGCAGCTGGCGCAGTTCATCCTGCAAATCTTCCCGCAGCTTTTTATCCAGCGCACCGAGCGGTTCGTCCATCAACAGGATGCGCGGCTCGTAGACCAGCGCCCGGGCGATGGCGACGCGTTGTTGCTGGCCGCCAGACAGTTGCGAAGGACGGCGATGAGCGAACTGCTCAAGCTGCACCAGTTTCAGCATCGCATCGACGCGCTTGTCACGTTCAGCCGTAGCCAGTTTGCGAATCGCCAACGGAAACGCGATGTTGTCGCGCACCGACAGATGCGGGAACAGCGAGTAGCGCTGGAACACCATGCCGATGTCGCGCTTGTGCGGTGGCACATTCACTAGCGACTGACCGTTGACGAGGATCTCGCCGCTGCTCGGTGTTTCAAACCCGGCGAGCATCGACAGGGTCGTACTCTTGCCCGAGCCGCTGGAGCCGAGGAAGGTCAGGAACTCGCCGTCCTTGATGTCCAGCGAGATGTTGTCGACGGCGGCAAAGTCGCCGTAGTGCTTGTTCAGGTTGCGCAGGCTGACCAGGGGTTTGTCGTTCTGCTGGGAAGCGTCTTTGATCACGGCACTCATGTCGTACTCCTGGCGCTCAGGCGCTGATTTCGTTGCGCCGGCGCAATGCGGCGGCGATGACCATGACCAAAACCGACAAGCCGATCAGCAGCGTCGAAGCGACGGCGATCACTGGCGTCAGGTCTTGGCGCAGGGTGGTCCACATTTTCACGGGAAGGGTTTGCAGTGTGGGACTTGCCATCATCACGCTGAGCACCACTTCGTCCCACGACACGAGGAAGGCGAAGAGGGCGCCGGCGACCATGCCCGGACGGATCGCCGGGAACGTCACTTTGAACACCGCTTGCAGGCGTGAAGCACCGCAAATCACCGCCGCGTCTTCAATCGACTGATCGAACAGCTTCAGCGAGTTGATGATCGAGATAATCGTGAACGGCAGCGCGACGATCACATGGCTGACGACGAAGGCGAACATGGTCCCGGTGTAACCGAGCTTGAGAAACAGCGCATACACCGCCACGGCAATGATCACCAGCGGCACGATCATCGGCAGGGTGAACAGGCCGTAGAGCATTTCCCGACCGGGAAAGCGCCCGCGAACCAGCGCAAACGCCGTCGGCAAACCGAGGGCCACGGCGCAGATCGTGGTCAGCACGGCAACCTTGAGGCTAGCGGCTGCGGCGTTCATCCAGTCCGGGTTGGAGAAGAACTGGCCGTACCATTTCAGCGTCCAGCCCGGTGGCGGGAACACCAGCCACTGCGAGGAGCCGAACGACAGCAGGACGATGAAGACGATCGGCAACAGCAGGAACAGACCGATCAGCCCGGTGGTGGCGTAGAGGCCGAAGCGCATGCGCCGGCTCATCGCATTGGGGGTCAGGAGCATGTCGGCTTACCTCGCGTTGCTGGCGCCAACCGGGGATTCCGGCTGAAGCTTCAGGTAGAAGTAGAACAGCACCAAAGTGATCGCGATCAGCAACGCGGCGCCGGCACTGGCCAGGCCCCAGTTGAGGAACGATTGCACCTGCTGAATGATGAACTCCGGCAGCATCATGTTCTGCGCGCCGCCGAGCAGCGCCGGGGTCACGTAGTAACCGAGCGACATGACGAACACCATCAAGCCACCGGAGGCCAGACCCGGCCGGCACAGCGGCAGGAACACCCGGAAGAAGTTGGTCCACGGGCTGGCGCCGCAAATCGAGCCGGCCTGCAGAATCATCGGATCGATGGCCTGCATGGTCGCCTGCAACGGCAGCACGATGAACGGGATCATGATGTAGCTCATGCCGATCACCACACCGGTGAGGTTATGCACCATTTCCAGCGGCTGATCGATGATGCCCAGCGCCATCAGGGCCTTGTTGATCACCCCGGAGGCTTGCAGCAGCACCAGCCACGAATAGGTGCGGGCGAGCAGGCTGGTCCACATCGACAGCAGCACGATGTTGAGGATCCAGCGCCCCCAGCCGCGCGGCACCAGCGTGATCGCCCACGCCAGCGGAAAGCCCAGCAGCAGGCTGAACAGCGTCACCAGCCCGGCCACCGAGAAGGTGTTGAGCAGCACCCGCGCATAGGCCGAGTTGGCGAACAGTTGTTCGTAGTTGCCGAGGCCCGGAGTTGGTTCGAGTACGCCGCGCAACAGCAGGCCAATCAACGGCGCGAGAAAGAACAGGCCGATGAACAGCAGCGCCGGTGCGAGGTTGCCGGCGCCGCGCCAGCGTTGTCTGAGGGACGGGGCTTGCTGCATCGCAACCGCCTGTTTTCCGTGGGCCTTACCGGCAGCGCTGGTCGCGCTCCCGGTGGCAGTGGAGGGACGGGACGCGGTGGCCGCCATTTTCATTTGACCAGCCATTCGTTCCACCGTGTCGCGATGGCCTGGCCGTTTTTGGCCCAGTACGCGAAATCAAGAGTGATCTGATCCTTAGCGTAGGCAGTCGGCAGGTTGGGGGCCAGCGTCGAATCCAGACGCTCCACACTGTCGAGGTTGACCGGGGCGTAGGCGGTCAGGTTGGAGAAGTCGGCCTGGCCCTTGGCGCTGCTGGCGGCGGCCAGAAACTTCATCGCCGCGTCCTTGTTTTTCGAGCCTTTTGGAATCACCAGAATGTCGGCCATGACCAGGTTTTGTTTCCAGCTCACACCGACCGGTGCGCCGTCTTCTTGCAGGGCGTGGATGCGACCGTTCCAGAACTGGCCCATGCTCGCTTCACCGGACGCCAGCAGTTGCTGCGACTGCGCGCCGCCGCCCCACCAGACGATGTCTTTCTTGATGGTGTCGAGTTTCTTGAAGGCGCGGTCGAGATCGAGCGGGTAGAGCTTGTCGGCGGCTACGCCATCGGCCAGCAGTGCCAGTTCAAGCACGCCGGGGCTTGGCCATTTATAGAGGGCGCGTTTGCCGGGGTAGGTTTTGGTGTCGAACAGGGCGCTCCAGTCCTGCGGCTTGTTGGCGCCGAGTTTGCCCTCGTTGTAGCCGAGGACGAAGGAGAAGAAGAACGAACCGACGCCGTGATCGCTGACGAAACGCGGGTCGATCTTGTCGCGCTGAATGACTTTGAAATCGAGGGGTTCGAGCAGGCCTTCAGCGGCGGCGCGCAGGGCGAAATCGGCTTCGACATCGACCACGTCCCACTGCACGTTGCCGCTCTCGACCATGGCTTTGAGTTTGCCGTAGTCGGTCGGGCCGTCCTGCACGACGGTGATGCCGCTGGCCTTGCTGAACGGATCGGCCCAGGCCTGTTTCTGCGCATCCTGGGTGCTTCCGCCCCAGCTGACGAAGTTCACGCTTTCGGCAGCCATGGCAGCCTGACCGGTAACGCTGAGCAGTCCCGCGAAAAAGATCGCGGTTGCAGCTTTGTTCAACACCATTTTTACGCCCTCATTGTTGTGTTTTTGAGCGGGCTTGCGTTGTTGCCCGCCTGTCGGGAGCAGTAGACGGACGTCCGTTGGAGTGTCCGGTCTATGGAATATCATATTATGGTATTCCAAACTTTGTGCAAGCACTTTGCCTTACCGGTTATCTGGCGGTGGGTGATTTTTTCACTCGAGAGATGTGTAGAAACTCTAGATCCAGCCCCTCACCCCAGCCCTCTCCCAATGGGAGAGGGGGAAAGGGAGCCGATTTTCATGCTGTTCAAAACCGAGTCCGACCCGGAATTGGAAAGGGAGCCGATCCTCATGTTGTTCAAAATCGAGCTCGACTTGGTATTGGAAAGGGACCTGATATTCGTGCTGTTCAAAACCTGAGTTCGCACCGGTATTTCAGGTCGATGTATAGCGACTAAACACCTCGGTCGGCTCCCTCTCCCTCCGGGAGAGGGCTGGGGTGAGGGCAGCTTCACTCGGTGAACGGAATACTCTCGACCACCTCCAGGTCATACCCGGTCAGACCAGCGTATTTCAGGGGAGGGCCCAGATGCCGCAGCTTGCCCACCCCCAAGTTTTGCAGAATCTGCGCCCCAGTCCCCACCTCCGAATAAATCCGCGATTGCGAACGGCTGAACTGCCGTGGCGGTTGAGTCAATTGCGGCACACGCTCCAGCAGCGCCTGCGACGATTCATGATTGGCCAACACCACGACAACCCCATGGCCCTCAGCTGCGACCCGTTGCAACGCCGCCCACAACGTCCAGTTCGTCGGCCCGCTGTACTCGGCACCGACCAGGTCGCGCAGCGGATCGATTACATGCACGCGCACCAGCGTCGGCTCTTCACGGCGCAAATCGCCCATGACCATCGCCATGTGCACGCCGCCCTCGATGCGATCCTCAAAGGTGATCAAGCGGAACGTGCCATGCACCGTCGGCAGCTCCCGTTCGCCGATGCGTTCAATGGTGTGCTCGGTGCTCAGGCGATAGTGGATCAGGTCGGCGATGGTGCCGATCTTGATCCCGTGCTTGCGCGCAAACACTTCCAGATCCGGACGACGGGCCATGGTGCCGTCGTCGTTCATCACCTCGACGATCACCGAGGCCGGGGTGAAACCGGCCAGCCGCGCCAGATCGCAACCGGCTTCGGTGTGGCCGGCGCGGGTCAGCACGCCACCTTCCTTGGCGCGTAGCGGGAAGATATGGCCCGGCTGCACCAGATCTTCCGCACGCGCATTCGGCGCGACGGCAGCGGCCACGGTGCAGGCGCGATCTGCTGCCGAGATACCGGTGGTCACGCCAACCGCCGCTTCAATCGACACGGTGAACGCCGTGCTGAACACGCTGCCATTGGCCGGGACCATTTGCTCCAGGCCCAGACGCTGGCAATGTTCGTCAGTCAGGGTCAGGCAGATCAGCCCGCGCGCTTCACGGGCCATGAAACTGATCGCTTCCGGCGTGCAACGGTCGGCGGCCAGCAGCAGGTCGCCTTCGTTTTCGCGGTCTTCGTCATCGACCAGCAGGACCATTTTGCCGAGACGATAATCTTCGATGATTTCTTCGATGCTGTTGAAGGCCATGCTGGACTCTCAGGGTTCGTTGGAAATATATTGGTATACCATAATACAAAATCAACAAAGAGGTCACTATGAAGGCGTACTGGATTGCTCATGTGGATATAGCCGATGCCGATCACTACAGCCAATACACCCAGCGCGCGCCGGCAGCGTTCGCAGAATTCGGTGCGAAGTTTCTGGCCAGAGGCGGGCGCAGCGAGGCGATGGAAGGGCGCAAGACGCCGCAACGCAGCGTGGTGATCGAGTTCGAGAGCTATGAGAAGGCTGTGGCGTGCTACCACTCGGCGGCGTATCAGGAGGCGAAGAGTTATCGCGAGGAATGGGCGAGGGCGCAAATCATCATCGTTGAAGGCATCGCCCCAATCTAAGCGACACCACTACACCCCTGTAGGAGCTGCCGAAGGCTGCGATCTTTTGATCTTGTTTCCAAAAACAAAGTCAAAAGATCGCAGCCTTCGGCAGCTCCTACAGTGATTGGTTAATGCTGGAAATCAGCGGATGAAGTGAATCTTGCCGCTGTCATCATTGCCCATGTAAATCCCATACACCCCAGCCTGACGCTCCTCGATATAACGCTCGAGAATCTGCCGTATCGCCGGGTAATAGATCTGCTCCCACGGGATGTCTTCCGGCGCGAAGAACTTGTAATCCAGGGTTTCCGGGCCGTACTGCCCGGTGATCTCCAGCGCAATGGCGCGGAAGATGATGTACACCTCGCTGATCTTCGGCACGCTGAAAATCGAGTACGGCGAGACGATTTCCGCGCGCACGCCGCTTTCTTCCCAGACTTCGCGGATGGCCGCTTGTTCGGTGGTCTCGCCGCTTTCCATGAACCCTGCGGGCAGCGTCCAGGTGCCCGGGCGCGGGGGAATCGCCCGTTGGCACAGCAGGTATTTGCCGTCCTGCTCGATGATGCAGCCGGCAATGATCTTCGGATTGACGTAGTGGATGTAGCCGCAGCCGCGGCACATCAGGCGCTCGTGCGTATCGCCCGGCGGCACCTGCTGACCGAGGTCAGGGCCACCGCATTTCGGGCAATAGCTCGGGCTGAACATATCAGTGACCTATACGGGGTTCTTTCAGCGCGATGGGCAGGGTGATGTTCGGCGTGGCGCCGGTCTCTTCCTGTTTGCGCTTGAGGTAGTCGAGCGCCACCGCAGCAGCGGCGCGAACGTGATCGACGCAGGCCTGATGCGCTGCCAGCGGATCGCCGCTTTTGATCGCCTCGACCATTTTTTCCATTTCGTGGTTACTCGCGCCGCGACGGTTTTCCTGGGACACCGAAGTCGCGCGCAGGTAGCTGATGCGCGCCTGCAACTGACGCAGCTGAGTCGCCGCGACATGGTTGCCCGAGCCTTCGAGCAGCACGTCGTAGAAGCCCTGCACCGAGTCGATTACCTGTTGCAGTTCGCCGTCCTTGAGTGCCTTGCGGTTGTCGTCGAGGGCTTTTTCCAGGGCTTTGATGTCTTTGGCTTTGGCGCGCAGGGTGAACAGCTGGACGATCAGGCCTTCGAGTACACAGCGCAGCTCATAGATGTCGACCGCATCGGCGAGGGTGATGATCGCCACGCGTGGCCCTTTGGCGTCGGCGAACTCCACCAGACCTTCGGATTCGAGATGGCGCAAGGCTTCGCGCACCGAGGTACGGCTGACGCCGAGGCGATCACACAGATCGCGTTCGACCAGACGATCCCCTGGCATGAGCTGGAAATTCATGATCGCGCTACGCAGTTTGTCCAGCACGATTTCGCGCAGGGTAACGGGGTTGCGATTGACCTTGAAGCTGTCATCGAGTGGCTGGCGTTTCATGGGGTCCGCTCTTTAAGTTGGCTGTCCATGCCAGACGGGCATCTAAACAGCCGAGGGGTTGACTGGGGCCTCGGCGTCGGCTTCGGCAAAGGCTTCACGGGCCAGCCGGAAACTGTCCACGGCCGCCGGAACGCCGCAATAAATGCCGACCTGAAGCAGAATTTCGCGTATTTGCTCACGACTAAGGCCGTTACGCAAGGCGCCACGCACATGCAGCTTGAGTTCATGCGGACGGTTGAGCGCCGAGATCATCGCCAGGTTGATCATGCTGCGCTCCTTGAGCGACAAACCCTCACGCCCCCAGACATGGCCCCAGCAGTATTCGGTGACCATTTCCTGGAGTGGGCGGGTGAAGTCGTCGGCGTTCTCTATCGAACGTTGCACGTAGGCTTCGCCGAGCACTTGAGTGCGGATCTTCAGGCCTTTTTCGTACTTTTCGTTACTCATATTCTTGCCTCACCTCAGTCCCTGTGGGAGCTGGCTTGCCAGCGATGACGGACTATCAGCCAACATCAATGTTGAATGTTAAGCCCTCATCGCTGGCAAGCCAGCTCCCACAGGGTTTTGCATTGTTGTCTCAGGCCAGGGTCGGCAGCGGCCCGAGCTTGCCTTTGTGGTAGATCATCGGTGTCACCGGTTGCGCGGGCAGGATCAGGTTCTTCACCGCGCCGACGATGATCGCGTGATCGCCACCATCGTATTCACGCCACAACTCGCACTCGATGATCGCCGTCGCTTTGGCCAGAATCGGGTTACCGAGATCGCTCAAATGCCACTCGATGTTCTTGGCCTTGTCTTTGCCTTTACCGGCGAAGGCGTAGGCCTCGGCGGTCTGGTCGGCGGACAGCAAATGGATCGCGAACTTCTTGCTGTCACGCAGCACCGGGTAGGTGTCGGAAGCATAGTTGGGGCAGAACAGCACCAGCGCCGGATCAATCGACAACGCGCTGAACGCGCTGGCGGTAATGCCGACGATGCCGCCATCCGGGTCGAGGGTGGTGACCACCGTGACGCCGGACGGGAACGAGCTCATGACGTCTTTGTAAATGCCGGGTTCGATCATTTCGCAGGACTCCTAGCGCATCACAAACGGATCAGGCATTGGTGCCTGAGAAAGGTTGATCCACACCGTTTTCAGTTCGGTGTAGGCCAGCACCGAATCGATGCCGCTTTCGCGTCCATAGCCACTGTTCTTGAAGCCGCCGATCGGCGCCATGGCCGACACCGCGCGGTAAGTGTTGACCCAGATAATCCCCGAGCGCACATCACGCGCCAGTCGATGGGCGCGGCCGAGATCGCGGGTCCAGATGCCGGCGGCGAGGCCGAACTGCGAGTCGTTGGCGATCGCCAGTGCTTCGGCTTCATCTTTGAAGCGAATCACCGAAGCCACTGGGCCGAACACTTCTTCCTGCATGATCTTCATCGAATTGCGGTCGCATTCGAACAGCGTCGGCTCATAGAACCAGCCTTCGCCGAGATCGGTCGGGCGCTTGCCGCCGGTACGCAAGCGCGCGCCCTCGGCGATGGCATCGGCGACCAGACCTTCGACCACCGCCAGTTGCTGCGCGGTGGCCATCGGGCCCATTTCGCTGTGGTCTTCCTGCGGGTTGCCGATGCGAATGCGCTGGGCGCGTTCGACCAGTCGGCTGACGAATTCGTCGTAGATCTCGTCCTGCACCAACAGGCGCGAACCGGACACGCAACTCTGCCCCGATGCGGCGTAGATCCCGGCAATCGCGCCGTTGATCGCGCTGTCCAGATCGGCGTCGGCGAAGATGATGTTCGGCGATTTGCCGCCCAGTTCCAGCGACAGTTTGGCGAAGTTCTCGGCGCTGCTGCGCACCACATGCCGGGCTGTCGCCGCGCCGCCGGTGAAGGCGATTTTGCGGATCAGCGGATGGCGGGTGAGGGCGGCGCCAGTGCTCGGGCCGTAACCGGTGACAACGTTGACCACGCCCGGCGGAATACCCGCTTCCAGGGCCAGACGCGCCAGCTCAAGAATGGTCGCTGAAGCGTGCTCGGATGGCTTGATCACAATCGTGTTGCCGGCGGCGAGGGCCGGGGCGAGTTTGATTGCGGTCAGGTACAGCGGGCTGTTCCACGGAATGATCGCCGCGACTACGCCCATGGCTTCGTGAACCGTGTAGGCGAACAGGTCGGGCTTATCCAGCGGCAGGGTGCCGCCTTCAAGCTTGTCGGCCAGGCCGGCGGTGTAATGGAAAAACTCCGGCAGATAGCTGACCTGGCCACGGGTTTCGCGGATTAGTTTGCCGTTGTCGCGGCTTTCCAGCTGCGCCAGTTGTTCCTTGTTCTCCGCGATCAGATCACCGAGACGGCGCAGCAGTTTGCCGCGTGCGGTGGCAGTCAGCCCACGCCATGCCGGGCTGTCGAAAGCAGTCTGTGCCGCTTGCACGGCGCGTTCGACGTCCGCCTCATCAGCGTCGGGCAGTTCGGCCCAGGCTTGCGCGGAGGCAGGGTTAAGGCTTTCGAAAGTCTTGCCGGAAAGGGCGTCGACCCATTCTCCGCCGATGCACATCTGGAAGCGTGCGAGTGTCATGCAACGATCCCCTTTATATGGTTTTGTCGGGAGTGTGCGAATTCGAGAAATTCCAGCAGCGTCTGATTGACCAGACGCGGTGACTCTACCGGCATCATATGCCGTTGCTCGGCCAGCACGGCAACCTTCGCGCCGGGGATGCGCCGGGCCAGTTGCTCGGCCATTTCCGGGGTCGAACCTGGATCGAGTTCGCCGGTGGCGATCAGCGTCGGCGCCTGAATGCTGCCCAGGTCGTCGGCGCGGTACATGTCTTGGGTGGCGAACAGTTCGTAAGTAGTCAGATAGCCTTGCGGATCATTATTAGCGAGAGTCTGGCGCAGCGCGGCGATCTGCGCCGGGTTGGCCGCCTGATACTCGCGGCTGAACCAGCGTGACAACGCGGCTTCGGCGTTGGCGTCCGGGCCATGTTCGGCGGCCTGCGCAGTGCGGGCAATGACACCAGCACGTTGTTCTTCGCTGCGGTTGAACACGCTGTTCAACACCACCAGGCTTTGCAGGCGCTCCGGGTAATGCAGGGCAAACGCTCGCGCGACCAGACCGCCCATGGAAAAACCGATCACCGCTGCCTGTGGCAGATTCAGATGATCGAGCAGCTCCAGCAACTGATCGGCGTAACCGAGCAGGGCGGTGCCGCTGGCCGGTCGCGGGCTGGCGCCATGGCCGAGCATGTCGTAGGCGATCACCCGGTACTGGCTGGACAGGCCGACAATCTGCCCGCCCCACATTTCTTTGTTCAGGCCCACGCCGTGGATCAAAACCACGGGCTGGCCTTGGCCGGTCGCCAGGTAACTGGTGCCCGCCGGGGTGAGTTCAGCGGTGAGCCGAATCATGGAGCGCTCCTGCAATGCCTTTTTATTGTGATTACTGGGCTTTTTCGGCGGCCAGTTCTTCCAGATCGATGTAGCGGTTGCCGATGCGCGGGTGCAGGCGACCACCGTCGGCGCAACCCAGCACGACAACGATTTCGTCGGCACGCGGCGCGTCTTCGATCTGCATTTCCAGGGTGATGTAGTGCGAACGCTGACCTTCATCGTCCTTGTGCATCATCGGGATCTGGATCGAAGTGCCCGGGCCGCCGCGCTTGTTGGTGAAACTCAGGTAGCTCTTGGCGTTGACCGCTTCGCGGTAGTGATTGCCAAAGCGCAGGGTGTGGATCACGGCGGAGGCGTGTTCGATCTCGCCGTCAGCGCCAACCACGGCGGCTTTGCCGTAGGCCTCGATTTTTTCCGCACCGCCGATGATGCCCACCAGACGCTCGACCATCAGCGCGCCAAGGTCGGAGCAGTTGGCGCGGATCTGTGGCTTGAGGTCTTCAACGAAACCATTGCCCACCCAAGGGTTCTTCATCACCACAGCCAGGCCGACCATGGTCACTGGCTTGTCAGTGGCCTTGCCGCCTTCGATGAAGGTTTCTTCGACATAGCTGACGATCTTGCGAATTTCGAAACTCATGAGCTGCTCCGTTGGGGGATTGAGAGTGTCTGTGCGTCTGATGGTATACCATAATACCGATCGTGCAAGTCCCCCGCGCAAGATTTGCCGCATCCATCCGGCGAATGGCGCTGCATTCACTGACAACCACAAATCCCAAGACCACCCCTAACCCCTGTGGGAGCGAGCAGGCTCGCTCCCACAAGGGAATTCATCTGTTATAGAGAGCGGCTTTCGGTTAACAAAAGATAACGTGGCGCCGATTGTCAGACGTTTCGAAAGCCCGATAGGATGAGCCAGCTTCCGAAGTGGCTCTGGATTGCGGGTTTCAGGACTATGCTTCTGACCAGCCATCAGCGGAGCACACTTGCGGCGCCCTTGAAGGCCAGATGGCCTAACAATAATAAATAGGGGAAGGTCTATGAGTCGTTGCCGCCCGCCGGCGTTACGCAACACCGCGTTGCTGGCCACAGCACTCTCTCTGCTGGGCTTTGCCACGTTATCGGCACCTGTGATTGGCGCCGAGGCGCCCGCCGACGTGGTCTATGCCACCGAATCCGCCAAAGCCGCGAAAAGCCTGATGCTCGATGTCGTCCACGCTGGCGCGCGTCTGGTCGCGGTTGGCGATCGCGGGCACATTCTCTATTCCGATGACCAGGGCAAAACCTGGACGCAGGCCAAAGTGCCGACCCGGCAACTGCTGACTGCGGTGTACTTTGTCGACGACAAGCACGGCTGGGCGGTCGGCCACGACGCGCAAATCCTCGCCAGTGCAGACGGCGGTCTGACCTGGACCAAGCAATTCGAAGACCTCAAACGTGAGTCGCCGCTGCTCGATGTCTGGTTCAAGGACGTCAACAGCGGCCTTGCCGTGGGCGCGTATGGCGCACTGCTGGAAACCACCGACGGTGGTAAAAACTGGCAAGACGTCAGCGACCGCCTCGACAATGAAGATCAATTCCACCTCAACGCCATCGCGGCGGTGAAGGACGCCGGGCTGTTTATCGTCGGCGAGTCGGGCAGCATGTTCCGCTCCGCCGATGACGGCCAGACCTGGGAAAAACTCGAAGGCCCGTACGAGGGGTCGCTGTTCGGCGTGATCGGCACGGCGCAAGCGCAGACCCTGCTGGCCTACGGCTTGCGCGGCAACCTCTACCGCTCCACCGATTTCGGCAGCACCTGGGAGCAGGTCGAACTGAAAGCTGCGCGCGGTGCGCTGGAGTTCGGCCTGTCCGGTGCGACGCTGCTCGAAGACGGCTCGATTGTCATCGTCGGCAACGGCGGTTCGGTGATCAGCAGCAGCGACAACGGCGAAACCTTCAGCGTGTTCAACCGCCCGGACCGCATCTCGCTGTCATCGGTTACCGCTGCCGGCGACGGCAACCTGATTCTGACCGGGCAGGGTGGCCTTCACACCACACTGCCAAATGGTGCCGAGATCAATAACAAGAAGGCGGGGCTATGACTTCCTTGATCACTCCTCAGCAGGACAAGGCGACGTTTCTTGAACGCCTGATCTTCAACAACCGCCCGGCCGTGATCCTGATCTGCCTGGTGGTGAGCATTTTCCTGTTCTGGCAGGCCACACTGATCCGGCCGTCGACCAGTTTCGAAAAAATGATCCCGCTCCAGCATCCGTTCATCGAGAAGATGATGGAGCACCGCAACGATCTGGCGAACCTGGGCAACACCGTGCGGATTTCGGTGGAAGCCAAGGACGGTGACATCTTCTCCAAGGAGTACATGGAGACCCTGCGCCAGATCAACGACGAGGTGTTCTACATCTCCGGTGTTGACCGCTCCGGCCTGAAGTCGCTGTGGAGCCCGAGCGTACGCTGGACCGAAGTGACCGAAGAGGGTTTTGCCGGCGGTGAAGTGATCCCGCAGAGCTACAACGGCTCGCAGGACAGCCTCGACCTGCTGCGCAACAACGTGCTCAAGTCCGGTCAGGTCGGGCGTCTGGTGGCCAACGACTTCAAGTCGAGCATCGTCGACATCCCGCTGCTGGAGTCCTATCCGGACCCGGAAGACCAGGGCAAGTTGCTCGCGCTGGACTACCGCAAGTTCTCCCATGAACTCGAAGACAAGATCCGCAACAAGTTCGAAGCGCAGAACCCCAACGTCAAGATCCACATCGTCGGTTTCGCCAAGAAGGTCGGCGACCTGATCGATGGTCTGGTGATGGTGGTGTTGTTCTTCGGCATCGCTTTCGTCATCACCCTGATCCTTCTGTTGTGGTTCACCAACTGCGTACGCAGCACCATCGCGGTGTTGAGCACGACGCTGGTGGCGGTGGTCTGGCAGCTTGGTCTGATGCACTTCTTTGGCTTCGGGCTTGATCCGTATTCGATGCTGGTGCCGTTCCTGATCTTCGCCATCGGCATTTCCCACGGCGTGCAGAAGATCAACGGCATCGCCCTGCAATCCAGCGAGGCCGACAACGCCCTGACCGCCGCGCGGCGCACCTTCCGGCAACTGTTCCTGCCGGGGATGATCGCGATTCTGGCGGATGCGGTGGGCTTCATCACGCTGCTGATCATCGACATCGGCGTGATCCGTGAACTGGCGATCGGCGCGTCGATCGGCGTGGCGGTGATCGTGTTCACCAACCTGATCCTGCTGCCGGTGGCGATTTCCTATGTCGGCATCAGCAAGCGCGCGATTGCCAAGAGCAAGAAGGACGCTAACCGCGAGCACCCGTTCTGGCGCCTGCTGTCGAACTTCGCCAACCCGAAAGTCGCACGCATCTCGGTAGTACTGGCGCTGATCGCCTTCGGCGGCGGCCTCTGGTACAGCCAGAACCTGAAAATCGGCGATCTCGACCAGGGCGCGCCGGAGCTGCGTCCGGACTCGCGCTACAACAAGGACAACAACTTCATCATCAGCAACTACTCCACCAGCTCTGACGTACTGGTGGTGATGGTCAAGACCAAGGCTGAAGGTTGCTCGCGTTATGAAGCCATGGCGCCGATCGACCAGTTGATGTGGAAGATGCAGAACACCGAAGGCGTGCAGTCGGCGATCTCGCTGGTGACCGTGTCCAAGCAGATGATCAAGGGCATGAACGAGGGCAACCTGAAATGGGAAACCCTGTCGCGCAACCCGGACGTGCTGAACAACTCGATTGCCCGCGCCGACGGTCTGTACAACAACAGTTGCTCGCTCGCGCCGGTGCTGGTGTTCCTCAACGATCACAAGGCTGAAACACTTGATCGTGCGGTGCAAGCGGTGCAGGAGTTCGCCAAGGACAACAACAAGGACGGTCTGGAATTCATCCTCGCCGCCGGTAACGCCGGCATCGAAGCGGCCACCAACGAAGTCATCAAACAGGCTGAGCTGACCATCCTGATTCTGGTGTACATCTGCGTGGCGGTGATGTGCATGATCACCTTCCGTTCGTGGGCAGCGACCCTGTGCATCGTCCTGCCGCTGGTGCTGACCTCGGTACTCGGCAACGCGCTGATGGCGTTCATGGGCATCGGCGTGAAAGTCGCGACCTTGCCGGTGGTGGCGCTGGGTGTGGGGATTGGTGTCGACTACGGCATCTACATCTACAGCCGCCTGGAGAGTTTCCTGCGCGCCGGCCTGCCGTTGCAGGAAGCCTATTACCAGACCCTGAAGTCCACCGGTAAAGCGGTGCTGTTCACCGGTCTGTGCCTGGCGATCGGCGTGTGCACCTGGATCTTCTCGGCGATCAAGTTCCAGGCCGACATGGGCCTGATGCTGACCTTCATGCTCCTGTGGAACATGTTCGGTGCGCTGTGGCTGCTGCCAGCCCTGGCGAAGTTCCTGATCAAACCGGAGAAACTGGCGGGGCAGAAGGGCAATTCGTTGTTTGCGCATTGATCTGAAGGGCTGAAACGACAAAGCCGCAACCTTGAGGGGTTGCGGCTTTTTTTGTGGCTCAAGATCAAGAGCCCCTCACCCTAACCCTCTCCCAGAGGGAGAGGGGACTGACCGAGGTGTGCGGCTTGATCCATCGACCTGAAACACCGAGTCGATTATGGATTCACAGCAGATCGTTCGACTTGAGATACCGAGTCGATTATGGATTCACAGCAGATCGTTCGACTTGAGATACCGAGTCGATTATGGATTCACAGCAGATCGTTCGACTTGAGATACCGAGTCGATTATGGATTCACAGCAGATTGTTCGACTTGAGATCCCGAGTCGATTATGGATTCACAGCAGATCTTTCAAGTCGGCGTAGTTCTTGAATATCCCCCAATCGGTCCCCTCTACCTCTGGGAGAGGGTTAGGGTGAGGGCAAGCAGTCTCAAGCCTTAAGTCAGTTCAGCGCCAAGCACAACACTCAAAGCACTGCGCGCATCATCCAGCTGCACGAGCGTCGCATGGCGAGCCCCAAGGGCATCACGATTTTCGATGGCAGTCAGAATCGCCTTATGCCGAGGCAACGCCAACTCATGCAGATTTGGCCGCTGATTCGAATGCTTCAACGCCTCGGCAATCGCCACCGACAACATGTTGCACAGATTCGCCAGCAAATCATTGTGCGTCGCATCGGCAATCCGGCTATGGAAATCCAGATCCGGCTGCAACAACGCCTCCGGCGTCGGCGCGGCTTCCATGCGCTGATACGCTTCACCAATCGCCGCAATATCAGCCTCGGTCGCATGTTGAGCGGCGAGGGCAGCAGCGGCTGGTTCGATGATGCTGCGCACGCTGGTCAGCACATTGAAGAATTCATTCTGCGGGCTGCTTTGCATCAGCCAGTGCAGGACGTCGGGGTCGAGCATGTGCCATTCACGGCGTGCTTTGACGACGGTGCCGACGCGGGGTTTGGAATACACCAGCCCTTTGGCCACCAGTACCCGAGTGGCTTCACGCAACACCGGCCGGCTGACCGCGTACTCCTCGCAGAGCAGGGCTTCGGCGGGCAGTTTGTCGTCGGGCAAAAAGCGTCCGGAGACGATCTGCATGCCCAGTTCCTGGACGATGCGCGAGTGCATGCTTTTACGGTCGGAGGGTTTGCGGTAATCCATGGGGGGCGGCGCGATCCTGAGCGATGGAGATGCCGCGCATCATAGCAGGCACGGCACAATCTTGAGGCAGACACACAAGCCAAATGTGGGAGCGAGCCTGCTCGCGAAGGCGGCATATCAGTCAAATAGATGTCGACTGACACTCCCTCTTCGCGAGCAGGCTCGCTCCCACAGGAGAATTGCGCTGTTAGTGGGAGTGGCGCGGCACTTCAGCGCCTCGGCAGCCGACGAGGAAATCAAAGTCACAACCCTGATCCGCCTGCAACACATGGTCGATGTACAACTGACGATAACCGCCCACCAACAATTGCTGCGGTGGCTGCAGGTCGGCCATGCGTGCTGCCAGTTCAGCATCCGGAATGTCCAGGTGCAAACGCCCGGTGGCGCAATCCAGCTCGATCCAGTCGCCTTCCTTCACGGTCGCCAAAGGCCCGCCGGCCGCCGCTTCCGGTGCCACATGCAAAACCACCGTGCCGTAGGCGGTGCCGCTCATCCGTGCATCAGAGATGCGCACCATGTCGGTCACACCCTGGGCCAACAGCTTGGCCGGTAAGCCCATGTTGCCGACTTCGGCCATGCCCGGATAACCCTTCGGCCCGCAGTTCTTCATCACCAGAATCGAATCCTTATCGACATCCAGTTCCGGATCGTTGATCCGCGCCTTGTACATGTCGAAGTTCTCGAACACCACGGCGCGGCCGCGATGCTGCATCAGTTCCGGGGTTGCGGCGGACGGCTTGAGCACCGCCCCCAGTGGCGCCAGGTTGCCACGCAGCACACAGATGCCGCCATCCGCGCGAATCGGATTGTCGAGGGTGCGGATCACTTCGTCTTCGCCATAGATCGGCGCGTCCTTGGTGTTCTCGCCGATCGACTTGCCGTTGACCGTCAGTGCATTCGGATTTGGAATCAGATTGGCTTCACCGAGGCGGCGCAACACTGCTGGCAAACCACCGGCGTAATAGAACTCTTCCATCAGGAAGCGCCCCGACGGTTGCAGGTCGACGATGGTCGGCATGCCACGGCCGATACGGGTCCAGTCATCCAGATCCAGCTCGACGCCGATGCGCCCGGCGATGGCTTTCAAGTGGATCACCGCGTTGGTCGAACCGCCGATGGCAGCGTTTACACGAATAGCGTTTTCGAAGGCTTCCTTGGTCAGAATCTTCGACAGTTTCAAATCCTCGCGAACCATCTCCACCGCACGCATGCCGGACATGTGCGCCAGTACATAACGCCGCGCATCCACTGCCGGAATCGCCGCGTTGTGCGGCAGGGAAGTGCCCAGTGCTTCCGCCATGCAGGCCATGGTCGATGCCGTGCCCATGGTGTTGCAGGTGCCCGCCGAACGCGACATGCCGCCCTCGGCCGCGAGGAAATCGTCAATGGTGATGGTGCCAGCCTTGACCTGTTCACTGAGCTGCCAGACCACGGTGCCGGAACCGATGTCCTTGCCCTTGTGCTTGCCGTTGAGCATCGGCCCGCCAGTGACGACGATCGCAGGCACATCGCAACTGGCTGCGCCCATCAACAGTGCCGGGGTGGTTTTGTCACAACCGGTCAGCAGCACCACGCCGTCAATCGGGTTGCCGCGAATCGCTTCTTCGACGTCCATGCTCGCCAGGTTGCGGGTGAGCATGGCGGTCGGGCGCAGGTTCGATTCGCCGTTGGAGAACACCGGGAATTCCACCGGAAAACCACCGGCCTCGATCACCCCGCGTTTGACGTGCTCCGCGATCTGGCGGAAATGCGCGTTGCACGGGGTCAGTTCCGACCAGGTATTGCAGATGCCGATGATCGGCTTGCCATGGAACTGGTGGTCGGCGATGCCCTGATTCTTCATCCAGCTGCGGTACATGAAGCCGTTCTTGTCGGCCGTGCCAAACCATTGGGCGGAGCGCAGGGTGGGTTTCTTATCAGACATGATCGATTCTCTTATTGTATGACTATAGTGTTCCAGCTACGGCTTAATCTAAGCGCAAAATCCTAGGTTTGGAAGTGTTGTTGGTGAATTAGTATTACTATATAGTCGTTTTCGACGGAGGGATGGCCCTGACGGTTAACCGTGAGAGGCGTCCCCCGAGGTTCTATAAAAACAACAATCGGAGACCGATCTCATGAGCCAGGAACTGCGGCTAATCCGGCGCATTACGCTGAAACTGATTCCCTTCCTGATCCTGCTGTACCTGATCGCCTACGTGGATCGCTCCGCCGTCGGCTTCGCCAAGCTGCACATGGGCGCCGACATCGGCATCGGTGATGCCGCCTACGGCCTCGGTGCCGGGCTGTTCTTCATTGGTTACTTCCTTTTCGAAATCCCCAGCAACCTGATGCTCGAACGCTTCGGCGCGCGACGCTGGTTTGCGCGGATCATGATTACCTGGGGCGCGATCACCATCGGCATGGCCTTCGTCCAGGGCCCGCACAGTTTCTACGTGATGCGCTTTCTGCTCGGCGCGGCCGAGGCGGGGTTCTTTCCCGGCGTTCTCTACTACATCACCCAATGGTTCCCGGTGCGCCATCGCGGCAAGATCCTCGGCCTGTTCATCCTTTCGCAACCCATCGCCATGATGATCACCGGCCCGGTGTCCGGCGGCTTGCTCGGCATGGACGGCGTCCTTGGCCTGCACGGCTGGCAGTGGCTGTTCATCGTCATTGGCACTCCGGCGATCCTGCTGACCTGGCCGGTGCTGCGCTGGTTGCCGGACGGCCCACAGCAAGTGAAATGGATGGATCAGGCAGAGAAAGACTGGCTGACCGGCGAGCTGAAAAAGGATCTGCAGGCATACGGCCAAACCCGTCACGGCAACCCGTTGCATGCGCTGAAAGACAAACGCGTGTTGCTGCTGGCGCTGTTCTATCTGCCGGTGACGTTGAGTATTTACGGCCTCGGTCTGTGGCTGCCGACGCTGATCAAGCAGTTTGGCGGCAGTGATCTGGTCACCGGTTTCGTGTCATCGGTGCCGTACATCTTCGGGATCATCGGTTTGCTGATCGTGCCGCGCAGTTCCGACCGGTTGAATGATCGTTACGGGCACCTGGCTGTTCTTTATGTGCTGGGCGCGATTGGCCTGTTTCTCAGTGCCTGGCTGTCGTTGCCGGTGGCGCAACTGGCGGCGCTGTGTCTGGTGGCGTTCGCGCTGTTTTCCTGCACGGCGGTGTTCTGGACCTTGCCGGGACGGTTCTTTGCTGGCGCGAGTGCGGCGGCGGGGATCGCGTTGATCAACTCGGTGGGCAATCTGGGCGGGTATATCGGGCCGTTCGTGATTGGGGCGTTGAAGGAGTACACCGGCAATCTGGCTTCCGGGTTGTACTTCCTCTCGGGTGTGATGGTGTTTGGCTTGATCCTGACCGGCGTTGTCTATCGCGTACTTGAGCGCAAACACGTCCTGCCGGTTGACCAATTCGCCGCCAGCGCCCGAGGCGCAACGCGCACCTGAAACCCAACCACCAATCACCACTAAACCTGTGGGAGCTGGCTTGCCAGCGATGACGGGGGCACATCCAACATAGATGTGTCAGACAGATTGCTTTCGCTGGCAAGCCAGCTCCCACAGGGTTTTGCAGTGTTTCGAAGTTTTGTAGACAGGAGAGGACATATGCATCTGGTTCAATTCGAATTAAGCAACGGCGAGCGCCGCGTCGGCGTGGTCGACAACGATCTGGTGCGCGAGGTGCAGGACGCCCGCAGCGTGCGTGATCTGGCGCTGGCCGCCATCGAGTCCGGCCACTCCCTTGAGCAGCACGTGCAAACCCTCGGCCTCGGCGGCAGCCACGACTATGCCGAGCTACTGTCGCAACTGCGCATCCTGCCGCCCCTCGACCACCCGGACCCGGCGCACATGCTGGTCAGCGGCACCGGCCTGACTCACCTGGGCAGCGCTTCGGCGCGGGACAAGATGCACCAGCAGGCTGGCGATGAAGCGGCGATGACCGACACCATGCGCATTTTCAAATGGGGCGTGGAGGGCGGCAAGCCGGCGGCGGGGCAGGCCGGTGTGCAACCGGAGTGGTTCTACAAGGGCGATGGCAGCATCGTTGTGCGCCCCGGTCAGCCGTTCCCGCTGCCACCGTTTGCCGAAGACGCCGGCGAAGAACCGGAGATGGCCGGCCTCTATGTGATCGGCCACGACGGCAAGCCTTACCGTCTCGGTTTTGCGGTGGGTAACGAGTTCTCCGACCATGTCATGGAGCGCAAGAATTACCTGTACCTCGCGCACTCGAAACTGCGCAGTTGCAGTTATGGCCCGGAACTTCGCACCGGGGAACTGCCTCAACATCTGGCAGGCACCAGTCGCATCCTGCGTAACGGCGAAGTGCTCTGGCAAAACGAGTTTCTCAGTGGCGAGGCGAACATGTGCCACAGCCTCGCCAACCTCGAATACCACCACTTCAAATATCGTCAGTTCCTGCGTCCGGGCGACGTGCACATTCATTTCTTCGGCACCGCGACCCTGTCGTTCGCCGATGGCATCCGCACGCAACCGGGCGACCTGTTCGAAATCAGCCAGGCCGAATTCGGCGCCCCGCTGGTCAACGGCATCGTGCCGATCACCGCCGCTTTTGCGCCGGACAGCATCGGCACTCTTTAAGGAGATCCCATGACTCAGATTCTCGGTCACAACTACATTGGCGGTCAGCGCAGCGCTGCTGGCGACGTCAAACTGCAATCCGTCGATGCAACGACGGGCGAACAATTGCCGCACGATTTCATTCAAGCCACGGTTGAAGAAGTCGACGCCGCTGCCAAAGCTGCCGCTGCTGCGTACCCGGCTTACCGTAGCCTCAGCGCCGAACGCCGCGCGCAATTTCTCGACGCAATTGCCGATGAACTGGACGCGCTCGGCGATGATTTCGTCGCCGTGGTCTGCCGCGAAACGGCGTTGCCCGCCGGACGCATTCAAGGTGAGCGCGGACGCACCAGCGGGCAGATGCGTCTGTTCGCCAAAGTCCTGCGCCGGGGTGATTTCTACGGTGCGCGCATTGATCTGCCACTGCCGGATCGCCAGCCATTGCCGCGTCCGGATCTGCGCCAATACCGTATTGGCCTCGGCCCGGTAGCGGTGTTTGGTGCAAGCAACTTCCCGTTGGCGTTCTCCACCGCTGGCGGCGACACCGCTTCGGCACTCGCCGCCGGTTGCCCGGTGGTGTTCAAGGCTCACAGCGGCCACATGGCCACCGCTGAGTTGGTCGCCGATGCGCTGATCCGTGCAGCGGAAAAAACTGCGATGCCGGCCGGCGTGTTCAACATGATCTACGGCGGTGGCGTCGGTGAATGGCTGGTCAAGCACCCGGCGATTCAGGCGGTCGGTTTCACCGGTTCGCTCAGAGGCGGACGGGCGTTGTGCGACATGGCCGCTGCACGCCCGCAACCGATCCCGGTGTTCGCCGAGATGTCGAGCATCAACCCGGTGATCGTTCTGCCACAGGCCCTCGCCGAACGCTCGGAAACCGTTGCTCGTGACCTGACCGCTTCGGTGGTGCAGGGCTGCGGTCAGTTCTGTACCAATCCCGGTCTGGTGATCGGCATCCGTTCGCCACAATTCACGGCGTTCGTGCAACAAGTCGCCGGTTTGATCGGCGATCAACCTGCGCAAACCATGCTCAATGCCGGCACCCTCGGCGGCTACGGCAAAGGCTTGCAGAAGTTGTTGGCGCATCCCGGCATCGAGCATCTGGCGGGTAATCCGCAGCAGGGCAATCAGGCGCAACCGCAACTGTTCAAGGCGGATGCGAGCCTGTTGATCGATGGCGATGAAGTGTTGCAGGAAGAAGTGTTCGGCCCGACCACGGTGATTGTCGAAGTGGCGGACAAGGCGCAACTCAGCGCCGCGCTGCATGGCCTGCACGGGCAACTGACCGCGACGATCATTGGTGAGCTGGCGGACTTTGAACAGTTTGCTGAACTTACACCGCTGCTGGAACAGAAGGTCGGGCGGATTCTGCTTAACGGTTATCCGACCGGTGTCGAAGTGTGTGATTCGATGGTGCACGGCGGGCCGTATCCGGCGACGTCCGATGCCCGTGGCACTTCAGTGGGCACGCTGGCCATCGACCGTTTCCTGCGTCCGGTGTGCTTCCAGAACTACCCGGACAGCTTGCTGCCGGAACCGCTGAAAAACGCCAACCCGTTGCGTATCCAGCGCCTCGTTGATGGCAAGCCTAGCCGCGAAGCCCTCTGACACGGTACCCCTGTAGGAGCTGCCGAAGGCTGCGATCTTTTGATCTTGATCTAAAAAAACAAAATCAAAAGATCGCAGCCTTCGGCAGCTCCTACTCGGGAGTGGAGCGCCATGAGCTATCATTGGCCCTTTCCCCCCTAGAAAGACTGTTTGCCATGACTGCCCAAACCCTTCTCAACGCCCTCGAACACTGCGGTATGGTGGAAATCGACGGCCTGCATGCCTTCGAATTCGCCCTCGACGAAGACGACAACCTGCACATCGAATGCATCGATGGTCATACGGCCAAGCATTGGGAATTCACGCCGGCGCAGGTTGCCGCTGCAACCTTCGACGACTCTTTACAGAGCTGGTTGATCGTGGGCTATTTCAATGAAACCAAAGCGATCGGCGAACACCGCCTGGTTTGTCATGGCGACGTAGTCAGCAGCAGCGACGACGAGGATGACAATCAATGAAAATGCGTAAATTCTGGCCGCTGTTGATGGCCGGGAGCGTCGGCGCCATGGGCTTGTCCACGGCCAGTGCTGAGACTTTCCAGTTGCTGGTCGGCTCCTACACCGCTGGCACCAGTCAGGGCATCTATCGCATGAACTTCGACAGCGCCACCGGCCAGATCGACGCCAAACCGCTGCAAGTGGTGAAGAGCGAAAATCCGTCGTGGCTGACCCTGTCCAAAGACCAGCAGCGCCTGTTCGTGGTCAACGAAAACGGCCCGGGCCAGAAAGACCCGGTCGGTCGCGTCAGCAGCTATTCGATCGACCCCAAGACCCACGCCCTGAGCCTGATCAATCAAGTGCAGAGCCTGGGCAACGAGCCGACTCATTCCAGCCTCAGCGGCGATGCCAGCCATCTGTTCGTCAGCAACTACTCGGTGGTGGAAGACCCGGGTGGAACGCTGGCGGTATTGCCGGTCGGTGCTGATGGCAAACTCAAACCGGTGGTGCAGATGAGCGCGCACCCGGCGAGCCGGGTCAATCCTGAGCGCCAGGCTTCGAACCACGTGCACTCGACGGTTTCTTCACCGGATGGCCGCTACGTGTTCTCCAATGATCTGGGCGCGGACAAGGTGTTCATTTACCAGTTCGATCCGAAGGCCAACCCAGAGCTGCCGCTGACCCCAGCGAAAACCGCTTCTGTGCCGTTGCCTGCCGGCAGCGGCCCGCGTCACTTGCTGTTCAGTGCTGACGGCAAACACGCCTGGCTGACCATGGAAATGAGCGCGCAGGTCGCGGTGTTCGATTACCACGACGGCGTGCTGACCCAGACGCAACTGGTCGATCTGGCGGCTGGCCAGCCGACTTCGGACAAGGCTGCGGCGGCGCTGCACGCTTCGGCGGATGGCAAGTTCCTCTACGTCAGCAACCGTGGCACCGCCAATCAACTGGTGGTCTTTGCGATTGATCCGGCGAGTGGTCAGCTCAAAGAACTGCAAAAACGCTCGGTGGACGGTGATCACCCGCGCGAGTTCAGCCTCGACCCGAGTGGCAAATTCCTGCTGATCGCCAACCAGAAGAGCAACCAGATTGTCGTCGTCGAGCGCGATGGCAAAACCGGTCTGCTCGGCAAAACCGTGCAAAAACTGCCGATGGACGCGCCGAGCGACCTCAAGTTTCTAGTGCGACAATAAGCCACAGGCCTCGGTTTACGGGGCCTGTCTCTTTGTATTAATCGCACTGATATCCGGTAATGCTACAAAGCATTTCAAGCGATCAACCCTCGAGCGTTAAGTTTGCTTCACGGCCCAACCGGGCAAACAAGCCAACCGAACACGAGGGTTACCGCCATGAACTTCAATCTCTTCTCCGTGATTGCCGCTTCCGCCATCTCTGCCACCGTTGTGCTGCCAGCCAGTGCCAACGTTGAAATCAACAGCAAAAAATCCCACACCCAGAGCTACACCCAGAAATACCTGCAACAGAGCGCCAACTTCTACGCCGCCCTGGATCACAAAGCCCAACACTGAAATGCCCGCTTCGAACAACTCCCTGTAGGAGCTGCCGAAGGCTGCGATCTTTTGATCTTCAACGTCAAAAGATCGCAGCCTTCGGCAGCTCCTACACGCCTGCGTGGGCAAAAAATCTCGGTGCCATAGCGAATGTGCAACACGTCCATAGACTGGCTAAATAATCAACGAAGCTGATGTTTACTATGGAAAACCCTGAGTGGTTGCCACGGCTTTTTTGATCGATTCTGTGGGCATCGAAACATGCCCACGGGAGAACACCATGGCCAGCGCAATCCTTCATTCAGCCAAACGCGGCGCCTATCTGGCCATCGGTCTTTACCTGGCCGTGGTACTGGTCGTCAGCATCGCCTCGCAGATGGAACACAGCTTCGACGCACCGATTCAAGTCGCCCACCCCGGCGTCCAGTTCGAACTGCGCTCGCAAAGCGTAATGGTCGACCGGGCCGAACTCGCGGGAGTCGGCGGAGCATGAAAGGCTACAGACTTTGGGTAGTCGCCGGTTTGGCGTTTTTCACCAACGGCGCTTCATTATTGGGCATCGGCCAGGGCTCGGTGGGCGCATTGGCCAGAGCCATAGAGGCCAATCACAATATCGCGCACAACATCGAACGGGCGAATACCTTGGGGCTGATGGCCGGCAATCCGCCGGTGAAAGTCTCGGCCGACTTTCTCGGGCCATTCGAGATAGATTGCATGGCCCTCGGCATGTGCAACGCGCTGGCCTGACTGATCGTTCCCACGCAGAGCGTGGGAACGATCAAAGCAGGAAGGTAAGGGTTATTTCTTCATGATCGAAGTGAAGAGCTCGGATTCGAGGAAGCGCTGCAACCAGGCCTGCAACCGAACATAAGGCGTCTGCGCAAACCACTCACGATCAACATGCGCAAACTGCCGCACGAACGGCAGCAGGGCGATATCCGCCAGGCTGGCATGATCGGCCAGCAAGTACTGACGATCGGTCAGCAGCTCATTCAGCCTCTGCAAGAACAACGCCCCCTCAGCCCGATAAACTTCCATCGGCTGCTCCGGGTAGCGCTCGGCGTATTTGTAGCGATTCAAGTGCAGCTTGAACCCCTGATCATTCGCGTCGATCAATTCAGCAATCCGTGAGTCGTCATCCAGCAGCCAATCTTGCGGATCATTCTGCGCCAACGCCCAGCGCATGATCTCCAGACTCTCGTCGATCACTCGGCCACCGGCATCCAGCACGGGTACTGTGCCCTTGGGCGAGATCGCCAGCATCTCGGCCGGTTTGGCCTTGAGGCTGACTTCGATGATGTCCACCGGCACACCCGAATAGCGCAACGCCATCCGCGCCCGCATCGCGTACGGGCAGCGGCGGAAGGAATACAGCGTGTTCATTTCACCTCCAGGGTGCTCAACCCGTTGCCCTGACGCTGCACCTGAATCTGCACCGGGATCCGCTCGTGCATTTCCTGCACGTGGGAAATCACCGCGACCTTGCGGCCCTGCGCCTGCAACCCATCGAGCGCATCCATCGCCAGTTGCAACGACTCAGGATCGAGGCTGCCAAAGCCTTCATCGATAAACAGCGATTCGATTTTCAGCGTGCTCGACGCCATCGATGCCAGACCCAGCGCCAGCGCCAGCGACACCAGGAACGTCTCGCCGCCGGACAACGAATGCACCGAGCGCAGCTCATCGCCCATTTCCGTGTCCATCACCAGCAGGCCGAGCATGCTACCGCCGCGTTTCAAGCGATAGCGTTTGACCAGTTGGCGCAGTTGCACGTTGGCGTGATGCACGAGCAAATCGAGGTTGTAGGCCTGGGCGATCTTGCGGAAGGTGTCGCCGGTCGCCGAACCGATCAAGGCACTCAATCGCGCCCAGCGCTGATATTCGGCATAGGCCGAGGCGATCTGCTGTGCCAGCGCCTGATTGGCGTTCTGCCGGCGCTGGTCTTCGACCTGTTCGGCACGCAGTTCGGCGCACTGTTGCTCGCTGACGGTGAACTGGTTTTGCAGGTCGGTGAGGGCGCTGGCCAGTTGTTCGGCATCGAGGTTGCCGTTGTGCTGGGCCTGATGATCGAGCAGACGCTGGTCACGTTCCTGCAGCAACACCTTGGCCTGTTCGATGGCTTTTTCGTTGTGCTGCAAGCGCTGGCGCAGTTCGGCGACTTGCGCGTCATCGACCCGTAACAGATCTTCGAGGCCACCGTCATCCAGCTCCGGATGGCGGGCGCGCCAGTCGGCAATCTTGCCGGCCAGATCCTGCTCTTCGCTTTGCAGCGCCTGCAAACGTTCCTGCTGCGCCTTGAGTTCGGCGGCGATCTGCACAAGTTGCGTGCGCAGGTTTTGCAGTTCCTGCGCGGTGCCGGTTTCGCTGTTGCGCGCCTGTTCGACCGCTTGCTCAAGCTGCTGCTGCCAGTGCTCGGCGCTGCTGTGCTCGCCGAGCAATTGCGCGACTTTCTGCTGGCAGGCTTGCTGTTGTTCGGTCAGCGCAGTGAATTGCTGTTCGGCGCTGAGCAACTGTTGTGCACGGGTCTGCTGGCGATCCTGTTCTTTCTCCAGCGTCTGTTGCCGCTGTTGCTGCTCGGCCAGTTCTTCTTTCTGCTGCTCGACCTGCGCCAGGCGCTCGGCGATCTGCCGGTCAAGTTGCATGAAGGTCGCCGCCGGCTCCTGGCGCAAGGCTTCCAAGGTGTCGGCTGGCAGCAGATTGCCGAACGCGCTGAGTTCTTCGTCGAGGCGCTGACGGTCGCTGCTCAGCTCGCGCTGCTGGTTGCTCAGGTGCTGCGCCGCTTGCTGGTGCGCAGTTTCGGCCTGGCGCAATTGCTGGGTCAGCCGCGCGGCGTCCTGTTGCAGGGTGAGCAGGGCGCTCTGGCGTTGTTCGTCCTGAGTGATGCTCTGGTTCAGTTGCTCGTTTTGTCGGGCGAGCCAGGCATCGCGCTTGTCGGCGTCCTGATTGAACAACTGCGCGGCCAGCGGATGCGCGTCGAGGCTTGGCGCCAAGGCTTGCTGCTGGCTGACCAGTTGTTCCTGCTGTTGCAGCAATTCTTTCTGCTGAGCAATGACGCCAACGACTTCGGCGCGCAGTTCAGTGAGTTTTTCCTTGAGCTGATCGACGACTTTCTGGGCATTGGCCTGCTCGCTTTCATCATGACGGCCAAGACTTTGCAGCAGCGCTTCGGGCTGATGATAGGGATGCTCGTTGCTGCCGCAGACCGGGCACGGCTGATCGTCCTGCAACTGCGCGCGCAATTCTTCGACACTGGCACTGCGCGCCAGCCGCTGGCGTTCAAGCAGTTCGCGGGTGACGTTAAGGGTTTGCTCGGCGACGGTCAGCTCGGCTTTGGTTTTCACGCCATCCTGCGTCAGCCGCTCGCGTTCCTGCTGGGCGCTGAGCTGACGTTGTTGCAGCTCACTGTTGCGTTTGTCGAGATCCTGTTGTGTGGCCCATAGGCGTGACAGGTCTTCGAAAGCGCGCAATTGCTTGCGGTTGTCCTGCAACAGCGTGCCAAGGAGGCCGATCTGTTCGGCGACGGCATCAGGTTCGGCGCCGGCCTCCTTGAACAGCACTTCAAGTTGCTGTTTCTGCGTGGTCAGCTCTGCGGCGCTGCGGGTGGCGTTTTCTTCGAGGCTCGCCAGTTCCGCTTGGCCCTTGTTCAAGCGATTGCCGATCAGCATCAGCTGTTGCAGGCGATCGCGGTAGGCATTCCACGCGTCACTCAGCGGCGCCAGATGAGCGCTTTGCTCAAGTTCGGCGGCGATGCGCTGCAGGCGCTCGGCGACCTGAGTCTGTTTTTCCTGCAAGGCTTGAATGGCATTCTGGCCCTCGGTGCAAGCCTGCTGCGCATTGAGCTTGGCTTCGGTGCTTTGCGCGACATCCTTGGCCAAGCGGGCGAGGGTGCTTTGTTCTTCAAAGGCCTGACGCAACAGCGGTGCGTTTTCGCTTTGCCGTTGTTGCGCGTCGCTCAGGGCGACTTTCGCCGCCTCGAGGTTTTGTTCCAGCTGCGTCTGGCGCTCAGTCAGTTCGGCATGTTGCCGGGTATGCGCGGCGATTTGTGCGGCTAACGGCGCCAACAGCGCATCGAGTTCGCTTTTGCGCGCGAACTGATGCCGTTGCGGTCCGAGTTGCTCCAGGCGCGTCAGTTTCACCCGTTCGCCGGCCAGACCTTCCGCTTGCTGCTGGGCACTGTGCAGTTGCTCAGCGGCGGCTTGCTGCGCGTCCTGCAACACACGTAAATCCTTGAGCCAGCCGTGCTGTTGCTCAAGCTGCTTGAGCTGCGCCTGCTGCAACTTCATTTGCTGTTGCGCGGCATTGAAGCGCTCATCCAACTCGGCCCGCGCTTCGGGCGCCAACGGGGTCACGCCGGTGGCCTGATCCTGCAACAGCTTGTGTGCTTCGCGGGCCTCTTTGGTCTTGTCGAAGGCGCGGCGGCCGAGGCGGGTGTACAGCGCGGTGTCGGTGAGTTTTTCCAGCAGTTCGCTGCGGTCGTTGTCGTCGGCTTTCAGGAACGCGCTGAACTCGCTCTGGGCCAACAGCACGGCACGGGTGAACTGTTCGAAGTTCAGGCCGAGCGCAGCTTCCAGCTGAGTTTTGTATTCACCTTTCTGGCTGGCGAGCAGTTGATCCTGATCGATGTCGCGCAGGCTCTGCCGGCTGGCCTGCAACTTGCCGCCGGCCTTCTCGCGCGCACGGTTAGCTTCCCAACGTGCCCGATAGCGACGGCCATCGACACCGACGAAATCCACTTCGGCATAACCTTCGCCGGTACCGCGACGCAGCAAGGTGCGCGGGTCGCCGGTGGCAATTTCGCCGTCGGCATCGGGGACTTTGGCGTCACGGCCAGTGTTGTTCAGACGCGGCACCGCGCCAAACAACGCCAGGCACAAGGCGTCGAGCAAAGTACTTTTACCAGCACCGGTCGGGCCGGTGATCGCAAACAAACCGGCGCTGGCCAGCGGTTCAGCGGTGAAATCGATCTCGAACGGCCCGGCCAGCGAGGCGAGGTTTTTCAAGCGAATGGCGAGAATCTTCATGGCTGCTCACCCTCCAGTTGCACGTCCTGCAGCAGTTCGGCGAAGTCCTTCAGCGTCTGCTCATCGACCTCGTTGCCGTAGTTGTCGAGCCAAGCGCGGCTGAACAGTTCTTGCGGGGTGAGTTGGTCGAGTTCGATCAGTGCGCTGCCGTCCTCCGAGCCATCAACACCACGGTTGCCGGCGTATTCGGCGGCGATGCGCACCAGGCGTACGGCTTTGCCTTGCAGCGCGCTTTCGACTTGATGGCGCAGATCCGGTTGCGGCTCGTCGAGGGTGACGCGCACTTCCAGCCACGGCTGGCGTTGGGTTTCGGCGAGCAAGTCGATGTTCGGTAGGTCGGCCAGTTGCAGCAGGATTTCGGCCAGCGGTGCCGGGCCGATGCGTTGCAGATTGACCGAGCGCGGGATCAGTTTCGGCTCGACGCTGACCAGGGTTTCGCCGTCGAGGGTGACGTCGAGGATCTGGTGCTGATAGCTGATCTCCGAGAACGACAACGGAATCGGCGAGCCGCTGTAGCGAATGCGTTCTTCACCGTTGACCTTCTGCGGCTTGTGCAAATGGCCGAGGGCGACGTAGCTGATACTCGGCCCGAACAGGCTGGCCGGCAGGGCTTCGGCGTTGCCGATGATCAGGCTGCGCTCGGAGTCTTCCGACACCGAGCCGCCAGCCATGTGCGCGTGGCTGATGGCGATCAACGCCTGACCGGGTTTGCGCTTGGCGTTGGCGGCTTCGATCAGCCATTCATGCACCTGACCGATGCCACGCAAATAGTTGTCACCCAGATGCGCGCCAGTCACCTCCGCCGGGCGCAGGAACGGCAGCGCCAGGCACCACGCGGCGACTTCACCGGTTTTATCCGGCAACGGCAGCAGCAGGCGTTCGGCATCCAGTTGGCCGTCATCCAGCCACAACACCCGCCCCAGCGCATGGGTGCGCAAACGGCGCATCAGCGGCGCGGGCAATTCGATCCGCGAGCCGGAATCGTGGTTGCCGGCAATCATCACGATGGTCAGCAACGGCTGCTGCTCGTGGGCGCTGACGATGAAGTCGTAGAGGCGTTCCTGAGCTTTGACCGGAGGATTGACGGTGTCGAAGATGTCCCCGGCGATCAGCAGCACATCCGGCTGCGCCAGTTGCAGTTGGCGCAGCAGCCATTCGAGGAAGCACGCATGCTCGAAATCGCGCTCCTGGCCGTGCAGGTTTTGCCCAAGGTGCCAGTCGGAGGTGTGGAACAGACGCAAGGTGGACTCCGCAACAATTAAATAGGTGATGGCCGCGAGGAAATGATGGGCGGCGAAAGAGGGGAGAGTTTACAGATTATTGCGGCGGGAGGGCTTTTCGGGGAGGGCGCGCGCGATCGCGTCGATTTCAAAAATTGACCCCCTGACACCCACTGCCTACCATCGTGCCACTATATTGATATCGTTTTCGCTGCGTGCGAATCACCGCTGGTTGACCCGGAGGAGAGCGGAAAGGCGCGTTGAAGGTTTGTTCTTGTGCATGCATTTGAAATGACGACACAAAGCGCGTTGGGTAATGCTACGTGACGCTATTGTGATGGGGGGAGTAGTAATGAATATTGGCACTGGTGTTGACTTGCAAGGGTGGCTGGTAATTGTAAGTCATAAACTATTCCTTATTCCGGAAGCCTATTCCGAAAACTATGAGGATGGTGAACGCTATGAGATTTCAAGGCCGGAGATAATATTTGCTGTTGCAGAGTTGGTTCTTCCGCTCGGCGGTGGGAAAAGCTTTATATTTCACAGGTCAAAATTGTCGGGAGTTGTGGTCGGCGATTCGCCGATCAAAATAGATCCAGTGTTTCTGTCTGTTGAGGAGAGAGGACGTGGATATATTTCCATAGATGTTGCAGCTGCTTCTCTAGATAAATACAGAGAACGCTATCAGGCTTTTTTTGAAAAGGGACGTTCGGGTAATTCAAATGACTGGTTGGACTATTTATAAGGATGTAATCGTCTGCCCTCTGGAAATGGCTGGTGAACATTAAACCTGCGCATCAATCTGCGTGCCGCCGATTGCCTTTAGCCTTTTTTAATTTTTAGCAAAATCAAAAGATCGCAGCCTTCGGCAACTCCTACACATACCCTCTGTAGGAGCTGCCGGAGGCTGCGATCTTTTGCTTTTACTTCGGATAAAGCGGCGGTAACCCGCTATCACCCACCGGATCCTGCACCCGTTCCGCCGCCGGAATCGTGCGAATCGCCCGCCACAAATCCTCACCCTGCCAATGCTGGCCCGTCTCGCTGTACAGCGCACCATTCAACCCATCCAGCGCATCCGACAGCGGCACAAACCGCGCCGCCATGTCCGCCAGGGTTTCCGGCTGCTGCCGCGCCCACGCATCCAGTGCCTGCCGCGTCGCTTGCGGGTCATTGGCCTGGCTCGCACGCTTGATGTCATCCATCAACGTGCGCGGGCTCGGGCCGGTTTGGGCGGCGCGGTGCACCGCCGGTTGCCAGCGTGCGCGCCACCACAGGCCGAAGCCGAGGAGGGTGGTGCAGGCGAGGGTCAGGGTGCTGAGTTTCCACCACCACAGCACGTCGTTATCGACGGCGCTCACTTGCAGGTTGCCGGCCGGGGTGTCGACTTGCAGGCTCGGGTTGTTGGCCACTTGCAGGGTGCGTGCGGGCAGGCTGCTGTGTTCAAGGTGATCTTCGAAGGTGTTCCACCAGACCACGTCCACCGTCGGCAAGTCGATGGCGCCGCTGCGACTTGGCACCAGGGCTTCGCGTTCTTCGCGGCTGCCGACAATGCCCCGGTCAGTGCTCTGGTTGCTCAGCACCGGTTGGTCGGGGTAACGGCGCAGGCCGTTGACGTCGGTGGCGGGCAGCGCCGGCAATTGCGAGGCGGCCAGGCCTTCGACTTTCAATGTCAGGCTGCGGGTCAGGGAGTCGCCAACCTGAGTGTGTTCCGGTTCCGGGTTCCAGCTTTCGCTAAGGCTCAGGCTGCGCGCGGGCAGCCATGGCGCGTCGACCGGATAAGTCAGGGGTTTGGGTTTCACGGTCAGGGGGATTTCCGCAGAACTGACGCGCATCAGTTTGCCCGGTTTCGGCCCCTGCGCATTGGCATCCTGAGACGGCTGCGTATCGACCAGTGTGGCGCTGAAGGTCTGCGGCGCGATGGTCAGCAAACCGCTGTGCTGCGGGTAGATCGCATAGCGCATTTCGATCACGCCATGGCGCACACCGTTGAGGTCTTTTTCGTAGGTACGCGTGTCGCCAAGCTGTTCGATGCGCGCATCGGCGATTTGCAGCGGCGTCAGGCTGCTGTCGTCGTACAGCGACACCGAATGGTAGATGCGCAGGGTCAGGATCGCCTGCGCCTGCACATAGACGCTGGACTGATCGAGGCTGGCTTCGATGAACACCGGATCAAGGCTGTTCTTATTCTCGCGGGTATCGCTTTCGACCACTTGCACGGTGATCGGCTGGCTCTGCGCGTCGCCCAGTTGCAGCGGCGGGATCACCACGCTGCCGTTCTCTTTCGGCAGCAGAGTGATGATCCAGCGCGTGGTCGCGCGGTTGTCACCGTTGAGGGTGTTGAGCTGGTTGACTTGGCGCGTACCGCGCACTTCGAACAACGCTTCCAGCGCGGTCAGATCGGGCTTGCCGAACTGGGTGACGTCGCTGGTTTCGAGGGTGAGTTCGACCGTCTCGCCGGAGTTCAGGCGACTGCGATCCACACTGGCTGTGAGCTCGGCCGCGTGGGCGGTGGCCGTGCAGAGCAGCAGGGGCAGCAAGAGAGCGGTGAAGCGGGTCATCGAGTGTTTTCCTGATCCTGATGTTGTTGCTGTTCGTACCAGAATTTGCGTCGGAGCAATTCGCCGGGGTCGTCGGGGATCTTGCCCAGCCATTGTTCCAGTGCCTGACGTTGCTCGCCTTCGAGGTTGTCTTCACTCGGGCGCAGCGTCGGCACGGTGTCCGTTTGTTCTTCTTCGTCGCTGCCCGGTACTTCGTTGGGGCCTGGCTGCGGCGGCGTGGTCGGTGGCGGTTCGCTGGCCGATTCGCTCGGTTGCGCCTCGCTCTGGGTTTCACTTTTTACCGCCGGTGGCGGTGCGGTCGCTGGCGGTGGTTCGTCGCCCGGCAGACTTTGCTGTTCACTCGGTTTGGTGTCCGGCTCGGCGGGCGGCGGTGTGTTTTTCTGCTTGAGCAGGTTTTCCACCAGCGCCTTGTTGGTCTGCGCCGGACGCAAATCCGGTTGCAGCTCCAGGGCCTGTTCATAGGCGTCGATCGCCGCTTCCAGCTCACCGCTTTTTGCCAGGGCGTTGCCACGATTGTAGTGGGCGCGAGCATCGCTGCCTTCGGCGAAGCGCTGGGCGGCGCCACTGTAGTCGCCGGCCTCGTACAACGCCACCCCTTGCCACTGATGATCGTCAAAATGCTGCGCGGCTTCGATCGGGCGCTTTTGCTTGAGCAAATGCAGGCCCTGTTGGTCGGGACGCAGCCACAGGTCTTCGAAGTCAAAAGCGTAGCTGGGCTGCGGCAAGCAAAACAGCAGCGGCAGGCAGAACAGCCAGCCACGGCGCCCGGCGCAAGCGGCGAGCAGCAATAGCGGCAACAGCAGCCAGTAACCCTGATCGGCCCAGGTATCCAGGCGCACGGTCTGGCCGTCGTCGCGCAAGCTGCGCGGGCCGTTGAGCAGGCCGAGCGCGCCAAGATCCGCTTCGTCGAGGCGTGCAGGATGGTATTCGCCGCCAACACTGTTGAGGAATGCGCTCAGGCCCGGACTGTCGAGTTGCGGCACGCGGATCGCGCCTTGTTCGTCCTTGAGGAAACTGCCGTCCTCCTGGGCAATCGGCGCACCTTCGGCGGTGCCGACGCCGAGCATCAGCAGTTGTGCCGACTCACCGTTGAGGGCACGCCGAATACCCTGGCGTTCCTCTTCATTCAATGATGAGCCGATCAGCAGAATTCGCCCCTGACCGAGCGCGCCCTGTTTCAGCAGGGCCAGTGCTTTGGCAACGGCCAGATCGGCGCGATGGCCGCTTTCCGGCATCAACGAAGGCTTGAGCGCATCAAGCAAATTGCGACTGGTCGCCAGGTCATCGGAGAGCGGCACCAGCGTGTGCGCGCTGCCGGCGTAGACGACGATCGCGGTCTGCGCATCGCTGCGCGCCTGCAACAGGTCGAAGAGCTTGCGCCGCGCCTGTTCCAGTCGCGTCGGCGGCGAGTCGGTGGCGAGCATTTCCGGGGTCAGTTCCAGTACCACCACCAACGGATCGGCGGGCTTCTGGCTGGTCTGTTCGACCCGTTCCCAGCTAGGCCCGAGCAACGCCAGAACCGTCAGCAGCCAGGCCACGCCAAGGGCAACCCACGGCAGTTTGCTGTCGCGACCGCTACCGCCGCTGAGCAGGGTGGCATGAAACGCCGGCGGAAGAATCATCTGCCAGCGCCCGGCACGCTTCTGCCGGTGCCAGAGTTGCCAGATCAGCCAGCCCAGCAGCGGCAGCAACAGCAACCACCACGGACGGAACCAGTGCGGCCAGAGCGCGATCATCGACGCCTCCGCAGACGCAGGCGCTTGAGACGCTCGCGCCAGTCAGGTAGCGGACTTTGCAGATACAGCTCCTTGCTGAACAGCCGTTGCAGCGGGTTGTCCGGCCACAATTCACGGGCGACCAGCAACAGGCTCAACCACAGCGCCAGCGCCAAAGGCCAGTGATACAAGGCTTGCGCCGGACGGGCCTGGGTCGGTTGTTGGGTCACCGGTTCGAGTTGATCGAGGGTGTCCTTGATGGCTTGCAGTTCCTTGCCATCGTGGGCTCGGAAATACTGGCCGCCGGTGACCTCGGCGATGGCTTTGAGCGCTGGTTCGTCGAGATCCAGACTCGGGTTGACCCCAAGCAGACCGGTCGAACCGCTGTCTTCAGGATTGGCGCCGATGCCGATCGGGTAGATTTTTACGCCTTCGCTCGCAGCGAGTTTTGCCGCCGTCAGCGGATTGATTTCGCCGCCATTGTTGGCGCCGTCAGTCACCAGAATCAGCACGCGACTTTGCGCCGGACGCAGGCGCAGGCGTTTAAGCGCCAGACCGATCGCGTCGCCGATCGCAGTGTTCTTGCCGGCAATGCCGATCCGCGCCTCGTCGAGCCAGACGCGTACGGTGTGGCGATCAAAGGTCAGCGGCGCTTGCAGATACGCCTGACTGCCGAACAGGATCAGGCCGACCCGGTCGCCATCGCGGCTTTCGAGGAAGTCGCCGAGCAAATGCTGAACCAGCGACAGACGACTGACTTCTTCGTCCTGCCATTGCATATCGGGGAAGTCCATCGAACCGGACACGTCCACCGCCACCAGCAGATCACGCCCGCTGGCAGCAATCGGCAGCGGTTCGCCGAGCCATTGCGGGCGGGCGGCGGCGGTCAGCAGCAACAGCCACAACAGCATGAACGGCGCTTGCTGACGCCACGCCGGCAGATTGGCGCGGGCGCGACGGCGGGCGAGGCCTTCCAGATCGGCGAGGAAGCTGACTTTCAGGGCGGGCTCGCCACTGTCGGCCACCGGCAGCACCAGACGCATCAGCCACGGCAGCGGCAACAGCACAAAGATCCACGGCCAGGCGAACTCAAACATGTTTGCGAATCCACGTGTCGACCGCCTGGGTCAGGCCAGCGATGGCTTTGTCGTCGAGTTTGCATTCCGGTTTGTACGCGCCTTCAACCAGTACCATCCATCGCGTCAGGCCGGCCGCCGGGCAACGGTTGTCGAGAAAGGCCAGCCATTTACGCCCATTGAGGGTGTGGCTCTGGCTGTAGGGGTAGTGGTTGCGGCACAGCCGTTTGAGCAGGCCGTTGAGTTGTTGCAGCCAGGCACCGGCCGGGGCGCCGTCGTAGGGTTTGGGCATCTGCGCCAGTTCGGCGAGCGCGGCGATACGCACGGGGTCCAGCGGTTGTTCGGCGCGCACGATCGGGCGTTTTTTCATCGGAATGAAACGCCGCAGCTTCCACACGGCGAAACCCAGCAGCGGCAACAACAGAAGCAGCAGCCACCAACCCGGCGCCGGCGGCCAGAAGGCAATCGGTGGCGGCGAGATCAGCGGTTGCAGTTGTTCGAGGCCGTTCATCGACCTTTCCCCGGACGCTGCGGATTGAGGAATTCGCGCATCTGCTCGACCATTTCACTTTGCGTGCTCAGCGGCATCAGCAATACCCGCAGCTTTTGCGCGAGCAATTCCCAGCGAGCGATGCGTGCTTCGGCCTGGGCGCGGTAGGTCTGGCGCAGGTCGAAGTTGAGGGTGTCGAGTTCAAGCTGCGCGCCACGCTCGGCGAACCTGAGCAGGCCAGCGGCGGGGAGGGCGTGATCCAGTGGATCGGACAGCGGCAGCATCAGCAAATCGCAATGGCGCGAGAGCAGGCTCAGTTGCTGTTCGGCGCTGTCGGACAGCGCGCGTTCATCGCAAATCACAATCACCAGACTGCCAGGACGCAGCACTTCACGGGCCCGGCGCAGCGCCACGCCAAACGCATCGCGATCCGGTTCACGCTCGCTGTGCAGCGACTGATTGACCTTGACCAGACGATTGAGCAATTGCAGCAGGCTTTGTTTGCTGCGCCGTGGCTTGATTTCGTAGTGCTCGTTGTCGCCGAATACCAGTCCGCCAACCCGGTCGTTATGCCCGAGCGCAGCCCAGCCGATCAGCGCCGCTACTTGCGCTGCCAGTACCGATTTGAACATCAGCCCCGAGCCGAAAAACAGCCGTGTGCTTTGCTCGACCATGATGAAAATCGGCCGCTCGCGTTCTTCATGGAACAGCTTGGTGTGCGGCTCCTGCGTGCGCGCCGTGACGCGCCAGTCGATGGTGCGCACGTCGTCGCCAGCCTGATAGACCCGCACCTGATCGAAGTCGACGCCACGGCCACGGAATTTCGAGTGATGCAGGCCGATCAGCGGGCTGCGCTGGCTCGGCGTGGAAAACAGCTGCACCTCGCGCACACGGTGACGCATCTCGATCAGCTCGGCGAGGCTGACGCGGATGCCCGGTTCGGACGGCAGGGGGGCGTTCATGGGGGTCAAGCGACGGCTACGACGTCGAGAATCCGCTGCACCACCCGATCCTGATCGATGCCGGCGGCTTCGGCTTCAAACGACAAAATGATGCGGTGACGCAACACATCGAATAGCACGGCCTGGATGTCTTCCGGGCTGACGAAGTCGCGGCCGGCCAGCCAGGCGTGGGCGCGTGCACAGCGGTCGAGGGCGATCGAGCCGCGCGGGCTGGCGCCATAGGCGATCCACTCGGCCATTTCCGGGTCGAACTTGGCCGGGTTGCGCGTGGCCATGACCAGTTGCACCAGGTATTCCTCCACGGCGTCGGCCATGTACAGGCCGAGGATTTCCTTGCGTGCGGCGAAGATTGCCTGCTGGCTGACCCGGCGCTCGGGCTTGGTCTCGCCGTTCAACGCTTCGCCACGGGCCTGCTGGAGGATGCGGCGTTCGACGGCAGCGTCCGGGAATCCGATTTTCACGTGCATCAGGAAGCGGTCGAGCTGAGCTTCCGGCAGCGGATAGGTGCCTTCCTGCTCGATCGGGTTCTGCGTGGCCATTACCAGAAACAGCGGCGACAGCTCGTAAGTGCTGCGGCCAACACTGACCTGACGCTCGGCCATGGCTTCGAGCAGCGCTGATTGCACCTTGGCCGGGGCACGGTTGATTTCGTCCGCCAGCACCAGGTTGTGGAAGATCGGCCCTTGCTGGAACACGAAACTGCCGGTTTCCGGGCGATAGATCTCGGTGCCGGTGATGTCGGCCGGCAGCAGGTCAGGGGTGAACTGGATGCGATGGAACTGGGCTTCGATGCCCTCGGCGAGTTCTTTGATCGCTTTGGTCTTGGCCAGACCCGGAGCGCCCTCGACCAGCATGTGGCCGTCGGCGAGCAGGGCGATGAGCAAACGCTCGATGAGTTTTTCCTGGCCGAGAATCTGCGTTGAAAGAAAGGTTCGCAGCGCCAGCAGCGCTTCACGATGTTCCATCGGTGACTGTTCCTGGAAAGGGGTGGCCACGCGCGTTCGGATAACGCCGGGGCTGGGGGCGTTACTTTAATCCATCGCGGGGGGTGGCGACTAACGGCATTTTGCGCAAAGTGCGGGAAATGACTGGGGGAATTGTTGGGTTTTTGTAGTGGGGGAGTGTTGAGGTGGCTGTTCTGGCCTCATCGCTGGCAGCCAGCTCCCACAGGTTCAGCGTTGTGCATGCGAATTGTGCAACACATCGATCACTGTGGGAGCTGGCTTGCCAGCGATGAGGCCAGTCTGGACGCCATCAAACTTCGTTAATGAAGGTACCCGTCCCATCAAGGATATTCGTCAGGGTCTCGACCACCTCATCCATATCCACCATATCCGGGTTAAAGCTGATCTCCAGCACATCATCCCCGTTCAACGCATCGGCATCCGCCGCCGCGATTTCGATCTTCAGCAGATTCGAAGTCAACGTGACCTTCACCCCATCAAGCGTCGAAGGCTCGCCATCCAGGGTGATCTCCAGCTCGTCCTCGTCCGGGTAGCGGCTCATCAGGAACATGTCGCCCTTGTCGCTGTGGCAGCAGAGCATGGCCATGTTGTCTTCTTCGTCATCGCACGGGTTGACGATGAGTAGGGCGGTGGTCATTTGCATGAGGGGATTCCTGGTTGAGCGGGCGCGGCAGGCGGGACGCAAAAAAGGCGATTTTGCCAGCCTGAAGAAAATTCTGCTGCACATCATTGAGCCAAGGCGTGCTCTTAAGGACATTTCCTCACGGCGGGTACGAATTGTCCGACGGCCTCGTAGGGTTTCAGAAAAGGCGATGGATGGCGCAAGTTAGACGTGTTTTCGCTTGTTTTGGCGGCTTTTTCCCGGCAGATTTTATTGCTCAAACGCAAGGGAGTGCGATGGACGACATGATAAAAAGGATCTCTTTTGATGAAGCAGTATTTCGAATGGGCGCAAGAAATCCGCCATCTGTCCGAAGAGCAGGTTGAAGCGCTTTACCAGCGCTACCTCAATGGCGAAAAAACTGCTGACTTGATCGATGAGTACAAGCTCGCGGACACAGTGCGCAGTGTGCTGAAAGTGTTGCCACCGATTGTCAGCGCCGACCTGAGATGCCCATATTGCGATTTGCCGATGTGGATGCGCCGGCCTGCCCGCGGCACCCCGGTTTCCCTGCGCAGCGCTTACAAATGTGTGAATTGCGAGCATCAATACTTCACCGCCGGTTTTGGCTCGCGACGCAACGTGTGTGGTTGTGATGCCTGTGTCCGGCTGCGCAAACAGCAAATCGCCGATCAGGCCGAACGTGACCGCAGCGATCTAGCCATGCGCTACGGCACACCACGCCCACCCGTGCCCTTTACCAGTCTTGGATTCCAGCAAAAACTTGCTCTGCTGGCGTTACTGGATGACGGCGGCCAAGGCGCAGGCGAACGCATTGCCGCGCTTGATGCTGAACTCAGAGGAGAAAAGCTCACGTCCACTGACACTTTCAGTGAGGAGTTGGTGAAAGGCCTGCACGAGGCGGGCGCCTTGCAGGTCGATACTGCATCGGACATTCGGGCGTTCAATCGGGCCGACGATTTCAGCATCAGCACTTATTCGACCATTTACTGGCAAGCCAACGTCGCGCTGGACGAAGGCGTGCGCTGCACGCGCGATACGCTCTACCTGGCGCTGTACGAAGAGTTGTCCGGGCCTGTGCTGCCAGGATGGAAACGTGAGTTGTATGCATTGATCTTCAGGCTCGCGCGGGAGGAATCGATTCAATACGTTCACTTGCTGGCCAATCAGGTCGGTATGGCGTTCACCGCCGAAGCCCGCGCCGACTCGGTGATCGGCACTTTGCTGCAGAACTTCTCGGTCAGCCAGATCTACTACTTCGCCAGAGTGGCGGTGAAAAGTGCAGCACACTTCTATGCCACCGGAAATTCCAAGGGCCGCACTCACGCCTCGAACACCATTCCGCGCAACATGCAGAGCACCGCGCAACTCGCCTTGGCGGAGAACTGGCGCAAGGACAGCTACCGCGATTCGCGCGTGCCGCAGCCGGCCATGACCCGCCTGCTTTACGATGTCGTGTTCAAGGATAGCGGCGCCGGTTTTTCCAAGTCGCCGGGGCTGTTCTGGCGAGACGAATTTGTGCCTCGGTTTCTCACAGGCTCGCCGATCGCCGCGCCGCAATTCGACCATCCGCAGCTGTTCTGCCGCGAGTGCGACTCCAGCAACATCGACGCCAGCATGGATAAATTGACCCTGCAGATGCAGTGCTACGACTGCGCCACTGTGAGCAAATTTCGCGCTTACGAAGAGTTGCCCGACTGATCCGCGTCAACCGCTGACGCTGAACCCGATGCCACGCTCAAGGTCGATAGAACGGCCTTGGGCGTTTTCGTTTCTGGATATGTACCAGCGCAAGGACTGCTTCTGGCACGCATGTACCGTAAAAACGGGCATTCAGACCAGCATTTTGCGCCACGACTGCTAGTGTTTACCGGTGCCAAACCCTCGGTTTACGTGCCAATGACCGAATATGTCGCAGCACCGCAAGCAGACACATTGTCGCACCCTTTAAGCTGCGCAACGGATGAGCACCCGTAAAGGCATTGTCGGCACCGCTGGCAGTCGCTTTTGCAGATGCCCATTCAATGGAAGGTGAATGTGACCTGAGTGTCCCGTCCAGCTTCACCCACCTGTCACCCTGTTTCCTCTGCCCGAGAATCAGGAACAGGGCGACACAGGCCCCGAAAGGGGTGTTGCACGCGACGCTTTCCATCAATAACAAGCTTAAGCGGAGTACCACAGATGGCGTTCTTCACCGCAGCCAGCAAAGCCGACTTCCAGCACCAACTGCAAGCGGCACTGGCGCAGCACATCAGTGAACAGGCACTGCCACAAGTGGCGCTGTTCGCTGAACAATTCTTCGGCATCATTTCCCTGGACGAGCTGACTCAACGTCGCCTCTCCGACCTCGCTGGCTGTACTCTTTCCGCGTGGCGCCTGCTTGAGCGCTTCGATCACGCGCAACCGCAAGTGCGCGTTTACAACCCTGATTACGAGCGTCATGGCTGGCAGTCGACCCACACCGCGGTCGAAGTGCTGCACCACGACCTGCCATTTCTGGTCGACTCGGTCCGCACCGAGCTGAATCGTCGCGGCTACAGCATCCACACCCTGCAGACCACCGTGCTCAGCGTGCGTCGTGGCAGCAAGGGCGAACTGCTGGAAATCCTGCCGAAGGGCAGCACCGGCGAAGGCGTGCTGCATGAGTCGCTGATGTACCTGGAAATCGACCGCTGCGCCAACGCGGCCGAACTGAATGTGCTGAGCAAAGAGCTGGAACAGGTTCTCGGTGAAGTCCGCGTTGCGGTCGCCGATTTTGAGCCAATGAAAGACAAGGTGCAGGAAATCCTCGCCAAGCTCGACAACAGCGCGTTTGCCATCGATGCCGATGAAAAGAACGAAATCAAAAGCTTCCTCGAATGGCTGGTGGGTAACCACTTCACCTTCCTCGGCTACGAAGAATTCGTGGTCACCGATCAGGCCGACGGCGGCCACATCGAATACGACCAGAACTCCTTCCTCGGCCTGACCAAACTGCTGCGCACCGGCCTGACCTACGAAGACCTGCGCATCGAAGACTACGCCGTTGCCTACCTGCGCGAACCGACCCTGCTGTCGTTCGCCAAGGCTGCGCACCCGAGTCGTGTACACCGTCCGGCCTACCCGGACTACGTGTCGATCCGTGAAATCGACGCCGACGGCAAAGTCATCAAGGAACACCGTTTCATGGGCCTGTACACCTCGTCGGTGTATGGCGAGAGCGTGCGGGTCATTCCGTTCATCCGCCGCAAGGTCGAAGAAATCGAGCGTCGCTCCGGCTTCCAGTCCAAGGCTCACCTGGGCAAGGAACTGGCGCAGGTTCTCGAAGTATTGCCGCGTGATGACCTGTTCCAGACCCCGGTCGACGAACTGTTCACCACCGTGATGTCGATCGTGCAGATCCAGGAACGCAACAAGATCCGCGTATTCCTGCGCAAAGACCCGTACGGTCGCTTCTGCTACTGCCTGGCCTACGTGCCGCGCGACATCTATTCCACCGAAGTTCGCCAGAAGATCCAGCAAGTGCTGATGGAGCGCCTGAAGGCCTCCGACTGCGAATTCTGGACCTTCTTCTCCGAGTCCGTGTTGGCCCGCGTGCAGTTGATTCTGCGTGTCGATCCGAAGAACCGCATCGACATCGACCCGGTTCTGCTGGAAAAAGAAGTCGTGCAAGCCTGCCGCAGCTGGCAGGACGATTACGCCGCACTGACCGTCGAAAGCTTCGGCGAAGCCCACGGCACCAACGTGCTGGCCGACTTCCCGAAAGGCTTCCCGGCCGGCTACCGCGAGCGTTTCGCTGCGCATTCGGCCGTGGTCGATATGCAGCACCTGCTGAGCCTCAACGAAAAAAATCCGCTGGTGATGAGCTTCTATCAGCCGCTGGGCCAGGTCTCCGGCCAGCGCGAGCTGCATTGCAAGCTGTACCACGCCGACACCCCGCTGGCGCTGTCCGACGTGCTGCCGATTCTGGAAAACCTCGGCCTGCGCGTTCTGGGTGAGTTCCCGTACCGTCTGCGTCACACCAATGGCCGCGAGTTCTGGATTCACGACTTCGCGTTCACTGCCGCTGAAGGCCTGGATCTCGACATCCAGCAACTCAACGACACCCTGCAGGACGCTTTCGTCCACATCGTTCGTGGCGAAGCCGAGAACGATGCGTTCAACCGTCTGGTCCTGACCGCCGGCCTGCCATGGCGCGACGTGGCGCTGCTGCGTGCTTACGCGCGTTATCTGAAGCAGATTCGTCTGGGCTTCGATCTGGGTTACATCGCCAGCACCCTGAACAACCACACCGACATCGCTCGCGAACTGACCCGGTTGTTCAAGACCCGCTTCTATCTGGCACGCAAACTCAGCGACGACGATCTGGAAGACAAGCAGCAGCGTCTGGAGCAAGCGATTCTGACTGCACTGGACGATGTTCAGGTGCTCAACGAAGACCGCATCCTGCGTCGTTACCTCGACCTGATCAAAGCCACCCTGCGTACCAACTTCTATCAGACTGACGCCAACGGCCAGAACAAGTCGTACTTCAGCTTCAAGTTCAACCCGCACGCGATCCCTGAACTGCCGAAGCCAGTGCCGAAGTTTGAAATCTTCGTTTACTCGCCACGGGTTGAAGGCGTACACCTGCGCTTCGGTAACGTTGCCCGTGGTGGTCTGCGCTGGTCCGACCGTGAAGAAGACTTCCGTACCGAAGTCCTCGGCCTGGTAAAAGCCCAGCAAGTGAAGAACTCGGTCATCGTGCCGGTGGGCGCGAAGGGCGGCTTCCTGCCGCGTCGTCTGCCACTGGGCGGCAGCCGTGACGAGATCGCGGCCGAGGGCATCGCCTGCTACCGCATCTTCATCTCGGGCCTGTTGGACATCACCGACAACCTGAAGGACGGCGCGCTGGTTCCGCCGGCCAACGTCGTGCGGCATGACGACGATGACCCGTACCTGGTAGTGGCAGCGGACAAGGGCACTGCAACCTTCTCCGACATCGCCAACGGCATCGCCATCGACTACGGCTTCTGGCTGGGTGACGCGTTTGCGTCCGGTGGTTCGGCCGGTTACGACCACAAGAAAATGGGCATTACCGCCAAAGGCGCGTGGGTTGGCGTACAACGTCACTTCCGCGAGCGCGGCATCAATGTTCAGGAAGACAGCATCACCGTAGTGGGCGTCGGCGACATGGCCGGTGACGTGTTCGGTAACGGCTTGTTGATGTCTGACAAGCTGCAACTGGTCGCGGCCTTCAACCACATGCACATCTTCATCGACCCGAACCCGAACCCGGCGACCAGCTTCGTCGAGCGTCAGCGCATGTTCGACCTGCCGCGTTCGGCCTGGACCGACTACGACACCAGCATCATGTCCGAAGGTGGCGGTATCTTCTCGCGCAGCGCGAAGAGTATCGCGATCTCCCCGCAGATGCAGGAACGCTTCGACATCAAGGCTGACAAGCTGACCCCGACCGAACTGCTGAACGCCTTGCTCAAGGCACCGGTGGATCTGCTGTGGAACGGCGGTATCGGTACTTACGTCAAGGCCAGCACTGAAAGCCACGCCGATGTCGGCGACAAGGCCAACGATGCACTGCGCGTGAACGGCAACGAACTGCGCTGCAAAGTCGTGGGCGAGGGCGGTAATCTCGGCATGACCCAACTGGGTCGTGTGGAATTCGGCCTGAATGGCGGCGGTTCCAACACCGACTTCATCGACAACGCCGGTGGCGTGGACTGCTCCGACCACGAAGTGAACATCAAGATCCTGCTGAACGAAGTGGTTCAGGCCGGTGACATGACCGACAAGCAACGCAACCAGTTGCTGGCGAGCATGACCGACGAAGTCGGCAATCTGGTGCTGGGCAACAACTACAAGCAGACTCAGGCCCTGTCCCTGGCGGCGCGCCGTGCTTACGAGCGCATCGCTGAGTACAAACGTCTGATGAGCGACCTGGAAGGCCGTGGCAAGCTGGACCGTGCCATCGAGTTCCTGCCGACCGAAGAGCAACTGGCCGAGCGTATTGCTGAAGGCCACGGTCTGACCCGTCCTGAGCTGTCGGTGCTGATCTCCTACAGCAAAATCGACCTCAAAGAGCAGCTGTTGGGCTCCTTGGTGCCGGACGACGATTACCTGACCCGCGACATGGAAACGGCGTTCCCGCCGACCCTGGTCAGCAAGTTCTCCGAAGCCATGCGTCGTCACCGTCTGAAGCGCGAGATCGTCAGCACCCAGATCGCCAACGACCTGGTCAACCACATGGGCATCACCTTCGTGCAACGACTCAAAGAGTCGACCGGCATGAGCCCGGCGAACGTCGCTGGCGCTTACGTGATCGTGCGTGACATCTTCCACCTCCCGCACTGGTTCCGTCAGATCGAAGCGCTGGACTATCAGGTTTCCGCTGATGTGCAGCTGGAGCTGATGGACGAGCTGATGCGTCTGGGTCGCCGTGCCACGCGCTGGTTCCTGCGTGCCCGTCGCAACGAGCAGAACGCTGCCCGTGACGTCGCGCACTTCGGTCCGCACCTGAAAGAGCTGGGTCTGAAACTCGACGAACTGCTGAGCGGCGAAATCCGTGAAAACTGGCAGGCGCGTTATCAGGCGTACGTCGAAGCCGGTGTGCCGGAATTGCTGGCGCGTATGGTGGCGGGCACCTCGCACCTGTACACGCTGCTGCCGATCATCGAAGCTTCCGACGTGACTGGCCAGAACCCTGCCGAAGTGGCCAAGGCCTACTTCGCCGTGGGCAGTGCGCTGGATATCACCTGGTACCTGCAACAGATCAGCGCACTGCCGGTTGAAAACAACTGGCAAGCCCTGGCCCGTGAAGCGTTCCGTGATGACGTCGACTGGCAGCAACGTGCGATCACCATCTCCGTCCTGCAACAGGGCGACGGCACTCAGGACGTGGAAGCACGCCTGGCGCTGTGGATGGAACAGCACGAAAGCATGATCTCGCGCTGGCGCGCCATGCTGGTGGAAATCCGTGCGGCGAGCGGCACGGACTACGCCATGTATGCGGTGGCCAACCGTGAGCTGCTGGATCTGGCGTTGAGCGGGCAAGCGGTCGTGCCTGCAGTCGCTGCGAATGCCGAGCTTGAATTGGCGTAAGTAGTGGCTGAATGAAAAAGCCCCGGTGTCGTGAGATGCCGGGGCTTTTTTCTTGCAAGCGGTTTGTTGATTGAGCTGTTCGCGCTTAAGCGTATGGCACGCTCGAAGTCGGGTAATCGACATTACGCTCGAGAATGTCCAGCTTGAACGTCACCGACTCGCCCGGTGCATCGCCATACGTGTAGACGTGTGGGTCTTCGCGCAATTGTCGATTGATGACGCCTGCATTTCGAGCCTTCAGATAGACAGTTGCCTGATTGTCTTGCAGGTTGTTGAGGGTAATGATTTTGTGTTCGTTGTTCAGAAGATTGAATGAAGTTGTGTTGCCACCGGCTGGCGGGAATGCGCCGAGGATGCGGACATTGTTCTTGCTGAAAAAGTGGCCGAAATACAGGCTGCTGCGGATCTGAATGTTGTAATAGTCGCCGTAGCAACGGAAGTAAGCCACGACATCGGGGATGGGCGCGCCGTTGTTTTGATATCGCGCCATGAATTGCAATCTGGAGTAGGCATGGGGGGTCGTCAATAGATTGCCCGATCCACTGAGTTCTTCAGCCGCAGGATGTTGGTCGAAGAACGTAATCTGCGCGTCGTTGCAGGTTATTTTTGCAATGAAGGAGTTTTCCTGGTTGTTGCTCATAATATTATCGTCCGATCCTTGGCGATGGTTGAATAAGTGCGAATGCCTGTTTGCATTCGCGGATGAACATTAATTGGGCGTGATGATGAAGTCCAAAAGGATTACATGTGGGGATATGTCGAGTGTGGGGGGGCTTTTGTGCCGCCATTGCGATCAGGCTCACGCCTACCGTTGGAACGCGCCCCCCTGTAGGGGTAAGCCTGCTCGCGATGACGCCCGTTGTATCAATACAACTTCTGACCTTGTTTACTCTCCAGCATCGACACGTTGTCCGCTGGTGTTTGCTGAGCCAACAGCAGTTGATCAGGTTCATTTGCTGTAACCCGGTCCGGTTAATTGCTTCGGGAAATAAAAAGGCCCAAATCCGCAATTTGAGCCCTTTTGTTTATGGCTGTTTAAACAGCCATCAGTTTTTCAGCGGGATCAACACTTGTTCATCCGGGGCCAGCACCATGAACACCAGCAACTTCGCCGGTTTGCTCTGGCTGGCATTTTTCGACACCAGATGCTCGGACCCGGCCGGTTCGTACCAGAACTGGCCCTTCTTGTAGGTGATCGCTTGTTCACCTTTGACCTGGGAAATCACTTCACCTTCGAGCACGTATGCCATCGCCGTACCGTCATGTTTGTGAGCGATGGAGGACTGGCCGGGTTTGTAGTCGACTTCGATCATCATGGCTTTTTTGCCGGGGGCGTTTTTCAGCATCTGCTCTTGCAGGACGGTGACTTTTTCTGACGGATCGTGGGCGAAGGCGGCTGAGGTGCAAAAGCTCAGGGCGAGGGCGGCGGCGAAGCAGGGCAGGGCTTTCATGGCGGGTTACCTGTGATGATCGGGGTGTTGGACATCACAGTAGTCCGCAAGGCTAAGCATTCAAACGGCCAATATTCGGGAAGATCAGGTGACCAATTCGGGTATTCCCAAAACCAAAAGATCGCAGCCTTCGGCAGCTCCTACACCGATCTCTGTAGGAGCTGCCGAAGGCTGCGATCTTTTGGTCTTGCTTCTAAACGATGGGGAAACTGTTGAAGTCGACGCTATTGGCCAACCGACTATCGATCAAGTCAATAAACCCCTGCGCCTCGGGCCGGTTGAAATGCGCCTGCATCGCCGCTTCCGAATGCCAGCGGGCACTGACCGTCCAGCGGTGGCCGTCCTCGGGGCAGCGGTCGACCAGGTAGGAATCGCAGCCCGGCGTTTCGCGCAGGGTTTCGACGATCTTCTGCAGTTGCTTGCCCAGTTCATCCGAGCGGCCGGCCGCAGCCTGCACCTGGACCGTATTGATCACTTCGTTGGACATTGCTCACACTCCTGAATCAGGCCGGACGAATCCTGCTCATTGAGGGATAACGCCTGTGCAGAATAGGCCTGCACCTGTCGATCACCAATAACCAATCGGCGGTTAATCGCCCAGACCAATCATTCAGGCAACTTGTTGCAGAATGTCGCGCAGCCGATCCAAGGCGATATCAATGTCGAGGGTTTCGATGGCGCCAAAGCCGAAGTACAGCCCGTTTTTCGGCGTTTGCTGGTAATAGAAACCGTTGATCGCATACAGGCCGACTTCGACCTTTTTCGCCAGTTCGATCACCAGCGGCAGGTCGATCGGCACCTTGCAGAACACCGTCATGTGGAACCCGGCACTTGGTGGCACCGCTTGCAGCCACGGCGAAAGATCGTCGGCCATGCGCGCCAGAATGCGTTCGCGGCGCTGCGCGTAAATGGTGTGGCAGCGGCGGATATGCTTGAGCAGGCAGCCCTCGGCGATGAACTTGGCCAGCGCCCATTGCGGCAGGGTTGAGGCGTGCAGGTCGGTGAGTTGCTTGGCGCGGATCACCGCTTCGAGAATCGCCGGCGGCAGAATCGCATAACCCAGGCGCAGCTCCGGCAGCAGGGTTTTTGAGAAGGTGCCGACGTAGGCGACGATGCCGCGCTGGTCGAGGTTGAACAGCGAATCGGTCGGCCGGCCCTCGTAGCGAAATTCGCTGTCATAGTCGTCCTCGATGATGATCGCGCCCAGCTCATAGGCGCGGGCCAGCAAGGCTTCGCGGCGTGCGTGGCTCATCGGCATGCCCAGCGGGAACTGGTGCGACGGCGTGACATAGATGAGCCGCGTGCCATCAGGAATGTGTTCAACCTGGATGCCCTCGGCATCTACCGGAATTCCCACCACCTCGGCGCCATGGGTGGCGAACAGCAAGCGTGCCGGCGGATAACCGGGATCTTCCATCGCCACCCGGCTGCCGGGGCTGATCAGCACGCGGGTGATCAAATCCAGCGCCTGTTGCGCGCCGTTGCACACCACGATGTCTTCGTCCTGACAGTTGATCCCCCGGGAAAAAGCGATGTGCCGGGCAATCGCATTGCGCAGCGCCGGCAAGCCCTCGGGCAGGCTGTAGAAACCCTTGGACTGCGTCATCTGCCGCAACGCGTGGGAGACGCAGCGGCGCCAGTCATCCTGCGGGAACTGACCCTTGCTGGTGGCGCCGCCGATAAAGTCGTAGCGCAGCGAACCTTCCAGCGTCGGGTGACGCAGAAACACCGGCAGATTGCGCCAGCTCTCGATCACCTCGGCGCCGGCCAATTCGCTGTGGCTTTGCTTGCGCTGGACCTGCGCCGGGCGTGCGTTGACGTAGGTGCCTTTGCCGATCACCCCGGTGAGGAAGTTTTCGTAAGTCAGTTGCGCGTAGGTGTCGGAAATGGTCTTGCGCGAGATGCCCAGTTGCTCGGCGAGCAGGCGGCTGGGTGGCAACTGTGTGCCAGCGGCCAGACGCCCGGATTCGATGGCCCCGCGCAGCTGCTGATACAACTGACCGGCAAGATCCTTGCGGCCGTTGATCACGACGTGAAGTTCCATACCGATGAGGCTCCCGAGGCTATTTGGCGTGCCCGCCAGATTACCGCTGTTGTTTGATTGGCAATAGTTGCCTACCCGAAAAACCGGAAATTGGCCCCAATCCCTGTAGGAGCTGCCGAAGGCTGCGATCTTTTGATGTTGTCTTTTGAAAAGCAAGATCAAAAGATCGCAGCCTTCGGCAGCTCCTACAGGGGGATTGGTGTTTGGCGGGGATTCAGTGGTGTAGCGGCTTTTCGTGGAATTGGGGCTGTAATGCATCGCTGTCGGGGTTTACGGTGAAGTCATTATTCCGTCTACCGAGACCTGCCCATGTCCCCGCGCCTGGATTACTACAACGCTTCGCCCAAAGCGATGAAAGCGATGATTGCCATGGAGGCGCTGACCGCCAACCTCAGTATCGAGCAGCCGCTGCTGCAACTGATCCGCATCCGTGCCTCACAGCTCAATGGCTGCGCATTCTGCACCGACATGCACTCGGTGGACGCGCGACGGGCCGGGGAGAGTGACCGACGTTTGTATGCGATTGCGGTGTGGCGCGACAGCAACTTCTTCAACCCGCGCGAACGTGCGGCGCTGGCCTGGGCGGAGGCGGTGACGCTTTTAGCGGAGAGCCGTGTGCCTGATGACGTTTATGAGCAAGCGCGCGAGCAATTCAGCGAAGGCGAACTGGTCGACCTGACCATGGCCGTGACCACCATCAACAGCTGGAATCGCCTTGCGGTGAGCTTTCGCCAAACCCCAAGCGATTGAAGATCAAAAGATCGCAGCCTTCGGCAGCTCCTACAGGGAAACGATCAAAATCCCATGTAGGAGCTGCCGAAGGCTGCGATCTTTTGATTTTGACGTTGCCTTAATTCGCCGGACGTTGCGGTTTCACCGAGGTGCCGAAGGTGTTGCCCATCCGCGTGCTGGTCGCGGCCGGCGTCGCGAGGCCAACCTGATTTGGCGCCCGTTTGTTCACCGGCACATTCAGCGCTTCTTTATTCTTCTCCGCCGCCGCCGCGCCTTCCGGGTTGTTGCCCATCTGCTGGCTCAAACAGTCGTAATTCGGCGCCTTGTAACCGCCGACTGTCACCTCGACACAGCCCAAGGGTTCCTCGGCATAAGCGCCCGACAGCGCCATCAACAACAGCCCGCCAAGGCTGAATCGCCACAGTGTATTCATGCTCGCCTCCTGGCCGGCCCGGAAGGGCCGCGCTATGGCTTGAGTCTAGTGCAAGCCTTGCGCAATTCCCGTGATGGTTTTTTTGCACCGCCCGTCACACCAGATTCATAAACAGCCCTCAGGATGACGATTTCCAAGGATTCGTCAGCCGTGCAGCGAGGCAATTCCACGGACGGTTTTCAGCGTTCAACGAGGCTTGTACGCCGGATGTGTCTGGGGTGGCTGCTTGGCTGTGCGGCGGGCCACGCCATGGCCGATGCGGTGCCGACGGACTTGCGCATGACGCTGCACATTCCGGCACAGGATCTGGCGCACGCGCTGGACCAGTACAGCCACGCCACTGGCGTTGCGGTGCTGGTCGACAGCCAGTTGAGTCGCGGTCGTCGCTCGCTGGCGGTGGACGGTGAATACACCGCCGCCGATGCCCTGCGTCGATTGCTCGGCGGCAGTGGTTTGATGGCACGTTATGCCCGGGACGATGCGTTTACCTTGCAAGTGGCGCAGGTCGAAGACGTGCCGGCGCCGCCACAAAAACAGACGCCGGAAAGCGTCGCGGTCAATCGCAGTTACGCCACGGCGGTGCAAGCGGCCATCGAGCGCAACCTGTGCCGCTCGCCGCTGACCCGTCCCGGCAGTTATCGCGCGGTGTTGCAGGTCTGGGTCGGCCGCGATGGCGTGGTGCAGCACAACCGGTTGGTCACTTCGACCGGTGATGTACGGCGCGACAACGCGCTGGTGGAGAGCTTTCGCAATCTCAGGATCGACCGGCCGACGCCCAGCGCCTTGCGTCAGCCGGTCACGTTGCTGTTGTTACCGGAGTCGTCAGGGAAACGCATGGAATGCACCAAATGGGAAGGAGTTTCCGGGGGATGAAAGACACCGGACAAGGTTCGATGGTCCAACTGTTCCTGACGTCCTACGAGGACTTTCGGGTGCGCCTGCGCAGGCGTCTCGGTTCGGAAGATCTGGCCAACGACGTGCTGCACGAAACCTACCTGCGGGTCGACCGCATGGAGACGCCGCCGAACGTGCTGCGGCCCAATGCCTACCTCTATCGCATGGCCCTGAACATCGCCGCCGACCGCCGCCAGGCCGATGCGCGCCTGCTCACCGGCGAGGAAGTCGAAGAGCTGCTGCAAATCGGCGACGAAGCCCTCGACCCGGCGCGGGTGGTGGGTGGGCAAAAGGAAATCCAGTCGCTGCTCAGTGCGTTGTACGAGCTGCCCGCACGGCGCCGGAAGATCTTCATCGCGGCGCGCCTGGAAGAAGCGCCGCATCTGGAAATCTCGCAGCGCTTCGGCATTTCCACGCGCATGGTCGAGAAGGAAATCAAAGCCGCATTGGGCTTTTGCGCCGCGAAACTGGAAAGAAAAGTGTTTCAGCGGTTCGGTCGCGGGGCCGGAAAACCGTCTTCTGAATAGTGTCCGATCAATTCGTTGAGAATCTGCGCGTTTGAACATCTTTCGACTGACACCTGCCGAGCCATCGGCGGCCGACCATCTGCACAGCGAAGCCCGCGACTGGCTGGTCCTGCTGACCTCCGGCCGCGCCACCGTGGCCGACGCCCGCGCATTGCGCGAATGGTGCGCGCAGAGTGCCGAACATGCGCGCGCATTCGAAGATGCCAAGCGGTTGTGGCAGCAACTGCAACCGGCCGTGGAGCAAATGCAGGCGCCACGGCGTTTCGGTCGCCGTGCCTTTCTCGGTGGGGCGATTGCCGCATCGGCGGCGTTTTTGCTGGTGCGCGGGACGATTCCTGGTGGTTTTGAAGGGCTGGGCGCTGACTACATCACTGAGGTCGGTCAGCAGCGTCGTTTCGAACCGGCGCAGGGTGTGAGCCTGGAGCTGAACACGCAGACGCGGATCAACCAGCGTGCAGTGTCTGACGGTGTGCAGGGTTTTGAGCTGGTCAGTGGTGAAGTTGAGGTGCAGACGGCACGGTTGCCGCTGGCGATGCAGGCTGGGGGAGGGTGGTTGCGGGCCAGTCAGGGGCGTTTCAACTTGCGTAACACTGATCAGCAAGTTTGCGTGACTTGCCTTGATGGGGCGGTTGAAGTGGATGTTGAGGGGCGTAGCTTGCGTCTTGAGCCGGGGCAGCAGGTGACCTACGACGCGCGGCAGGTTGGCAGTGTGCAGAGTGTCGACACGGCGGCGGTGATGAATTGGCGTCAGCAGGTGCTGGTGTTTAACGGCGCTACGCTGAGCCAGATGATTGATGAGATCAACCGGTATCGGCCGGGGATGTTGCTGTTGCTTAATCGTGAGCTTGGGCAGCGGCGGGTGCAGGCGCGCTTCAGCCTTGATCAACTTGCTGGCGTTGCGCTGCTGATTCGCGATGCTTATGGCGTCAAATGCACTGAGCTGCCGGGTGGTGTCGTTGTTTTGAGCTAGTGGGTTTGATTGGGTACATATCCGTTGCTGCGGTAACGGCGGCTTAGGGTTCCGCCCTTACGGCGGGTCACCTTTTCCAAACGCCGAAAAGGTAACCCAAAAGGCTTGCTCCTGCGTGCGGCCCGCTCGCTGAGGCTCGGGGTTCCTTCGCTCCGGGATCCATCCGGGCGCATCGCCTACGGTTTGCTTCGCTGCACCTCCTCTCGATGCATTTGGCTGCGCCAAACGGTCGCTGCGCTCCCACCCCCGGATGAATCCCTCCACTCAGCCTTCCGACGTCGCCCGTGGATCAAGATCAAGAGCTTTCGGCGAGCTGACACTCGGCCATTGAGTGGGGCGGCTTCGCCGCATGCTGTGCTCGCGAGTCGAAATTTTGGGAGCTGGCCTGCCCGCGAACCAATATCTACCGGCTGCACTCAATCTTTGTGGGAGCTGGCTTGCCAGCGATGGCGACCAACCAGACAACCAACCCCTGACTGACTTCACCCAATTCCTGTGGGAGCTGGCTTGCCAGCGATGACGGCCTGCCAGCCAACCAACCCCAACTGACTGCACCCAATCCCAATGTAGGAGCTGCCGGAGGCTGCGATCTTTTGATCTTCAAAGTCAAAAGATCGCAGCCTTCGGCAGCTCCTACACGGATATTCACATTGCAGCCAGTATCACTCCAACGGCCCAATCACCTGCCGATACTTCTCCACCCCCTGCACCGTCCCCCGACTCAACCGAATCTCCAACCCCAACGGATCCTCCCGCCGATTCCCGCTCAACTGCCGCCACCCCTTATCCACCTCCCAAACCCGCACCTGCACATCACTGACATCCTGCAACACCGCCACCCCATTCCCAGGCGCCGGCAACGGATACCGACTCCGCGCCTCAGCCACCGCCCGATACAACGTGCCGCCCTTGACCCACCACCGCACCCGCTGCAAAGCCCCCGGCTGATCCGCCGCCGTGCGAATGATGTCCAGACGAAAACCCTTACTGTCGCTACTACGCACGGTCAGAGCGGGCGGGGCGCTCGGCGGCTCATCATCCACGCCAACCTTCTTCGGCTCGGTCAACTCAATCCCCGCCCGCATCTCCACATCCCGCTGCAACTGATTCAGCGCCCGCAACAAACCGTCACTCTGCTCGCTGCTCGCCTGCAAATGACTGTCCGCCCGCGTGACACTGTCCAGCCCCCGCCAGGCAATCAGACTCACCACCGCCATCAACAAAATCGCGACCATCACCTCAATCAACGTAAACCCTTGCTGGCGCTTCATTGCAGGCTGATCCTTCCACTGCCATCACGCAGCACACTCAACCGATTCAAGCCATCCGACAACGTCAGTTGAAGCGGCGGATTAATCCACTCAGCGTTCAGCACAACCTTCTGTTTCGGCTCCACCCGCACCTCCATCTTCGGACTCTGCCAGGCACGCGGCCGCAACTGCGGATCCTGCGCGAAATGATCAACCCCCTTGCCACTGTCACTGCGCCGACTAAACCGAAACCCCTTGGCATCACTCACCCACACAATCGGCCGGCCATCCGCCCGCGCCTCCGCCTGCGCGACCTGCAGCAACTGCGCCACACGCTCGGCATCCTTGCGCAGCAACTGCAACGGATCGGGCTTGATACTCAGGCTGATCGCCGCACTGGCGATGCCGATGATCACCAGCACCACCATCAACTCGATCAGCGTAAAACCCTGTTGCCTGTTCATCACGCGCGCGCTCCTTTGCGTCCTGCGCCATCGTGCACGGCCAACATGTAAGGCGTGTGAAATAAAACGGAGAGAATTGCCGCGTAGGCTGACAGCAGGGATAAAAAGGAGATTCAACCCATGACCTTCACCGCACGCGTTTCCCCACCCCAAATGATCCAGGCCCTCGCACTGCTCGCCGCGCTGACCGACCCTGAGTGATGACGACCGCTCGTCGAAAAAGCACTGCTACCTGTCAGATCTGACAGGTGTGCATTCGCGTTTTTCAGCGTTGAATTACTCCGTTCCATTTATCTCACTATCGGAGTTTTCACCATGTCGACATCCCAACCTAATGCAATTGCACCCACTATCACTTCGGTCAAAGGAGCCAACGGCGTTGAAATTGCGAATGGCGCTAAAACCACCGAGACCAGCGTGACACTTGCCGGTAACGCGCAACCAGCGCAGCAAGTTGAAGTGTTTGACGGCGCGATCGTCAAAGGTGCAGCCGCTGTTGATCCAACGGGGAACTGGACCTTTTCCTTGACTAATTTGAGCGTGGGTTTGCACAGCATTACAGCCAAGTCCGCTGGTGGAGAAGTGTCCCAGCCTCGGACCTTCACTGTGGTTTCAAACCAGTAAGCTTAAAAAATGGCGCCTGGCCTGACCCTCTTCTAAATATGAGGGCCAGGCTCAGGAGCTTTATGGGCGGCTCAGCAGGGTCTCGAGCGTGGCCAACGGTAGCGCCTCCTGACTACGGTCAAACACCTGCACGCCAACCTTAAGCAACCGCCCATTCCTCGCCGCGCCAGTAACCTGTTCAAAGCGCAACAACCGCATAACTCGGCCATGCGGACTCCGCAATCAGGGCCATCGAACGCTCATTGCTCCGCGTCTCAACCCGGCCCCGGCGAAGAACACCAGCACCACCATCAACTCGATCAGCGTAAAACCCTGTTGCCTGTTCATCGCGCGCGCGCTCCTTTGCGTCCTGCGCCATCGTGCACGGCCAACCTGTGAGGCGTGTGAAATAAAACGGAGAGAATTGCCGCGTAGGCTGACAGCAGGGATAAAAAGGAGATTCAACCCATGACCTTCACCGCACGCTTTTCCCCACCCCAAATGGTCCAGGCCCTCGCGCTGCTCGCAGCACTGGTCGGCGTGGCGACGTGGTCGTCGCTGCTGCTGACCTCCGCCGAATCACACACCCCGGCAGCGGCCCCGCAATTGCTGGCGGCAAGAAGTGATAGCCCGGCGTTGCAGTGGTTTTCCAATCAAACGGCGCCGATGGATATTAAGGTGAGCGGGGTGATGGCGGGGAGTCGGGGGGCGGTGGCGATACTGAGTCTGAACGATGGGCCGCCGAGGAGTTTTTTGCAGGGGGAGAAGGTTGGGCCTGGGGTGAGGTTGGTGGCGGTGGAGGGGGATGGGGTGGTGATTGAGCAGGGTGGGGAGAGGGTGCGGTTGGGGGTGGAGAAGTTGGCGGAGGGGGTGGTGTTGCCGAGGTTGGTGAGGCCGTGATTTGGGGAGTTGAGCTCATTTATTTTGGTCGTTTGGTTGGGGGGGCAGTTCAACTGTCTCAGCAAAAAAATGGACTGAGAAGCAGAGTATTTGTTGTTGCCTTCGACCAGAAGTAGGTCGTTATGAATGCCTGCTATCGGCCAAAAGCGGACATACGCAAGCAACCGCTCGCGGCCAATAGCGGACGTTCGCACCAAGCCCCAATTCGGCCAGACGAGCCTGCTGACGGCGTGAACGGGCGTTCAGACGTAGCTAAGAAAACCGTCAAGGTAGACGATGATCAAATGCCCTAAATTTTGATTCCCATCTTCATGAATTTTTTAGGGTTATTTGCTCCTATTTGAGGGGACATGCCGGATCAGGGCAGAAATTGACCTGTCTGAGGCCTTGGATGCCGTCTTGGATGCCTACCATAACGTGGCCATTCGTAGCGATGATCCCTGTAGAATCGGCTTTATGACTTAAGATTTACCGTCTATCTTTGAACGATCAAACTGGACCTAAAACCATAGGTTGGCCAGTCAATAACACCTATAAATGGATTTACAATGGCAAAAAAAATTATATTAATCCACGGGTTAGGTGGCACGGCGGATCGTACTTGGGGAGAGTTCCCAAACTTTTTAGATGCCGATATGGAAATCGATTTTGATGTTGTTTCCTGCGGATATGAATCTCCACCTCTATGGAAAATATGGGATCGAGCACCTAGCATATTAAATATTGCAAATGGAGTCCTGACGGATATTAAAGCTCGCTGCGACATTGAGAGCGACGAGATAATTTTGGCGGGCCATAGTCTAGGAGGGGTTGTTGTAAAGAAAATCCTCTTAATACTACATAATAAACAAGCCCTTCACAAAATCTCTAAAATTTGCTTTTTTGACGTGCCACACGATGGCTCAGGCTTTGCAAATGTTGGGAAGTATATAAGCTTTAGAAATCGTCACCTAAAGAGTCTTGCTCGTGACTCAAGTGAGTTGGATGACTTAAATGACCAGTGGGTGCACAGTGATTTAAACAATAGGTTAGATATAATAAGTATTATCTCGGCAAACGACGACATTGTATCCTCATCTAGTTCGAAAAGTATTTTTAGAGGGCACGCAGTTGAAACCATCAATCACGTGGATCATCGTTCAATTGTAAAGCCGGAAAGCACGAACTCCTCCTCATATCTTGTTTTTAAAAAATTTATTTTAAAAAAAAACTCGGTTGCCAGGTATAAAAATCCAGCTTCGCGCGATATTGAGTCATGGAAACGACTTGAAAGGAATCATAGTTACCACTACGCGAGTGACGAGAACAGGGAAAAAGATCTCGCATCATTAAAATCTGCGCTAAGTTTGCACGGGACAGCGATCAGGCTAACTGGAGCTTCTGGCCTAGGTAAAACGCGTATTTTACTTGAGGCTATCGACTCTGATGAGTCGATAGACAGTTCATCCATGCTCATTTTCGACGCTCCTGGTTACGACACCACAATAAAAGAAACTGTCCGATCGATGGTTGAAGATCGAGCAGATGGCGTCGTGATAGTCGAAAATTGTAACGTTGATCTGCACAATCATTTAGCTAAAGAAGTCAATTCGGCCGAGTGCTCCCTTAGAGTCATTACTGTTGGGTATGCAAATGAGGAGGTTGATGACTCCATACACATAATTCTTTGTCCTCTAAAAGATGAAGCGATTATACAAATTCTTTCTCCCATATTGATCGGCTTGAATGCAGGAGATGTTGAACGCGTTGCTCGATTCGCTCAGGGCTACCCGCTAATGGCAACGCTTATTGCTGAACAGTACCAAAAGCAAGGTCGATTATTAGGTTCAATTGAAAAAAGATCTGTCGTAAGAAAATTAATCGAAGGTGACAGAGGTCTAAACGATGCAGAGAAAGAAGTGCTTTCCGCATGCTCCTTGTTTGATGTATTCGGTACTGGTGACGGGGCCGCGAGAGAAGAGGCAAAATTTATCGCTGAAAATGTCGCAGGACACAATCTCATGGTCTTCGACCGTGTGATAGCCGTGTTTACGACACGACAAATAGTAAATAGAGCAGGACGGTACGCCAGGGTTATCCCCAAGCCTCTGGCATTGACTTTAGCTTCGGAGTGGTGGGAGAACACTTCGTATGAGCGACAAAAACTACTTATTGACACTGTACCCGACTCTCTGATGCAGAGTTTCTGTACTCAGGCATCGTATCTCGATAATCAAGAAAGCGTTCAAAGATTTTCAGACCGACTATTTGGTGGCCAAAGCCCTTTTGTCAAAGCGGAGGAGTTGCTTACAGAGCGGGGTTCGAAACTCTTTCGCGCATTTGTTGAGGTGAATCCCGAGTCAACTTCCGACGCTCTTTATCGAATTCTTACTAATCTCAGCCATGAGGATCTCTTAGCTATAAAAGGTGAGGCACGCAGAAATCTCGTATGGGCGTTGGAAAAATTATGTTTCCATGAAACTATATTCGAAAGATCATCTTGGTGCATGCTGCTACTTGCATCTGCTGAAAATGAAAACTGGAGCAACAATTCGACAGGACTATTTTCACAGCTATACAGAGTCAATTTATCTGGGACACAAGCGAGGCCTTACATCCGCTTTAAGGTATTAAAGCGGGCGATTGAGGTGCAACAATTAGAAATAGATTTAATTGTTCTTAGTGCTTTGGAGCAGGCAATAAGTCTCTATGGAGGCTCCCGAACGGTGGGTGCGGAATACCAAGGGACTCAAGCTCCGCTCGAAGAGTGGAGAGCAGAAACCTGGCAAGAGATTTTCGAGTTCTGGCAGGAAGCCTTTGATCTAATACTTGCATTATTACCTAGAGGTGAGTTTCAAACCAAAAAAGCCATGTCGATTATAGGATACTCAATCAGGGGCTTTATTTCGCACGCCCGAATTGACATGCTTGACAAAGCCATTCGGCAAGTTGTGTCTAACCACGGTCGTTATTGGCCAGAGGCTTTAGATAGCATTAAAAATACATTTGAGTACGACTCAACCGGAATGACGCAGAATGCCAAAAATGCGCTCAAAAGTTGGTTGGAACTGATGAGTCCTGCGACAGCAGAAATTCAGGAAAAGCTTACTATATTAGTTGTTAATCCTCCTTGGGAACACCGTAAAGGAGATGATGATCACTACATTGATGTTGCAGCGGAAAATGCCAAGGCTTTAGCGGTAGAATTATCCAATGACGCTGGAAAGCTCTTGGGCTACATAGATTTGTTGTTGATTGGTGAGCAACGGCAATCCTTTGCGTTCGGCTACCAACTTGCCCTAGTGTCAGAAAATGTCGAGTTCCTCTTAGATGGGGTATTGAGTCGCCTTGCATCTATCGAGCAAGCTAATCCTCAGCTAGTTGTGGGGATGTATCGTGCATTGTTTGAGCGCTCACCATTATTATGGCAAGTATATATAGATCGCTTGTTAGGGGATCAAAAGCTAGTCCCTCACTATGTTTCTATTCTACGAACAGGAGATATTAAGAAAGAACATCTAGACTCGTTACTGCTTCTTATACAAAATAGTTGCCTAGCACCAGACGACGCTAATTTATTAAGCTTCGGTAGAGTCACTGAAAGCATCGAGCCAGCTGTAATGGCGCGCTTTTGCCTAAAACTTGCTGCGCTAGAGGGCCGTGCCAGCTGGACAGCGCTTAATATTATATATATGTACTGTTTTGGTAGCGAAGGACGAACTGAAGAGCTGCGGAACGAGTTAAAAGCTCTCGTGACTGGCGTTCAATTACACAAAGATCAATATGGGGCATCTACAGATCTTCATCATTGGCGTGATCTTGCAGGAAAGTTGTTGAAGGAGCGGGATCTAGAGTTTGCGATCTTGCTTGCACATCAAATAATTGCATCCTGCAAGTATGGATTTCATCACGGGGATATCTGGAGTTGCATTAAGCCGTTGATGTTGGAAATTATGAAAGAGTACTTTGGAGATCTGTGGCCTATCTTTGGCAATGCAATCGTTCAATCAAAGGGAATGGAAAAATATTGGCTGCAGCAAATATTGGATCGAGAAACTAGCATGGTACGCAACATGCCAAGTGTGCTTTCGGTAATCCCTATTGAAAAAATTGTGAACTGGTGTGAAGAGTTTCCAGATGTCGGCCCTAGATTTGTAGCTCGCTGTTTGAGTATTTTTGAGGTAATTGGCGATGTTAAACAACCGACTGAATTATTTGTTACGTTGCTTGAGAAATTCGGAGGCGATCATCATGTAACCAATGAGTTAGCTGCAAATTTTGGAACTCGCGGTTGGTCGGGATCTCTCGTGCCCTATCTTGAGTCCGACAGGTCTGCATTAAGTCCGCTACTTGAACACGAAAGCATTTTAGTAAGGCTTTTTGTCAAAGAGTTGTTGGCTCGCATTGAACTTCAAATATCTTCTGAATCAATGCGCGATGAGGAGCAAGGTTTTGGAGCAGGTTTTTAGATTCACTAAAACTTGACACATGCAGACGATCGAGTCACTTGCTAATTCGATTATGCCAAGTGACTGCCTCTGCACTTGGCCGGAGGCAGTAGTTTATCAACATCAACAGGCCGCTTGCGGATGTCCGCTTCTGGCCGAAAGCAGACTGTCAGCGCTGCATCTTTCGGCCAGAACCGGTCACGCTAATGTTTAAAAAGACATCTCCAAACACTCTCCCAGGCTACACATCCTTGCGCCTTTGCCTACAGCTACGCCAGAATCCGCCGGCTTGTGCGCTTTTGGGTCGGATTCTATTGTGGTCCGGTCGCTGACGAATCAGCGATCGGGTTTGGTAGCCCGGCTTAGACTTGGCGCAAAGCGTCACCCGATACAGGCCTTTTTGGGGCTGTGTATTTATGGTGGCCATGCGCAGGGCGTCTTCGGGCGCGCCGGTTCTCCAAGTCACCGGTCTACCAACCTTCGTATGGCCACCACCCCTTCGTTTGGTAGCGAAAGATGATGGCTCCTTTTCTATGATTTGGAGATTCACCCATGATCAAACCAACACCCAACCCGCCCGAAGCCGCCTCGGTTTCCCCCTACGAATCCATCGATTCCAAAAAACTCCACGAAGCCGCCGACCGCGCGCTCGACCATTACCTCTGTCCGCCCGGTTCCACGCCGCCCCCACGTAAAAACCGTGGGATGTACGCCGTGACGGCGGACAATAAAACCGAAGAACTGCTGGTCGATGCCAGTGCAACACTCGCTTCGGCCAAAACCATCGCCCAGAACGTCTCCAGCCTGTTGCCGGCATCGCAGCGCCATGCGCTGGCGGGGATTGCGCAGTTGATCATGCTCGGGGAGCTGGCGGTGAATCGGGCGTTGGATAATTTGCAATTGCCGGAGTGATGCGGGTGTCGGGATCACCTGGTGATTGATCGGGTGTTCATTCTGGCGCCTTCGCGAGCAGGCTCGCTCCCACAGGGTTTTGTGCTGATTGCAGATGTTGTGTACGACGCTGAAACCTGCGGGAGCAGTTGATTTTAACGTACCGTCTTCGGGGATTATTGAGGCGCTTCAGGACATTCGCGGGTCCATCGCGTTACGGTCATGTCATTGAATTGCTCACCGATGGTATCGACGCGTAGGCAAGTTCCTTTCTTCGCGTAGTACAAGATGCAGCGCGAGCTATCAAACGAGCAGGTATTCAGTTCGAAGAACTTGCTTGCAGCCAGCTCCTTCTCCACGCCACTGTACTCATAGCCGTCGTTGGTATGCATCCGCGTCGGCTTCCAGCCTTGTTTGACTAGCTTGGATCTGGCCGCGGCCAAACGCTCACCGGCGACGATGCCTGCTGGCCCGCGATTGTCGTTTGGCGCCTGTGAGTCATCGGTAAACGCTGCGCTGATACCCGTGCAATAAAGTGCGAAAAATACGAGGGTCGAGGCCTTCAATTACAGTTCCTATAGCCGATTTTAGCTCGACAAAAACTCCGGATCCTCGGTATGAGGTTGCGGAGGATGGTGATTCTTGGTGCCAGCCCTTCGGGACGTGCTGCCTCCCTTGTTGCTGCTTTCGGCCTAGCGCCGAGCCTAGTGAAAGTAACCTGGGTTATTGCCTGCTTTTATTTAGTCGTTCCTGTGATTCTTCTTCCGGTGCAATGAATGGCTGCCACCAAAAAATCCTTGAGCGACCACGCCCAAAGACCCAGAAGCATGCAGATCACCAAAAAAGTGAAATATTGATGAAAGTCCGTACGGGGCACTTTTTGGCTGGTTATTCCAACCAGCCCGAGACTTATCAGGCTGACGCAAAAAAAACTCAGACATCGTAAGGCGAGATAGCGAAGGTCTCTGAAGTTAATCGTGGGTACCCAGCTTTTTGCAGGTTCAGAAAATAAAGCTGACCACACCATATGAAACAGGCTTGCGTAGATAAAGCTCAGGCTTAGGCGTTCTGCTACATCAGCGCCGGAACCGAGGAAAATTTGTGAATAGAAATGGTCGAGAAACACACCTACGGGACGCATGAGGTCGAGGAAAGGGAACAGGGCGACCCCACCTGCGAGATAAATGGCTAAAAAAGCGATGATTTTCATCTCGCACTCCGTTGCTTTATTTGCCAGGTCGATTTGATGTCAGATCGGTGTTTTGCGTTCTATGCATCAACCTCGGTATTGGCATTGCCTGACTATTTTTTCAGCTAGGTAAGTCAATAGCATAGTCATCCTGACCACTTCCGGTAACTCAGTCGCTGGACGTCAGAAGGGTAGAGGGCCAGACGGCAGAGAAGCACGGTTTTGCGGCGAGCGGGGTTTCGATGGGCTGCGAGGTTGAGTATTTCGCTAGGGATGTGGACGGATCTATTCCGAGAGGTGTTACGGGATTCGTTTCCGATAAACACCAACGTTTAAAAAGACATCTCCAAACACTCTCCCAGGCTACACATCCTTGCGCCTTTGCCTACAGCTACGCCAGAATCCGCCGGCTTGTGCGCCTTGGGGGCGGGTTCTATTGTGGTGCGGTCGCTGACGCATCAGCGATCGGATTTGACCGTCCGCCCAACATCAAGGCGCGTCAGCGTTCTGCACGTGTTCAGGCATTGTCTGAAATCATGTCGCGGTGGCTGTGCGTGGGACACCTTCGGGTGTGCCGGATTCCTTGATGTCCGGTCGGTCAACCCGCGTACAGCTGCCACCCAGTTTGTTTGACCGCGAACGGTGGCGGCTCCAGTCATCAAGGAGCTTTACCATGATCAAACCAACGCCCAACCCGCCCGAATCCAACTGCACGTCCCCCTACGAATCCATCGATTCCAAAAAACTCCACGAAGCCGCCGACCGCGCGCTCGACCATTACCTCTGTCCACCCGGTTCCACGCCGCCCCCACGTAAAAACCGTGGGATGTACGCCGTGACGGCGGACAACAAAACCGAAGAACTGCTGGTCGACGCCAGTGCAACACTCGCTTCGGCCAAAACCATCGCCCAGAACGTCTCCAGCCTGTTGCCGGCATCGCAGCGCCAGGCGCTGGCGGGGATTGCGCAGTTGATCATGCTCGGGGAGTTGGCGGTGAATCGGGCGTTGGATAATTTGCAATTGCCGGAGTGATGCGGGTGCCGGGATTACCTGCTGATTAATCGGGTGTCTATTCTGGCGCTTTCGCGAGCAGGCTCGCTCCCACCTTTAAGTGTGTTTCAAGGTGGGAGTGCGCTGGCTCTTCAGCCGCGATAAATGTGGAGACGATGTACGCGTATCTGTACCTGCGAGTGGGGGGCTTTCTTTGCGTCAATTGACTGCCAGGTTGTCCCGAGCCCACTGTTCAGCCGTAGTGACCTGAATCGACTGCTGTTCGTTGAACGTCCCCGCTTTCGGCCACGACACGCCTCTGCCTTGGGCAAATACGGCGCGGTATTTTTTGATGTGGTGAGTGGGGTCTTTTTCCAGTTCCTGCATCAGGTACGGAACCGTCCAGACATTACGCTTGAACGGCCGCCCCAGCACTCGTTCAAGCAGGCTCGCCACCTGCCCGTACGTCACCGTGTCGCCAGACAGGTACACGATCTCATTGCGAAAGCGCGGTTCGAAGAAAACGATGTCCGCTGTCAGCTTGCCGATGTCCTCCGGTGTCGTGAGTGTCACGCTGGTTTCCAGACTGCCCAAGGCGTTGACGATGTCGTTGTCAAAATCGACGACCTCAAAGACCGGCTCGAACAGAAAACTGGTGAACATGCCGGTCGAGATGATCACCCATTCGGTTTTATCCTGGGCGCGGAGCAACTCGCGCACGTCGAGTTGCGCATCGAACAAGTCCTGCGGGCTGCCCCGGCCAATCACTTCGAAATCGACGCCAAACTGCCAAGGGAAGTAGCGCTTCACGCCGGACCTGAGCGCGGCTGTCGCCAGTTTCATCGGTGTTTCACGGCCCGCGACCATGCCTGCGCAGCCTATGACGGTGTCGAATGCTGCGAACACTTCGGCCAGTTGATCGATGGAATCGTTAACCAGGTCTGCGGCGACCAGCTGGATGCCCAGGCTGCGCAGTTCATCGATTTCCAGTTTTTTCTCAGGGACTTTTGTGTTGATGGTCGAATCCCTGAGCAGGACGCTGATGGTGCTGCCGGGCGAGCGCTTGGCTACCCGCGCAAGATTGCGCAGCACCGGCAGGCCGAGTTCGCCGGCGCCAAGTACGAGAATGGATTGTGGGGAAGGGTGGGTCGCTTCGGTCATGATGTTTCCTGAGATCCGTCGTCTGTATGATTTGGCGATGCTGGCACGATTGCGCAGCGCTCAGAAGAAGGCACACGCGTGATACCAGGGGGACATATGACCGATGAGGAAACCCTTAGCCAGGCAGAAGCGATCTGCCAGACGCTAAGACGAGACGATGATGGCGTGCGGCGCGAAGTCCTGGCGCACGCCGGCAGCCGCTGGTCACTGGGTATCCTGCATGCCCTGGGTGTGTACGGCACGATGCGTCATGCCGAGATCAAACGGCAAATGACGGGCGTGACTCAGCGCATGTTGACCAAGACGCTGCGGGCGCTGGAACGCGATGGTCTGCTGATACGGCGGGAGTTGGATCAAGTGCCGCCCCATGTCGAGTACGAGCTGACGGCGTTGGGTATGGAGCTGTTGGTTCGCATGTCGCCGATTTGGACTTGGGTTGTGGAGCACGTGGATGATTTTCGCGAGGCGCGTCGTGCGTTTGATAGTCAGAGTGGGAAAAAGCCTTCGTGGCAGATTCCGGTGGTGGGGCTGGTTGATTCAGAAGGGGCTGATTGAACGCTCGTGTCATTGAATGGTTCGCGCCCGAGAAATCAGCGGCGGATCTATTCAAGGGGGCAGGTGATCGACCACCACCCTCACGGGTGATGGTTGATTGCTTAACGCAGGTTAGATATTCGGGGTGTAAGAGAAACTCTGCGAAGCTTCGGTATCGGTGAATGGCGTAACTCGCGGTTTCTTGTTGAACAGGCCATTGACGACCGAGCCGGGGAACATTTCCACGGTGTTGTTGAACAGTTCGACGTTGCGGTTGTAGATGGTGATGGCTGCGCCGACGTTCTCTTGTTGTTCGGCAATTTCACGCATCATGTTGTTCGCCGCTTCTGATGCTTTCAGGTCAGGGTAGGCCTCGAAAGCGATGCGCAAGCCACCCATCAGCTCTCTCGAGGCGGTTTCAACTTTGGCGAGGGCATGGCCGTCCGCTCCAGCAGGCAGGGCGTGGACCGCGCTGCGCAGGCCGGTGATTTTTTCGAGGAGGCTGGCCTCAAAGACCATGAAGTCGGCGAGCACCTTTTGAAGCTGATCGAGCACCTTGGTCTTTTGGCGTTCGTAAACGAGGACGTCCGACCAGGCACGTTGTACTGAGTTGTGTCCCCCGATAATGTCGTTGTAGATGCCCAAGCCCACTAAGATGATGATGACGGCGATCACAGCGGAGAGGATGAGTGCAATGTCCATGGCTTACTTCTCTTTGCGTTTTTTTGGGGGAGTGGCGGTCAAGGTAAAGTTGTCATCGTGTAGCTCAGTGAGTGCATGGCTCCATTGGAGCACAGACATCAGGCGCGGCAGATCGACACCTGCATCAATCTCTGCGTAAAACTCGTTGGGTGATGCCAGCGAATACTCGGCTCGGAACGCGAGCAGGTCTTTGCTGGCGAAGCTGAGGCAGAGTTGGCCCTCGTCGGAGAACTCCAGGTTCGGACGATTGAGGATGCCGAATAGCTTCAGTAAGTGGAGCACCGTCGCAGGTTTGATGAACTTCGCACAAAGTATCTCGCTGCTACCGGTCAAACAGAACGCTTTATTGAAATCCGGTGAAGCCGTGTCCATGGGCCACGGATAGTCGTTCTCTGATTGGTCATCAGATCTAACGGATATCCCGGTGACCCATGGAAAGTCGATGATCAGACTGTATCGGTCGTGGTGGTCATACACCACTCGCGTCTCCTTTCTGGTTTTTCCGTCTTTGTCGGTTACCGTGACTTGCACCGTTTGTTTGTTGACGTAGTGCAACTGGTAGTACTTGTAAGGGATTTCGCGCAGCGTGCCGGTAAATACACCTTCTATCGATTCGACCAACTCGCGGCTGTAGTTGCCCCGACTGTAATCACTAAATTGCGCATCCAGCTCGTCGAGGGTCCAGTCCGAGTCTTCTTCGAGGAAAATCAATCCGTTGTGGAACCAGGATGACAGTTCAGCAATTCTGCGGCTGAGCGAAGGCAAGCGATCAGCTTTGGAACTCATCCATTGCAGACTCCCACCGGTTGTCACGATACCGAGCACACCCATGACCACGGCGAACAAGACGGGGTCAATTTGCAGACGGTAAAAAAGAGAAGCGACGATATAAGTGTTCGCATACACAGGAGAGACCACTATGCTCGCAATCAAGAACACGCCGGTACCGAAAAACCACCATGCGCGTGTGCGATCAAATTCGAGCGGGCCATCGTACGAGGCGAACTCGTGGATCACCTTCAATAGGTCGGCTTTGGATTCAGCGCTATCAATACTGGCTTCGTTTACAGCCAGCAACTCGTTAAATCTCGCGTTCTGCGATGTGTTGGCCATGTCAGGTATCCATTGATTCAGGGATGCCTGGTGCGGGAGTAACGGCCCGGATTGAGGATTTGGTGCTATTCATAATCTGTCAGAAATTTGAAAAAGGAGGGGACGATACCATTGTCATGGCAGTGATGGCTTCTCGCCTGTTTCAGTCTGAAGGGCAAAAGCTACCCTCACCCCAGCCCTCTCCCGGAGGGAGAGGGGGCCGACCGAGTTGTCTTGTGGGGTACGCCGACCTGAAAGATTTTGGCGATTATGGTTTTGGTGATTCTGGGGGCTGCGTGAGTAGAAGCGGCCCTCACCCCAGCCCTCTCCCGGAGGGAGAGGGGGCCGACCGAGGTGTCTTGTGGGGTACGTCGACCTGGAAGATTTTGGCGATTATGGTTTTGGTGATTCTGGGGGCTGCGTGAGTACAAGCGGCCCTCACCCCAGCCCTCTCCCGGAGGGAGAGGGGGCCGACCGAGGTGTCTTGTGGGGTACGTCGACCTGGAAGATTTTGGT
>NZ_JAUJWZ010000025.1:0-81505 GCF_031931925.1 Pseudomonas sp. rhizo66
GCCAGCGGCAGCACCCAAAGCAAAGGATATACACCCAAAACCCCAAGAGCCTGGTCGGCCCAAAGGCCGCCAAGCCCAAAGCGTCAAAGCCGAAAATGCCCAACCATCCCGCGCAACTCACTCCCCAACTGCGCCAGCTCAACACTCGAAGCCGCATTCCCGCGCATCGCGATCGACGACTGATCCGCACTCGCACGAATACTCGTCACACTGCGATTGATCTCCTCCGCCACCGAACTCTGCTCCTCGGCCGCAGCCGCAATCTGCTGATTCATCTGCTGAATCAACGACACCGCCGCCGCAATACTCCCCAGCGCACTCTCGGTCTGCAAGGCATCACTGACCGCCAGCTTCACCAACTCGCCGCTGCTCTGAATCTGCTGCACCGACGAATTCGCCGCCGATCGTAACGCACTCACCAGCCGTTCAATTTCCTCGGTCGATTGCTGCGTGCGCCGCGCCAGCGCGCGCACCTCATCGGCCACCACCGCAAAGCCCCTGCCCTGCTCACCGGCCCGCGCCGCCTCGATCGCGGCGTTCAACGCCAATAGATTGGTCTGCTCGGCGACGCTCTTGATCACCCCCAACACCGTGCCGATATTCTGGATTTCCGCACTGAGGCTTTCGATGCTGGAACTGGCCGACGTCGCCGAATCGGCCAATTGTTCAATACGCGCCATGCTCTGGCGCACCACCTGCTGACCGCTCTCGACCTTGTCATCCGCCGTTTGCGCGGCCAGCGCCGCCTCTTCGGCGTTGCGTGCAACGTCATGCACGGTGGCGGTCATCTGGTTCATTGCCGTGGCGACCTGCTCGGTTTCTTCCTTCTGGCTGCTGACCTCAAGGTTGGTCTGCTCGGTGACCGCCGACAACGATTGCGCCGAGCTGGCCAGTTGTTCGATCCCGGCCTGCAACCCGCTGACAATCGTGCTCAGGCCCGCGCCCATCTGCTGCATCGCCAGCATCAACTGGCCGATCTCGTCACGACGGGTCACCTCCACAGTCGCACTCAAGTCGCCGGCGGCAATCTGCTGGGCGACCTGAATCACACTGCGCAGCGGCGCGACGATAAGTCGAGTGATCAGCCACGCAGCGAGCAATCCGACCAACAATGCCAGCGCCGATGAGCCAATGATCAGCAGCGAGTTTTTCTTCAGTTCTGCCTGCATCGCGCCGTCTTCAGCGACATACGCCTGATTCACCCGCTCGACCACTTCGTTGGCGCGCTGGTGCAATTGTTCGTAGACGGTTTTTTCCTGCGCAAGCAATCCGATGTACTCGGCCAGCTTGTCGTTGAAGCCGGCGATATGCCCGGAGACTTCGTTGAGCACGGTCAGGTAGCCCTCGTCCTTGACCGTGGTTTTCAGTTCTTCGGCCTGTGCCTGAGCCTGCGCGGCCTGTTCGATATTGCCCTTGCCGGCACTGTCGGCATCGCCCTTGCGGCTTTGATCCAGGCGAATCCGTGCTTCATTCATCGCTTGCAGCATCAACCGCGACACCTGGCTGACCTGACTGGCCTGCTCGATGAACTGCGCGCCGTCCTTGCCCTCGGTGTCTTTCAAGGTATAGGCGCCGTCGTCGGCAAGCCCGGCCTGCAACACATCAAGGTTGTTGGCCACACTGGACACCGACCAACTGGCCATTTCCAGCGCGAGGTCCTTGGCCTGAGTCAGCGACACAAACTCATCGAACGCCTTGCGATAAGCGCCGAGCGACTGCTGCACATCATTCATGACCGGTACATTGGCCATCGACTGCGCCTTGAGCTGATCAGCCAGAGCAACCAGTTCATCGACGCCCTTGCGCAGGGCATCGGCGGTCTTCGGATTGCCATGCAGGGCATATTCCTGTTCGAGCAGGCGCACCTTGAGCAAGCCGCTGTTGAGCGAGGACATCTGCTTCAGCCCGTCGAAGCGCTGACTGATGGTTTGCAGAGACCAGACGCCAATGGCCGCCACCAAGGCGGTCAGGAGCAAAACCAGCAAAAAACCGATACCCAGTTTTTTCGCCATACCGAGGTTGGCAAAACGTCTTTGCATGGCCGAAATCATTGCGCGTAGTCCCCTGCCATTGTCAGTAGAGCGAAGAGTCGCAACGGCCATTCACCGGCACAAGTCTCTGGCGTCGGAATAATGGCAAAAAGCTACGCCCGCGTCGTTTTCAGAACGCTTGAGGTCGATCCGAACCGGTGTGACGGAAAAACTGCCGGGCACGTGGATCACAAGCATAGGCGACATTGATGCGCAGCCAGTCGCCCGACTCGCCACTGGGGCTGAACGCGTCAGGCGCTGAGAGCAATACGCCGCAGCGTTGAGCCTGCCGACGCACCCGAACCTGATCGGCCATGCGCGAGCGCGCCCAGATGAACAAGCCACCCGCAGGCTTGCCGAAAACCTCCCAGTCGGCGTCCTCTAACGCCTGCAATGCGGCTGCGCGATCGGCATTCAAGCGTTGACGCTGGCGCTGCACCAGTTTGCGATAAGCGCCGCTGACCATCAGGCTGGCCAGCACCGCTTCGGTAAACCGCGACGCCCCCAGACCGCTGATCATCTTGACCTGCGCCAGCCGTCGGACAATGTCGCTGTCGGCGAAGACGAAGCCGACCCGCAACGAGCTGCTCAGCGTCTTGGAAAAACTGCCCACGTAGATGACTCGCCCCTCATCATCCAGAGCCGCCAGGCGCGTGCCGTTACCGGTGTGCAAGTCTGCGTAGACATCGTCTTCGATCACGCGCAGATCGTACATCTTGCTAAGTTGCAGGAGACGTTGCGCCACACTCGGCGAGAGGCAACTGCCGGTGGGGTTGTGATGATGGCTGTTGATGAACAGTGCGCCGGGGCGAAACTGTTGCAGCAAAGCTTCCAGCGCGTCGATATCCGGACCGTTCGGGGTGCGACGCACCTCGAGCATGCGCACGCCGTGCATCCGCAGGAGATCGAACAGCGGCGCGTACCCGGGCGTTTCGACCACCACGCAGTCTCCGGCCTTGAACAACGTGCGCACGATCAGATCCAGCGCGTGGCTGGCGCCGCAAGTACTGAGCAATTGCGCACTGCGGGCTTCGATACCGACCAGCCTCAGACGTTTGGCGATCTGCTCGCGCAACGCCGGAAGCCCCAAGGGCGTGCTGTAGTTGAACAGGCTGGCCATGTCAGTGCGCGCCACCTCGCGCAGCGCATAGCTGAGGTCGTCGGGCTCGCGCCAGCTTTGCGGCAGACCACCCGCGCCAAGCTTCAAGCCACCGGCGGCTTCGCACACGGCATCGCACCAGGCAAACCGGCCCTCGAATGGCGCCAGTTCATCTTCTGCGCCGAGTGTCGACGGCGAGGCGGCGACAATGAACCCGGCGCCCTGGCATGACCTCAGAACGCCCTGCGACACCAGCCGTTCACACGCCTCGACTACACACGACTGGCTGAGCAGATTGCCCCGGGCGATCTGCCGCACGGAAGGCAAACGGGTGGCCGGCGGTACGCCACTTTGCAGGATCCACTCGGTCAGTCCGTCAACAATCTGCTGCACGACCGGCACCATTGCCTGTCGATCAATTCTCAATTCCATGAGCAAGCAAACTCCTGTCCGTTTTGCTGGCGGCAGTAAATCACAGCCGCGCCGGACAGGCTGTGCGACAACGCCGCTAAAAGCGACCGTTCTAACCCTTTGATACACATTGTTTAAGGGGCTTCACGGAACTGGCCGTTGCCCACATAAAAAACCCGCAACGAATGCGGGCTGTTTTTACTGGGTGTTATTCAGAAAGCCGTGACGCCGCCATCCACTGCCAGCGAGTGGCCGGTGGTGAATGCCGCACCGTCGCTGCACAGGTACAACACGGCACTGGCGATTTCTTCGACCTTGCCAATGCGCCCGACCGGGTGCATGGCGTTGGCGAACTCGCCCTTCTTCGGATCGGCCTCATAGGCGCGGCGGAACATGTCGGTATCGATCACCGCCGGACACACAGCGTTGACGCGGATTTTCTTCTTCGCGTATTCGATAGCCGCCGATTTGGTCAACCCGATCACCGCGTGCTTCGACGCCGCATAGATGCTCATCTTCGGCGCCGCACCCAGCCCTGCCACCGAGGCGGTATTGACGATCGCCCCGCCGCCCTGCGCCAGCAGCAGCGGCAGTTGATACTTCATGCACAGCCAGACGCCTTTGACGTTGACGCCCATGATCGCGTCGAACTCATCCATCGAGCCGTCGGCCAGTTTGCCTTTTTCGATTTCGATGCCGGCATTGTTGAAGGCGTAGTCGAGACGGCCGTAGGTATTGATGACCTCGTCCATCAGATTTTTTACTTCGCTTTCGACGGTGACGTTGCAGCGCACGAAGGTCGCTTCGCCGCCGGCTGTACGAATCAGCGCTACCGTGCCCTCGCCCCCTGCCGCGTCCAGGTCGGCGACCACCACTTTCAGGCCTTCGGCGGCGAACGCCTGCGCGGTCGCACGGCCAATGCCGTTGGCTGCGCCAGTGATTACGGCAACTTGACCGGAAAACGTCATGCTCATTGTTATGTCCTCAAAGGGATAGCTGCAGGTGATTGGCAGCATAGCCATTGGGGTCCGAAGAGCGTCAGCACTATCCAAAGGCTGTTTATGTACCCATGCGTCGCAGTGATAAAACCATCCCGGTGATCATCACTGCACTGGATCGGCGTGCATTCGCCGCATCAGCCAACCTTGCGCCAATGCCGGCGAAGGTCTATCAACAAGGCTTCATTCCGTTCGAGTGCCTGCCATGACCAACCAGACCAATCGCCAGTTCCTGCTCGCCAAACGCCCGGTGGGAGCGGCCAACCGCGAGACCTTCACCTATCAGGAAGTACCGGTCGGCGAACCGGTGGCGGGCCAGATTCTGGTCAAGAACGAATACCTGTCCCTCGACCCGGCGATGCGCGGCTGGATGAACGAAGGCAAGTCCTACATCCCGCCGGTGGGTATCGGTGAAGTCATGCGTGCGCTGGGGGTCGGCAAAGTCATTGCTTCGAACAATCCGGGCTTTGCGGTTGGGGACTACGTCAACGGCGCCATTGGCGTGCAGGATTACTTCCTCGGCGAGCCAAGAGGTTTCTACAAAGTCGATCCGAAACTGGCACCGCTGCCGGTGTATCTGTCAGCGCTCGGCATGACCGGCATGACCGCCTACTTCGCCCTGCTGGATGTCGGCGCACCAAAGTCCGGCGACACCGTTGTGTTGTCCGGTGCGGCGGGCGCGGTGGGCAGCATTGCCGGGCAGATCGCCAAGATCAAAGGCTGCCGCGTGGTTGGCATTGCCGGTGGCGCCGACAAGTGCAAATTCCTCATCGATGAGTTGGGCTTTGACGGTGCCATCGACTACAAATCCGAAGATGTCGTGGCCGGGCTTAAACGCGAGTGCCCGAAAGGCGTCGATGTGTATTTCGACAACGTCGGCGGCGACATCCTCGATGCGGTGCTGAGCCGGTTGAACATGAAGGCGCGTGTGGTGATCTGCGGCGCGATCAGCCAGTACAACAATAAGGAAGCGGTCAAAGGCCCGGCCAACTACCTGTCGCTGTTGGTCAATCGTGCGCGGATGGAAGGCTTTGTAGTGATGGATTACGCCGCGCAATACGCGAGCGCCGCGCAGGAAATGGCCGGCTGGATGGCCAAGGGGCAGCTCAAGAGCAAGGAAGATATCGTCGAAGGCCTGGAAACCTTCCCGGAAACGCTGATGAAATTGTTCAGCGGCGAGAACTTTGGCAAGTTGGTACTGAAAATCTAAAGCAAGATCAAGAGATCGCAGGCTGCGCCAGCTCCTACAGGTGTTCAAATAACCCCTGTAGGAAGCTGCCGAAGGCTGCGATCTTTTAGGCGATTTCGGCTACTACCGACGCCAGCGCCTTGGCCGGATCTGCTGCCTGGCTGATCGGACGGCCAATCACCAGATAATCGGAACCGGCATCCAGCGCCTGACGCGGGGTCAGGATGCGACGCTGATCGTCCTGCGCGCTGCCGGCCGGACGAATGCCCGGGGTCACCAGTTGCAGCGACGGGTGCGCGGTTTTCAGTGCCGTGGCTTCCAGCGCCGAGCACACCAGACCGTCCATGCCAGCCTTGTCGGCGAGTGCAGCCAGACGCAGAACCTGCTCTTGTGGCTCGATATCCAGACCGATACCGGCCAGATCTTCACGTTCCATCGAAGTCAGCACGGTCACGCCGATCAGCAACGGCTGCGGGCCGCTGCGCTTGTCCAGCTCTTCACGGCAGGCGGCCATCATGCGCAGGCCACCGGAGCAATGCACGTTGACCATCCACACGCCCATCTCGGCAGCAGCTTTCACGGCCATCGCGGTGGTGTTGGGAATGTCGTGGAATTTCAGGTCGAGGAATACTTCAAAACCCTTGTCACGCAGGGTGCCGACAATTTCCGCAGCGCAACTGGTGAACAGCTCTTTGCCCACTTTGACCCGGCACAGTTTCGGGTCCAACTGGTCGGCCAGCTTCAGTGCGGCGTCACGGGTAGGGAAATCCAGGGCGACGATGATAGGAGTCTGGCAGGCGGACATGAATGGGCTCTCAGGCAGGTCGAAATCGGCGCGCATTGTAGCGGAACCGGCGGCGGCGCGGCACCCGATGATCGGTAAATCGTCGCCTCGGCCGTGATCAGCATAGCGCTCGCTGCTATTGTGTCGACTCCGATACACAGCCGACACGCCAGCAACAAGCACCCGCGCTAGCCTCGCCAGCCGCAACACGTTCTTACATCAGCACTTCCCGCCTCACGGCCGGACGCCTATGCTGAAACCACCACCTCGCAGCCCATCTTTTGTGGTTGGCGGCCTACTGGCAGATGAACAGCCCCATGCACAACACCCAAATGACCGCGACGGATGAGCCTAAAGACGACAAGCGCTGGAGCATTCGTGCGCTGATCGTCGACGATGACGTGCCGATCCGCGAGCTGATGATCGATTACCTCGCCCGCTTCAACATCCACGCCAGCGGCGTCACCGACGGTGCGGCGATGCGGCAGGCAATGCAGGCCGAACATTTCGACGTCGTCGTGCTGGACCTGATGCTGCCCGGCGAAGACGGCCTGTCGCTGTGTCGCTGGCTGCGCGCCGAATCGGACATCCCGATCCTGATGCTCACCGCCCGCTGCGAACCGACCGATCGCATCATCGGCCTGGAACTGGGTGCCGATGACTACATGGCCAAACCGTTCGAACCGCGCGAACTGGTCGCGCGAATCCAGACCATCCTGCGCCGGGTACGTGATGACCGTACTGAACAGCGGGCCAACATTCGTTTCGACAACTGGCGCCTGAACAGCGTCCTGCGCCAGTTGATCGCCGACGATGGCTTGGTGGTGCCGCTGTCCAACGCCGAATTCCGCTTGCTGTGGGTGTTTATCGAGCGTCCGCGCCGGGTGCTCAGCCGCGAGCAATTGCTCGACGCGGCCCGGGGTCGATCGATCGAAGCGTTCGACCGCAGCATCGACTTGCTGGTCTCGCGTCTGCGGCAGAAACTCGGTGACGACCCGAAAGCCCCACAGTTGATCAAAACCGTGCGCGGTGAGGGTTACCTGTTCGACGCGCGAGACATCGGCTGATGCGGGCGCGCTTCGACACGCTGTTCGGGCGCCTGTTTGGCGTGCTGTTCGTGGCGATCGTCCTGGCGCATCTGCTGGCTTTTGCCTGGTTCCGCCTCTACGGTCCGCCCCCGCCCCCGCCGCCCCCGGAGTTCTCCCAAGGCGCCGAGGGGCAACCGATGGCGCACGATCCGCGTTACCCGCCACGGCCACCGCGCCCATGGTTCGGTGGCCCGGTGGTGCCGCTGACCTTTCAGTTCATCACGTTGATGATCGCCGCGTGGTACGGCGCCAAACTGCTCAGTCGCCCGATCCAGCGCCTGAGCGACGCCGCCGAACGCCTCAGCGAAGACCTCGACAGCCCGCCACTCGACGAGTCCGGCCCACGGGAAGCGCGTCAAGCCGCCTACACCTTCAACCTGATGCAGCAACGCATTCGCGAACAGGTGCAGCAGCGCGCGCGGATGCTCGGTGCCGTGTCCCACGACCTGCGCACACCGTTGTCACGCCTGAAACTGCGTCTGGAAAACATCAGCGATGAAAAGCTGCAAGGCCAGATGCGTCAGGACCTGGACGACATGATCGGCATGCTCGACGCCACCCTCACCTACCTGCACGAACAGCGCACCAGCGAAGCGTTGCAGTTGATGGACGTTCAGGCGTTAGTCGAGTCGCTCTGTGAAAATGCTCAGGATCAAGGCGCCGACGTACAGGTCAGCGGCCATTGCGCACCGTTGCCGGTACAGCCGATGGCGCTGCGTTCGTGCATCAACAACCTCATGGACAATGCCTTGCGTTATGCCGGGCAGGCACGCATCGAATTGCAGGATCAACGCGAGCAACTGCTGATCCGCGTGATCGACCACGGCCCGGGGATTGCCGAGGACAAGCGGGAAGCGGTGTTTGAACCGTTTTATCGTCTGGAAGGCTCGCGCAATCGCAACTCCGGCGGTGTTGGCCTGGGCATGACCATTGCCCGCGAGGCGGCGCAGCGATTGGGTGGCCAGCTCAATCTTGAAGAAACCCCCGGCGGCGGCCTCACCGCCATCATTCGCCTTCCCCGCCTCTGAGAAACACACACTCCTACAAGGTATTTGGTGTTCATTGCATCGTGTGTACCCACCGGTACAAATCCCACATACCCCCGACAACTTGCGCCCTGAGGCTGCATAAGCCGGTGCACCCACCGGCTTTCCATTCCAGGGAGTGAGTCCGATGATCGGTAGCGTCAGCAACTACACGAGCTATACCAGCACCAGCAGTACCTCCACGCAAAACGCCCGCAGCCAGCAACTGCAAAAAGAACTGTTCGCCAAACTCGACAGCAACGGCGACAGCGCGGTGGATCAGGACGAACTGCAAAGCGCCCTGTCGCAGAAGTCCGACGACGGCCTGCTGGTCAACCTGAGTAAACAATTCGGCGATCTGGACAGCGACGCCAGCGGCAGCCTCAGCGCCGAAGAAATGACCGCCATGGCGCCCCCTCCGCCACCGCCACGCGATCAAGCTCCGGACACCGAACTCGCCGACGCCCTGATCAGCGCACTCGACACCGATGGCGACGGCAGCGTAACCGCGACAGAACTCGACAGCGCACTGCAAACCAGCAACAACAGCACCGCAACGACCAGCACCGACACCAGTGCCGCGCTGCTCAAGGTGCTAGACAGCGACAGCAGTGGCGGCGTGAGCAGTGACGAGTTGAAAGCGGCGCTACAGGCAGGCCGGGAACGACCTGACGAAGAACAGACCGCTTCGACCCAGAGCACGACTGAAGCGCTGAACCGCATGATCGCCAATTTGAGCAAACAGTACTCGCTGGAAAAAACTGCGTCAGTGGGCAAATACCTCAACGTCGCCACATAAGTTGCCCTCCTGTAGGAGCTGCCGAAGGCTGCGATCTTTTGATTGTAAAAAATCAACGGCAAAAGATCGCAGCCTTCGGCAGCTCCTACAGAGGATTGTGCAAGGTCAAAGAGCCTGGTCGGCTGTCAGGTCGCCATCGCTGGCAAGCCAACTCCCACAGAAGAGCAAAAGCAAAAACCGCACACACCTCGAATCGCTTTTGCTTCTCACCACTTAACAGGATGAGCGTTAGCTCGGCTGCCGCTCTTGATCTGTACGGCGACGTCGGAAGGCTTCGTTCCGGGATTGATCCGGGCGTGGGAGCGCAGCGACCGTTTGGCGCAGCCAAACACAGCGGGAGTAGGTGCAGCGAAGCAAACCGGAGACGCTGCGCCCGGATCGATCCCGGAGCGAAGGAATCCCGAGCCCCAGCGAGCGGGCCGCACGCAGGAGCAAGCGTTTTTGGTTACTTTTGAGGCGTTCGCGTTTGTCAAAAGTGACCCGTAAGGGCGGAACCTTAAGCAGCCGTTACCGCAGCAATGGATATACACCCAAAACCCAAAAAGCTACCGCCGATCCTCAACCCGAGACTGACTCTTGCTCCAATCCGTCAACAAACTGTAAGCCACCGCCAACAACGTAGGCCCGATAAACAACCCGATAAACCCAAACGCAATCAACCCGCCAAACACCCCAAGCAACACAATCACCAACGGCAAATTCCCCCCGCGACTGATCAGATACGGCTTGAGCACATTGTCCACGCCACTGATGATGAACGTCCCCCAGATCCCGAGAAACACCGCCATCCCGTACTCGCCCTTCCACGCCAGCCAGGCCGTGGCCGGAACCCACACCAACGGCGGCCCCATCGGAATCAGACTCAACAGGAAGGTGACAATCCCGAGCACCAGCGCCCCCGGCACCCCGGCAATCAAAAACCCGATCAACGCCAGAACCGCCTGCGCCGCAGCCGTGCCGATCACGCCGTTGACCACCCGCTGCACCGTGCCGGCCACCAACTCGATGTAATACCCCGCCCGATCACCGATCAGCCGCTCCAGCAGACCGTGCACAAACGCCGCCAGCCGCGGCCCGTCGCGATAGAAAAAGAACACAAAGACGATGCTCAGGGTCAGCTCGAGAATCCCGCCGCCAATCTGCGCGCTGCGCGCCAGCAGCCAGTTACCGACCTGCCCCAGATAGGGCTTGATCGACACCATCAGTGCGGCGCCCTGCTGATCGATGCTGTTCCACAGCCCGACCAGGCGTTCTCCCACAAACGGCAAAGTCCCCAGCCACACCGGCGCCTCCGGCAGACCGTCGACCTGCACATCCTTGATAAACGCCGTGGCATCGCGCACGTGATCCGCCAGGTTGAACCCCAGCCACACCAGCGGCGCTGCCACCAGCAGCATCCAGCCCAACGTCAGAATCGCGGCAGCCAGGGATTCGCGACCATTGAGCCAACGGGTCAACAAACGCATCAGCGGCCAACTGGCAAACGCCAGCACCGCGCCCCAGAACAGCGCCGACCAGAACGGAGCCATCACCCACAGGCTGGCACCAAACAACACCAGCAGCAGGATCTGCACCAGCAGGCGATCGTTATTGAGCATGTAAGGTCTCGAAAAAGTCAGTCAGGCAAAGAGTAGGCGAACACGCGATTCGTGCTCGCCCGAAACAGCTTAACGCAACAGATCGATGCGCAGGCCAGAGCCTTCGACACTGCCGGTTTCCAGGCGTGCCGCGCGCACCCCCTGATTGATCAGCGCCTGTCGCCAGGCCTCGGCTTTCGGCCCGGACACGGTCACACGCAATGTCGTATCGAGGTTAAGGCCACGGGAAATCAGGCGTAGCCAGGTGTCATCCGGGTCATTCACGCGATCTGGGAAATCCAGTTCACCGGTGCTTTTCAACTGCCGCAACAGGGTCGCTGAGGTCGGCAGCAGCTCACCCAACGGTGCAGTCGCCTCGAACTGTTCGACATGCAGGTAGGCTTTGCGATTGCCGCGCGTGATGCTGTAAAGCGCCACCAGCGTGTTGTCGCGCGGTGCGGCCAGCCTCAACAACAGATATGCCTGTTGCTCGTCAGCACCGTACAACTTGGAGTTACCGAACACCTCGTTGGCCCACAGGCTGCTTTCGCCGCAATCACGCGCCTGACACCAGAACAGCAATTGCGCATCCTGCTTTTGCAGCGCTTCGCGAGCGGCGGTAAAGGCTTCGGTGGCGGAGTGTTCGGGCGGCAACTCGTAGGTCACCGAAGTGGTCTGGCCACGGGCGGTGACCTGGCCGTCGAAACGCAACTGTCCGCTGATCTTGCGGATCGAGCCCAGTGGATAGATCCGTTCAAGCTCCACGGGCGGACGGTAATCGACGATTTGCGCATCGGCCAGGCGCGGCACGATCTGCAGATCCTGACTGCCCGGCACGTCGGCGGCGAACGAAACGGTACTGAAACAGCACAGTGCCAACAGACTGAGTGAGCGCATAGTCAGGCTCATCGGATCGGCAATGCTGGATGATTCGAGGTCGCAGCGGTATAGAAATCCATCGTGGTTGTCTCCCATTTCAACCCGCCCAGCCTCGACAGTTGCCCGCAGCAAGTCAAGGAATGGCGAAGAACCGATTGAAACAGTCTGCGACAAGGTCGGCACCGGCCTCGTCGTTCAGGTGCAAATGGTGCCCGCCTGCCAGCTGTTCCCGGCTAAAGGGTAGACGCTCCAGCAGTTCGGGATGTTTGGCCAGCATGCCGTCAGCCGCGACCACCAGGTGCGCCGGGCAACTGACCCGCAGCGCGAACGCCATTGCCTGTTCCTGGGTCAGGCGCAGCGGCGATGGCAGGGTCAGGCGATTGTCAGTGCGCCATGTGTAACCGCCGGGCACCGGCATCAGACCGCGCTGGGCCAACAATTCAGCTGCCTCACGACTGACCGCCACCAACCCCTTCATGCGCGCTTCGATGGCGCGGTCGAGAGTGTTGTAGACCGGTTTGCGCTTTTCGCGTAGATCCAGTTGCGCTTGCAGTGCCATGCCCATGCGCTCGGCCGCGTTTTCGCCTTTGTCTGTAGGCGGAATCACACCGTCGATCAACGCCAGATGGCTGATGCGCTCCGGCAACGACCCCGCCAGCACCAGCGAAACAATCGCGCCCATCGAGTGCCCGAGCAGACCGAAACGCTTCCAGCCCAGCTGTTCGGCAACTTGCAGCACATCATGGGCGTAATCCCACAGCGCATAGCCGGCGCCGTTCGGCCGGTGCCCGGAATGCCCGTGCCCGGCCATGTCCAAAGCGATGATGCGCAGGCCTTTGAGCTTCGGCGCCAATCGGGCAAAGCTGTTGGCGTTGTCGAGCCAGCCATGCAGGGCGATCACCGGCAGACCGTCCTCGGGACCGAACAAATGCGCCGCCAGTTCGATATGCGGCAGGCTCAGGCGCACTTCTTCGAAAGTCGGACTCATGCGCAATCCTTGTCCTGACGGTTTTCCCACCGGGTAAACAGATTCTTCAACAACCGCGCGGTGTCCTGCGGCCGCTCAAGCGGGAACATGTGGCCGCCGGGCATGCTCAGTGCCTCGCCCTGGGCCAGACGCGAAACGAACCGGGTGTGATGGCGCATGACCACGCGACTCTTGTGCCCGCGCACCACCGCCAGCGGCACCTGCAATTTCCGGGTGTGGCCAGGGCTGGTGTGCGGCACGCCGCGATAGATGCTGATCTCGGTGGCCGGGTCGAAACGCAGGCGCAGTTTGTCGCCGACCTGGTGCAAACCGTGCTGCAGGTAGGCATCGAAACATTCCGGATCAAAACCACGGAACAGCGTCTTGCCGGCAAAATAGCGGCGCGCGCTGTCGAGGTCGGCGAACTCTTCACGGCGGCCAAGGGTGCGGCCGGCCGGGGTCAGTTTGTCGATGAAACCAAAACGCTTGGCGGCGCGGATGACCCACTGATCGGTGCGGGTCAGCACTGGCGAATCGAGCATCACCACGCCGCGATACAGCTCAGGGCAACGCAGCGCCGCGTGCAAATGCAGTACGCCGCCGAAGGAATGGCCGACGCCCCACACCGGCTGATCCTGCTGCTGCAAATGGTGGATCAACTCGTCGACGAGGTTGTACCAATTGTCATCCGCCGGGAAGCGCGGGTCATGGGCATGCTGCTCCAGATGCGCGACCCGGTACTCGGGCGCCAGGGCCGCGAACAACTTGCCATAGGTGCCCGAAGGGAAACCGTTGGCGTGGGCGAAAAAGATCGGTTGCGACATGCTGGGCAAATCCATGAGCGGGAAACGTGGCGTTGATTGTCCGCAAGACCGCGTCTTACAGCAATGACCGTAACTGCCAGGAATGATGACAGTCCGGTCAGCGTGATGGTGTGTCAGGGAGATCGCTTGCCCCCCTCACCCCAACCCTCTCCCCCAAAGGGGCGAGGGGGAAAGGGAGCCGTTCTTCATGCTATTCCGAATCTGTATTCGACTCGGTATCTCAGGTCGATGAAGCACGTGAAAACAACCAGGTCGGCCCCCTCTCCCTCTGGGAGAGGGTTGGGGTGAGGGGCTGATCACTGAAGAAACCCACTCAACGCGCCGGCGGCTGTTCACCCAAAGGCACCACCGCCATGGTCAGGCGCGACACACAACTGGCCTTGCCTTCATCGCTGGTCAAGCGAATGTCCCACACATGGGTGGTGCGACCGATATGAATCGGCTTGGCCACCGCCGTCACCCGTCCACTGCGCAAGCCGCGCAAATGGTTGGCGTTGATCTCAAGCCCCACGCAATAAAACTTGCTGGCATCGATGCACAGGTAACTGGCCATCGAACCAACGGTTTCCGCCAGCACCACCGAGGCGCCACCGTGCAGTAAGCCGTAGGGCTGATGGGTGCGATGGTCGATGACCATGCTCGCGGTCAGCGATTCTTCGTCGAACGCTTCGAAGCGGATGTCCAGCACTTCGCCGATGGTGTTTTTCTGGATTGCGTTCAACTGCTCGATGTTCGGAGTGGTACGCCACAAGCTCATCGCAGACTTCCTTTGTTGTTTTGGTGGTCGTTCAATCCTGCCACAGCACCGCTTCGCTGCGCTCGCTCCATTCCTCGAAACGCGCGCCATAGGTGTCTTCGATGACGTTGCGCTTAATCTTCAGGGTCGGCGTAAGAAAGCCGTTTTCCACCGCCCAACTGTCCTTGACCACTACCAACCGGCGCAAGCGTTCATGCTTGTCGAGTACAGCGTTGACCTCTTCCAGCAGTTTCTCAAGGCTCGAATGCAGACTCGCCCGGCCCTCCTCCTGATTGACCGTCGACAGCACGCACAAACCCAACGGGGCACTCAAACCGTCACCGACCACGCACACCTGTTCGATCCGTGAATGTACCGCCAGACGATTTTCGATCGGCGCCGGGGCGACGTATTTGCCTTTGCTGGTCTTGAAGATTTCCTTGAGGCGGCCGGTCAGGCGCAAACGCCCGTCGGCATCCTGCTCGCCCTTGTCACCGGTGCGCAGAAAACCGTCCTCGGTCAACGTTTCAGCGGTTTTCTGCGGCTCCTTGAAATAGCCGAGCATGTTCGCCTGGCTGCGCACCTGCACCTCGCCCGACGCATCGATACGCACTTCGACATCAGGGCACGGCTTGCCGATCCAGCCCTGCCTGTATTGCCCCGGCAGGCAGATGTGCGAGTAACCGCAGCTCTCGGTCATGCCATAAACCTCCAGCACATCGAGGCCAAGTTTCTGATACCAGGCAAGCAACGTTTGCGGCACAGGCGCGGCACCGGACAGCGCCACGCGCAAAGCATCCAGCCCCAGGCCGGCCAGTACTTTGTGACCCACGCGCTTGCCGATGAAGGGCAGACCGAGGAGAAAATCCAGACGTTTCGCCGGGATCTTGCTGTACACGCCCATCTGGAATTTGGTCCAGATCCGCGGCACGCCGAACATCGCGGTCGGCCGCGCTCGCTGCAAGTCAGTGATAAAGGTCTCGAGACTCTCGGCGAAGAACACCGTCTGCCCGGTGTAGATCGACGCCAGCTCCACGAACATGCGCTCGGCGACATGGCACAGCGGCAAGTACGAGAGCAATCGATCATTCTCGTTAAGCCCGAACAGTTGCGTACCGCGCGTGGTGGCGAAGCCGAGATTGGCAAAATTGTGCATCACGCCTTTGGGCAGGCCGGTGGTGCCGGAGGTGTAGATGATCGTCGCCAGTTGCCCGGCGGCCGGGCGCGGATCGTCCTGAATCGGTGAGCTGAGCTGCAAGTCGGCCCAACTGAAATCAAAATCCCCGGGCGGGTGCAGTGGCAGGCTCACGGTCGGCAGATCTGCTGGCACGCCTTTGGACATGCCCGGCCAGTCGTCGAGTTTGCCGATGAAGGCCAGCGCGCTTTCCGAGTGATTGAGCACTTGCGCGACAGAATCGGCAGTGAGGTTGGGATACAACGGAACGGAGACGTGCCCGGCCATCCAGATCGCCAGGTCGGCGATGATCCAGTGCGCGCAGTTTTTCGAGATCAGGGCGATATGGCTGCCCTGCGGCAACTCCCGCGCACGCAACCAATGCGCGGCGCAGCGGGCCTGATGACCGACGTCGGCCCAGCTCAGCGTCTCGACCTGACCGCCACCGATGGGCTGCACCAGAAAGCGCTGGCGCGGGTGCCGGGCCTCGCGTTCATAAAACACGTCCAGCGGCAAACGGAAGGCAGCAGACATGCGACTCGCTCCTGTTTTTTGGGTCTGGAGCAAGCGTAGTCAACCAAGCAAGTGCTTGGTTGGATTTTTTACTAAAAGAAACAAGATCAAAAGATCGTCCGATCGCGGCCCGAGCCTTCGGCAGCTCCTACATTGAAATGCATTCCCCTGTAGGAGCTGCCGAAGGCTGCGATCTTTGCTTTTAAGGGTGTTTAAGGCTGTTGAGGGTCATCGAGCCGATCAGCAGTTCAGGGCTTTCCAGCTCAGCCAGGCCAGCCGTGCTGACCCTCTCCGGCGGATACCCGGCGCCATGCTGCAGATAGCTGAGCAAATTGCCCACCAGCGGGTTGTGGCTGACCAGCAGCACATTGCTCACTGACACCAATTGATCGGTGACCTTGTCCGGGTCGACCTCCGGCGTCAGCCACTCGACCGTGCGAATCTCCGGCTCGAAGCCCAGCGCCTCACGAACAATCTGCGCAGTCTGTTGCGCGCGCAGATAAGGGCTGGCGTAGATTGCCGTCAGCGGCTGGCCGATCAAGCGCGCGGCGCTGCTCAAGGCTTCCCGGCGACCGTGATCGGTCAACTCCCGTTCGGAGTCGGGGCACGAGCCGTAAGGCACGGCCTCACCGTGACGCAATACCCAGAGTTTCATAGCTTGGGTTCCTCATCTCGAACCGGATGCGGCGCCGGCGCGACGGCGTGTGGCGCCTCACCCTCCGGGGTACGCGGCGTTGGCCAGTCGGCGAACGGCCAAGGTTTCTGGTCGCTGTGGAAACTGCCGAAGCGACCGATCTGCGCCAGGAACTGGCTCAGGCTGTCGCCGAAGTTCATCAGGCTGCCGCTCGGCGCGCCGTAAATCAGACGATAGATCAGTTGCACCAGCACCACCGCGCCGAGGATGAACTGCGCCACTTGCCAGACCAGCACGTAGACGATCATCCACAACACGCGCAGAAGGATGGATTCGTACTTGGCTTCGGTTTTCGGATCGTTCATGACTTGCTCCGTGCTGATTTCAGTTGAAACCGCTGGTGGAAATAAAATCGACGTCGGTTTTCGGTTCGGCTCGCATCAGTAGACCGATCACCTGCTCCAGCGTGCGTCCTTCGAACAGGATCGCGTGCAGCCCGGCGACCAGCGGCATGTACACGCCGACTTCCTGGGACTTGGCTTTGAGCACCTTCAAGGTGTTGACCCCTTCCGCCACTTCTCCGAGGCGCGACACCGCTTCGTCGAGGCTCAAGCCCTGACCCAGCGCGAAACCGACTTGATAGTTGCGACTCTTCGGCGACGAACAGGTCACGATCAGGTCGCCGACACCGGCCAGACCGAGGAAGGTCATCGGGTTGGCGCCCTGATTCACGGCAAAGCGGGTCATTTCCGCCAGTGCGCGGGTGATCAGCATGCTTTTGGTGTTCTCGCCCATCTCCAGCGCGACCGCCATGCCAGCGATGATCGCGTAAACGTTTTTCAACGCCCCGCCCAGCTCGACGCCGAAACGGTCAGCGCTGGCGTAAACGCGGAAGGTGCGACCATGCAGCGCGGCCTGCACGGCTTTGCACAGTTCTTCGTCTTCGCTGGCGACCACGGTGGCGGTCAGTGCGTGCTCGGCAATCTCGCGCGCCAGGTTCGGCCCGGACAACACGCCGATGCGCGCCTGTGGGGCGATTTCTTCGAGGATCTGGCTCATCAGTTTGAAGGTCTGGGCTTCGATGCCTTTGGTCAGGCTGACCAGCATCTTGCCGCGCAACCGCTCGGCGTGGGGAGCGAGTACCGTGCGTAACGCGCTGGACGGCAGCGCGACAAAGCACAAATCACAGGCGTCGAGGGTTGCCTGCAGGTCAGTGACGGCAGTCACCCCCGGCAGAATCTTGATGCCTTTGAGGTAACGCGGGTTTTCGCGATTGACCCGGATGGCCTCGGCCTGCTCGGGGTCACGCATCCACTGCCGGACTTGATGGCCGTTCTCGGCCAAAAGATTGGCCACGGCGGTACCAAAACTTCCGCCTCCCAGGACCGCAATCGGGCGCTGTTCAGTCATATGCAATCCGTTAATCCATACCAGTGGCGATGCCGGCATTATACGGGGCGACCCGGTCGCGGCCAGCCCCTGCGTCAATTACCGACACTTGTAGGAAGAAGACCAATAATTCCTAGGAAAATGCCTGCAACGTGACTGGAAAAGTCGCTGCCCTCGGTTAACATGCGCGCCAATTCTTCGCTATCAAGGTTGTGTCGTGTCTTTTGGCTCTGCGTCCCCGCGTTCGTCCGTGTTACTGGCGCTGTTGTTCAGCCCGGTATTAATGGCCGACGACCTGTTCACGGACAACGAAGCACTGCCCCAGGTGCTGACCGCCACGCGCCTGAAGCAGACACCGGCGGAAGTGCCGGGAAGCATGACCGTAATTGACAACGAACTGATCACCGCCAGTGGTGCCCGTGACATCAGCGAACTGCTGCGCCTGGTGCCGGGGATGATGGTCGGCAACATCAGCGGCAATCAGGCGGCGGTCAATTACCACGGCACCAACGCCAGCGAAGCACGGCGCATGCAAGTGCTGATCGACGGCCGCTCGGTCTATCGCGCCGGCCTGTCCACGGTGGACTGGAGCGATATTCCAGTGGCCATGGAAGACATCGAGCGCATCGAAGTCTTTCGCGGCCCGAACACCGTCAGTTACGGCGCCAACGCGTTGATGGCGGTGGTCAACATCATCACTCGAAACCCGGCGGACAGCCATGGCACGCGGCTGAAGTACACCCGAGGTCAGCGCGGCATCAATGATTTTTACGCCAGCCAGGGCACCGGCTGGAATGGCGGTGACTTGCGTCTGTCGTTGTCCGGGCAGGAAGACGACGGCTTCGACAGCGATCGCAGCGGCGCTGATTATCGCGACAGTCGGCGCTTGAACCGCTTCAGTCTCGCGGTCAGCCATACCCTCAGCGATAACCAGAGCCTCGACTGGCAGGTCAACGCGAAGGACGGAACAAACCAGCGGCCGTACACCTATCGTCCGGTCTTCTCCGGGATTACCGCCGCCGGGAACAATTCCGACGTGGTGGCCAAGGATTACGCCGGCTCGGTGCGCTGGAACCTCGACATCAACCCCGAACACAGCCTCTATATACAAGGCTCGGCGCAACACTGGGATCGCCAGCAAACCTGGCGCGCCTGTGATGCCGAGGTGTCGTTCAGCCCTGAGCTGACACAACTGTGGCAACTCAACCCGAATTACACCGAACGCCTGGCGCGCAACATCACCCGGTTCACCGGCCCTGGCGCTGCGCCCGGTACCCCGCAGGAAATGGCCCTGGCCAATCAGGTGCTTGATCAGTGGCGCAATGGCGCCAGCCGAACCCTGTGCGGCGACATCGACCAGAGCGCGCGGGAATCGCGCTACGATCTCGAATTGCAGGACACCCTCAGCCTGTCCGACAGCCTGCGTCTGGTCAGCGGCATGAACTATCGTTACGACCGCGCCGACTCCGAGACCTACTTCAACGGCACGCTGGACGACACCACCTGGCGCGCGTTCGGCCAACTGGAATGGCGCGCCACGGAACACTGGCTGTTGCAGGGCGGAGCGATGTTTGAAGACACACAACTGATCGGCAGCTCGCTGACCCCGCGCTTCGCCGTCAATTACCTGATCAACCCGCGCCACGGCCTGCGCGCGGTGTACTCCGAGGCCATCCGCTCGCCGGACATGTTCGAGAACAATGTGAACTGGAGCTATCAGGTCAGCAAATTGCGACCTACAGCTTACGGCCAGTCGTCGGCGCGTTACTTCGTCAAGACCCGTGGCCCGGGCGATCTCGATCAGGAGCACATGCGCTCGCGGGAACTGGGCTACAACGGCTATTTCGCCGAGCTGGGCCTGGCCCTGGATGTGAAGCTGTTCTACGACGAGATCACCGGGATGATCAGCGAGCCGCTGCGAAACAATCAATACATCGCCAGCAACGCCAACCGCTCGCGGTTTCGCGGCACGGAAACCCAGCTCGACTGGCGCGTGAGCCTCGCCGATCGCCTGCGCTTCACCTACGCCTTTGTCGATGCCGAGGCGAGTAACCCACTGGATCAGCAATTCACTTCGCGCAACAGCGGTTCGGCCGGCTGGTTGCGCGATTGGGGCCACGGCTGGAACAGCGCCCTCTTCTATTACGGCGACAACGCACTCAACGGCTACCGCTTTGAGCGAGTCGACACGCGCATCGCCAAACGCATCCCGCTGGGCAAAGCCCAGTTGCAACTGGCCGGCGTGCTGCAACAGCGCCTCGACCATGAGCCGACTACCTTCGTCGACAACAATTACGACGAGCGTCGGGTGATGTATTTCAGCGCCGATCTGGAGTTCTAGAGTGCGCTACGGGCCGTTACGGAAGCTGCCAACCCTTGGCCACTGGCTGGCCGGGGTTTGCCTGTTTCTGACCGCATGGCTGCATGGCGTGGCGGTGCAGGCGGCCGATATCCTGTTGACCGGCACTGAAGAAAGTCCCGGCGTGCAAGCCTTCGTCCAGGCATTGAGTGAGCTGCGCCCGACCGACAACGTGCGTTTCCAACCGCTGGCCAGTTTGCCGGCACCGGGAAAACTGCCCGCCAGTTTGCGCTTGATTCTGCTCGACCTGCCGAGCCTCGACTGGCGCCTGCAAGAACCCCAAGGACCGGCAACGCTGGTGCTGCGCATCAGTCGTCTGCAAGCGCGCCAGCGCCTGGGCAGCGCGCAACCGGCACACCTGAGTCTGCTGTGGAGTGATCCACCGTTGAGCCGCCAGTTGCAGTTGATCCGACGCATTCTGCCCCAGGCGCGGCGGATCGGCGTGCTCTTCGATCAACACAGCGAATTCCTCCTCAAGGAACTGAATCTCGCTGCCGAACCGCTGAACCTGCAGATCGTCAGCCAGACCTGGGACAACATCCACGACAGCCGCCCCCTGCAAACCGTGCTGAAGAACAGCGACGTGTTACTCGGCCTCGACGACCCTGACCTGTACAACCCGAAAACCGCGAAAAACCTGCTGCTCAGCAGCTATTCACGGCAAGTGGCGCTGGTCGGTCCCAACGTGGCGTTCGTCCGCGCCGGCAGCCTGGCCAGTACCTACAGCGATCAGGACGACTGGCTGGCCGTGCTCGATCATTTGCTCGACCAACCGCCGGCCACTTGGCCACGAACGCTCTACCCCGCACGTTTTAAAGTCTCAAGTAATGCGCAGGTCGCTCGTTCACTGGGTATCGAACCGCTGAATGACGCGTCTGTTGCCAGTGCGCTGGCTGAAGGAGAACGCCACCCATGAGTTTTCGTCGCCGTTGGGACATCAATACCCGCACCCAGCTGATCAGCCTGGGCCCGGCGTTGTTGCTGACCCTGTTGTTGATCAGCTTCTTCACCTTCGTGCGCATTCAGGATTTGCGTCAGGAGTTGAACCACACCGGTCAACTGATCGCCAACCAGTTGGCACCGGCCACCGAATACGGAGTGATTTCCGGCAATAACGAAGTACTGGAAAGCCTGCTCAAAGCCACACTGGCCACGCCTAACGTGCGTTTTCTTGAAGTACAGGACAGTGCCAACCGGATTCTGGTGTACGTCGAACAACCCGCCGCCGCTCACAGTCGCCCGCATCAGGTTGAAGTGTTTCAGGCCCCCGTGCGCTTGCAACGCATCGCCCTGCACAATGATTTCTTTCAGGACGGCAAGGTCAGCAATAGCGGGGCCAGCGAGGACTATCTGGGCCGAGTGATCGTCGGCTTGTCCAACGATGCCTTCAGCCAGCGCCAGCAGGAGATTCTGTTCAAGGCCGCAATTCTCGCGCTGTTCGCCCTGCTCTTCACCTTCGTATTGGCACGACGCCTGGCCGGTAGCCTGTCGCAGCCGATCCGCGATATCGGTGACGCGGTGAAGGCGATTCAGGAGGGCGATTACAAAACGCCGCTGCCGATTGTCGATGACACTGAATTGGGCGCGCTGTCGCAGCACATCAACAACCTCGCCCAGGCGCTGGAACAGGCCAGCCGTGAGCAGCATCAAGCCATGGCGCAACTGATTCAGACCCGCGAAGAGGCGGAAAAGGCCAACAACGCCAAATCCGACTTTCTGGCGATGATGAGCCACGAACTGCGCACGCCCATGAACGGTGTGCTGGGCATGCTGCAACTGCTGGAAACCACCGAGATGACCGAGGAGCAGGTCGAATACGCCGCCCTCGCCTCGGAGTCCACCGAACACCTGTTGAAAGTCATCAACGACATTCTCGATTTCTCGCGCATCGAACGCTCGGAGCTGGAACTGGAGCACATTCCGTTCAACCTCGCCGAACTGATCGGCGCCTGCGCGCAGTCGTTCCAGCACAGTGCGATGCAACGCGGTCTGGCGCTGAATCTGCGGATCCCGGACGACATGCGCGGTTTGCAGGTGCAGGGCGATCCGACGCGGATCCGGCAGATTCTGGTCAACCTGGTCGGCAATGCGCTGAAGTTCACCGAACAGGGCCGGGTCAGCATCGAGGCGCAGTGGCAGTCGCTGGATCACGAACTGCTGTGGTTCACCTGCTCGGTGCGTGACAGCGGCATCGGCATTTCTTCCGAAAGTCTGGAATTGATGTTCAACGCTTTTCAGCAGGCCGACAGTTCGATCTCGCGACGTTACGGCGGCACCGGTCTCGGTTTGCCGATCGCCCGGACGCTGGCCGAACGCATGGGCGGCACCTTGCGTGCGCAGAGCGAGGAAGGTCGTGGCTCGGTCTTCACTCTGGAAATTCCGCTGGCACTCTATAAGCAGGCGCTGCCGCCACTGGCCGCGCCGCGTGCGCTGAATGGCATGGGCCAAGGCGAAGGGCGCAATGTCTTGCTGGTCGAAGACAATCCGGTGAACCAGACGGTTATCGAAGCGATGCTGCGCAGTCTGGGCTTTACTGTCAGTGTTGCCACTGATGGCGCACAGGCTGTGCGCAGTGCCGAGGGCAGCGACTTTGAAGTGATTCTGATGGATTGCCGTTTGCCGATCATCGATGGCTACGAGGCCACCCGGCAGATCCGCCGCCTGCCCGGACGCACTGACGTGCCGATCATCGCGCTGACCGCCAACGCCTTGCAGGGCGATCGTGAAACCTGCCTGTCGGCGGGCATGAACGATTATCTGGCAAAGCCGTTCAAACGTAATGATCTGCAGCAGATTCTGCAGCGCTGGGTGTCGTAGTGTGGGCCTTTTGACCATCTGCGACTGGCGTGAAAAGCGAAAGTGCGGCAGTCTTAGGCACCCGAACAAGCCTCAAAAGGGGCTTGAATAAAAATTTCAGTGCACAAGTGTACATTCATGTCCTTGGTGCTGTGACTTTCACCACAACGCAATAGTCTATGAGTAGGCTGCCGGTTCGAGGCATGAACGCTTCGATCGGTCGGGAAGATTTGCCCCACCTGCCGCATGGGATTATTGAGGAGCTCGCATGACCAAACAAAACGCCTTTACTCGGGAAGATCTGCTGCGCTGCAGTCGCGGTGAGCTGTTCGGCCCAGGTAACGCGCAACTGCCCGCCCCGAACATGCTGATGGTTGATCGCATCACCCTGATCAGCGAAGAAGGCGGCAAGTACGGCAAAGGTGAATTGGTCGCCGAGCTGGATATCAACCCTGACCTGTGGTTCTTCGCGTGCCACTTCGAAGGCGATCCGGTGATGCCGGGCTGCCTGGGTCTGGATGCCATGTGGCAACTCGTCGGTTTCTTCCTGGGCTGGCAAGGCCTGCCGGGCCGTGGCCGTGCACTGGGGTCGGGCGAAGTGAAGTTCTTCGGTCAGGTCCTGCCGACCGCCAAGAAAGTCACCTACAACATTCATATCAAACGCGTCCTCAAGGGCAAGCTGAACCTGGCCATCGCCGATGGTTCGGTGACTGTCGACGGTCGCGAAATCTACACCGCCGAAGGCCTTCGCGTCGGCGTGTTCACCTCCACTGACAACTTCTAAGGGTTATTCGCATGCGCCGCGTCGTTATCACTGGTCTGGGCATTGTTTCGTGCCTGGGCAATGACAAAGAGACCGTCTCCGCTAACCTGCGTGCAAGCCGCCCTGGCATCCGGTTCAACCCGGAATATGCTGAAATGGGTCTGCGTAGCCAGGTTTCCGGCTCCATCGACCTCAACCTTGAAGAACTGATCGATCGCAAGATCTATCGTTTCGTCGGCCACGCAGCGGCTTACGCCTACCTGGCCATGAAAGACGCCATCACTGACTCCGGCCTGACCGAAGAGCAAGTGTCCAACCCGCGTACCGGCCTGATCGCTGGTTCCGGTGGTGCTTCCACGCTGAACCAGATGGAAGCGCTGGACATCCTGCGCGAGAAAGGCGTGAAGCGCGTTGGCCCGTACCGTGTAACGCGGACCATGAGCAGCACCGTTTCCGCTTGCCTGGCCACGCCTTTCAAGATCAAGGGCCTGAACTACTCCATCGCTTCTGCCTGCGCCACCAGTGCTCACTGCATCGGTACCGCCATGGAACAGATCCAGATGGGCAAGCAGGACATCGTCTTCGCCGGTGGCGGTGAAGAAGAGCACTGGAGCCAGTCGTTCCTGTTCGACGCGATGGGCGCTCTGTCCAGCAAGCGTAACGACACCCCGGAACAAGCTTCGCGTGCCTACGACGCTGACCGTGACGGTTTCGTCATTGCTGGCGGTGGCGGTATGGTCGTGGTTGAAGAGCTGGAACACGCTCTGGCCCGTGGCGCAAAAATCTACGCGGAAATCGTTGGCTACGGCGCGACCTCCGACGGCTACGACATGGTTGCCCCAAGTGGCGAAGGCGCGATCCGCTGCATGCAGATGGCGATGTCCACCGTTGATACGCCGATCGACTACCTGAACACCCACGGCACCTCGACTCCGGTCGGCGACGTCGCGGAAATGAAAGGTGTGCGTGAAGTGTTCGGCGACAAGGCACCTGCAATCAGCTCGACCAAGAGCCTGTCCGGTCACTCCCTGGGCGCCGCCGGCGTTCACGAAGCGATCTACTGCATGCTGATGATGGAAGGCAACTTCATTGCCGGCTCCGCCAACATCGACGAGCTGGACCCTGAAGTGGCCGATCTGCCGGTGCTGACCAAGACCCGCGAGAACGCCACCATCAACACCGTGATGAGCAACAGCTTCGGATTCGGCGGCACCAACGCCACGCTGGTCCTGAAGCGCTGGGAAGGCAAGTAATTCCCCGTTGCTGAGCCACACATGAAAACGCCCCGACTGGTTCGGGGCGTTTTTTTTTGCCTGCAGAAAGTAGCGGGAACCCCACCGCCCCCTGTGGGAGCTGGCTTGCCAGCGATGACGTCAGCACAGCAAACATCTATGTCGCCTGACACCCCGCTATCGCTGGCAAGCCAGCTCCCACAGGGTTCTCGGTGTGTTCTGAAAATGAAACTTCTGTCATGAAACTTACCGCCCTGCGACCGAATGTCGCGGATTACGCGGGCTGCAGCACTGTTGCAAAAAACGCAACAACACCTTGCGCAAATCAAGCGTTTACTTAGCAAGCTAACCAAACATATAAAAGAGTCCTGCACACGCCTTGCTGCAGATAACTTGAGATTTGGAGCTAGCAGATGACTGTAAAAGTAACTGAACGCGACGATTCACACATGTCCCACGAAGGCGTAGCCGCCGGTATCCGCATCTGGGATGTGCATCAACAAGACTTGCTGGTCGGCATGTTCCACAATGAGATCGATGCCCATAACTACAAGGCCGAACTGGAAGTGCAAGAACAGCAGCGGGATCTGAAATCCGCCTGATTCAACCACAGCATTGAAAACGACAAACCCCGCCATGAGCGGGGTTTGTCGTTGTTACAGCTTTATCGGTTTACCACATCAGGTCATCAGGGATCTGATACGCCGCGTACGGATCATCCTCGGTGCTGACCTCTTCGGTCTGCACGTTGAGCTGGACGATGCGCTGGGGATCGCGCTCCTGGATCTTCAGGGCCGCTTCACGGGGAATCACTTCGTAGCCGCCGGCATGGTGGACGATCGCCAGCGAACCGCTGCTGAGCTTGTTGCGCATCAGCGTGTTGACCGAGATGCGCTTGACCTTCTTGTCGTCGACGAAGTTGTAGTAGTCCTCGGTGGTCAGCTTGGGCAGACGCGAGACTTCGATCAGTTGCTTGACCTGCGCCGCACGCGCCTTGGCTTCGGCTTTCTCTTTCTGCTGACGGTTCAGCTCCTGGTCGCGCTTGACCTTCTCGGCCATGGCTTCCTGGGCGGCACGCTGCTGCGAGTCGTCCAGCTCGATCTGGCCTTTGTGCGCCAGACGCTGCTGCTTCTGCTTGTCCTTGCTGACCTGTTTGGCCTGCTTTTGGTTGACCAGGCCTGCTTTGAGCAACTGGTCGCGAAGGGAAATACTCATGGTGCTTACTCACTTGGGCAGTGGCTCAGCCGCAGCCGGGCAAATTCTTTTCCTGACGTTTGGCTTCACCCCACAGGGCGTCCAACTCTTCGAGGGTGCAATCTTCTATGGGACGGTGGGTGTCGCGCAATGCCTGTTCGATAAATCGGAAACGTCTTTCGAACTTGCCGTTGGCGCCACGCAATGCCGTTTCCGGGTCGACCTTCAGATGCCGGGCCAGATTGACCACGGAAAACAGCAGGTCGCCGATCTCGTCAGCCACGGCGACGGGATCGTTTTCCGACATGGCTTCGAGGACTTCATCGAGCTCTTCGCGCACCTTGTCGAGCACCGGCAAGGCGTCCGGCCAGTCGAAACCGACCTGCCCTGCGCGCTTCTGCAACTTTGCCGAACGCGACAATGCCGGCAACGTCGCCGGCACGTCATCGAGCAGCGACAGTTGCTCCGGCGCGGCAGACTTCTCCGCGCGCTCCTCGGCTTTGATCTCTTCCCAGCGCTGCTTGACCTGTTCTTCACTCAAGCGCGGCACATCCAGCGGCGCGTAGAGATCGCCGGTGGGAAACACGTGTGGATGACGACGAATCAGCTTGCGGGTGATGCTATCGATTACTCCGGCAAATTCGAAGCGCCCTTCTTCCTTGGCCAACTGGCTGTAATACACCACCTGGAACAGCAGATCTCCCAACTCGCCCTGCAAATGATCGAAGTCGCCACGCTCGATGGCGTCGGCCACTTCGTAAGCTTCTTCGAGGGTGTGCGGAACGATGGTTGCGTAGGTTTGCTTGATGTCCCACGGGCAACCGAACTGCGGATCACGCAGACGGTTCATGAGATGGAGCAGGTCTTCAAGGCTGTACATCATTTATCTCTCACCACAAAACCCATGTGGGAGCGAGCCTGCTCGCGAAAGCGGTGTGTCTGCAACAATGATGTCGACTGACACACCCTCTTCGCGAACAGGCTCGCTCCCACAGTTGATCGGCGTCGATGTTCACGGGGTGCGGTTACGCCGCGTTTCGATGATGTTCGGCAACTGCGAAATCCGCCCCAGCAAGCGACCCAGCGCATCCAGGCCCGGGATCTCGATGGTCAGCGACATCAGCGCGGTGTTGTCTTCCTTGTTCGAACGGGTGTTGACCGCCAGCACGTTGATGCGCTCGTTGAGCAGCACCTGCGAGACGTCGCGCAGCAGCCCGGAACGGTCGTAGGCGCGGATGACGATGTCCACCGGATAGGTGAGCACCGGCACCGGGCCCCAGCTGACCTGGATGATCCGCTCCGGCTCGCGTCCGCCCAGTTGCAGCACCGAGGCGCAGTCCTGACGGTGAATGCTCACGCCACGGCCCTGGGTGATGTAACCGACGATCGCATCGCCCGGCAGCGGCTGGCAGCAGCCGGCCATCTGCGTCATCAGGTTGCCCACGCCCTGAATCTGAATGTCGCCACGCTTGCCCGGTTTGTAACCGGTGGCTTTGCGCGGGATCAGTTCCAGTTGCTCGTTGCCGCGTTCCGGTTCGACCAGTTGCTGCGCGAGGTTGACCAGTTGCGCCAGGCGCAAGTCGCCGGCGCCGAGGGCGGCGAACATGTCCTCGGCGGTTTTCATGTTGGCCTTGTCGGCCAGCTTGTCGAAGTCCACCGCGGGCAGGCCGAGGCGCGTCAGTTCGCGCTCGATCAGGGTTTTACCGGCCGCCACGTTCTGGTCACGCGCCTGCAGTTTGAACCAGTGAACGATCTTCGCCCGCGCCCGCGAGGTGGTGACGTAACCGAGGTTGGAGTTCAGCCAGTCGCGGCTCGGCGTGCCGTGCTTGCTGGTGATGATCTCGACCTGCTCACCGGTCTGCAGGCTGTAGTTGAGCGGCACAATGCGCCCGTTGATCTTCGCGCCACGGCAGTTGTGGCCGATCTCGGTGTGCACGCGATAGGCGAAGTCCAGCGGCGTCGCGCCTTTCGGCAAGTCGATGGCGTGACCGTCAGGAGTGAAGATGTAGACCCGATCCGGCTCGATATCGACACGCAGCTGTTCGGCCAGACCACCGATATCGCCCAGCTCTTCGTGCCACTCAAGAACCTGACGCAGCCAGGAAATTTTCTCTTCGTAGTGGTTCGAACCGGATTTGACGTCGGTACCCTTGTAGCGCCAGTGCGCGCAGACGCCGAGCTCGGCTTCTTCGTGCATCGAGTGCGTACGGATCTGCACCTCAAGCACTTTACCTTCAGGGCCGATCACCGCCGTGTGCAGCGAGCGGTAGCCGTTCTCTTTCGGGTTGGCAATGTAGTCGTCGAATTCTTTCGGGATGTGCCGCCACAAGGTGTGGACGATGCCCAACGCGGTGTAGCAGTCGCGCATTTCCGGCACCAGCACACGCACGGCGCGCACGTCGTAGATCTGGCTGAATTCCAGACCCTTGCGCTGCATTTTGCGCCAGATGGAATAGATGTGTTTGGCCCGGCCGCTGATATCGGCATCGATGCCGGTGGCCTGCAATTCATCCTTGAGCTGGGTCATCACATCGGCGATGAAACGCTCACGGTCCAGCCGTCGCTCGTGGAGCAACTTGGCGATCTGTTTGTATTGATCCGGCTCGAGATAACGGAAGGACAAGTCCTCCAGTTCCCATTTGATATGACCGATGCCGAGGCGGTGCGCGAGCGGCGCGTAAATGTCGAAGACTTCGCGGGCGACACGGTTACGCTTTTCGTCGTCGGCGGTTTTCACCGCACGAATGGCGCAAGTACGTTCGGCCAGTTTGATCAGCGCAACGCGAACGTCATCGACCATCGCCACAAGCATCTTGCGCAGGTTTTCCACCTGCCCTTGCGTGCCCATGACCATCGACTGACGCGGGCTGAGACTGGCGCTGATGGCCGCCATGCGCTGCACGCCGTCGATCAGTTTGGCCACCACCGGGCCGAAGCGCTGGCCGACGGCCGCGAGTTCGATCTGGCCTTCGCGCACGCCGCGATACAGGACCGCTGCGACAAGCGAATCCTGATCGAGCTTGAGGTCGGCGAGAATCTCGGCGATTTCCAGGCCCGTGCTGAAACTGCCGGAGCCTTCGGCCCACAGATTCTTCTTGGCATTGGACTGTTGTTCGGCCTCGCGAGCGAACTCGCAGGCTTCTTTCAAGGCTTCGCGATCCAGTGCCAGATCGACACTGACCGCGTGATCGAGCCAAGCCTCGAGATTGATACTGCCGTCAGTGTTGATCGGCTGGTGTGCTCTCACCTGTACCATCTTGCTTTACCTTCCCTACGACGCAGATTCAATGCGTCAAATCGCTGATCCTTATTGTCCGTTTGCGCTCGCGGGGCTAAAGCGAGCGCTGCGCGGACAGATCAGACGGATTCAGACGAGCCATCCTGGCTCGCTTCAAATAACGCCATGGCCTCGACATGCGCCGTCTGAGGAAACATATCGAGAATCCCGGCACGTTTTAACCGGTAGCCCTGCTTGATCAATTCGACCGTATCGCGCGCCAGAGTTGCCGGGTTGCACGACACATACACCAACCGTTTGGCGCCCAGGGTCGCCAGCTTGCGCACCACCTCGAAAGCACCGTCACGCGGTGGGTCCAAGAGTACCGCAGAAAAGCCGTTTCCGATCCACTGGGCATCGGTCAAAGGCTGGGATAAATCGGCTTGAAAAAACTTTGTGTTATGCAAATTGTTACTGGCGGCGTTGGCTTCGGCGCGATCGACCATGGTCTGCACGCCTTCGACCGCTACCACTTCCCGCACGCTTTTGGCCAGCGGCAAGGCAAAGTTGCCGAGGCCGCAGAACAGATCCAGCACGCGCTCGTCGCTGCCCGGTTTCAACCAGTCCAGCGCTTGCGCAACCATGGCTTCGTTGACGCCGGCGTTGACCTGAATGAAATCACCCGGGCGGTACGCCAGATCGAGATCCCACTGCTCCAGGCGATAGCCCAGCGACTGGGTCGCATCGACCGGTTGCGGCTCGCCTTCGCCATGCAGCCACAATTGCGCTTGATGGAATTGGCAGAAGTCCTTGAGGATCGTCAGATCCGCTTCGGACAACGGCGCCATGTGCCGCAGCAGCACTGCCAGTGATGAGCCGCTGAACAACTCGACATGGCCCAACGCTTGCGGTTTGCTCAAACGACGAAGCATCTCCGGCAAGCGGGTCATGATCGGTTGCAAGGGCTGTACCAGCACCGGGCATTCGTTGATCGCGACGATGTCCTGACTGCCGGCGGCACGGAAACCCACTTCGAGCTTCTTCGCCTTCATGTCCCAGCGCACCGCAATCCGGGCGCGACGGCGATAACCGAATTCGGGACCGGTCAGCGGCGCGGCCCACTCTTGCGGTTCGACACCGGCAACGCGCGACAATTGCTCGGCGAGCATGCGCTGTTTCAGGGCAAGCTGTTCGCTGTGGGGCAAATGCTGGACGCTGCAACCGCCGCAACGGCCGGCGTGCTGACACGGTGCCGGGCGACGCAACTCGCTGGCCTTGAACACCCGCTCGGTGCGCGCCTCGACCACTTTGCCGTGGGCACCGAGCACCCGCGCTTCGACCTCTTCACCGGCAAGGGCGCCGAGGACGAACCAGGTTTTGCCTTCGAAAAACGCGATACCGCGACCGTCATTGGCCAGGCGCTCGATGCTCAAGCGCTGCTTTTTGCCGGTCGGGATTTGCGCGGCCTTGCTCCCGCCCGTGGGTTGGAAGCGCAGGCCTCTCTCATGCTTGGCCATCAGTTGGGCGCGTCGAAAATGCCGGTCGACAAGTAACGGTCGCCACGGTCGCAGATGATCGCGACGATCACCGCGTTTTCAACTTCTTTGGACAGACGCAGCATCGCTGCCACTGCACCGCCCGAGGACACGCCGCAGAAGATGCCTTCTTCGCGGGCCAGACGACGGGTGACGTCCTCGGCCTCGCTTTGCGCCATATCGACGATACGGTCGACGCGGTCAGCCTGATAGATCTTCGGCAGATATTCCTGCGGCCAGCGGCGGATGCCCGGAATGGCCGAGCCTTCCATCGGTTGCAGACCGACGATCTGCACGCTGTCGCTCTGCTCTTTCAAGTAGCGCGACACGCCCATGATGGTACCGGTGGTGCCCATCGAACTGACGAAATGGGTGATGGTGCCCTGGGTCTGACGCCAGATTTCCGGGCCGGTGGTGGTGTAGTGCGCCTCGGGGTTGTCACCGTTGGCGAACTGATCAAGCACCTTGCCACGACCTTCGGCTTCCATCCGCTGCGCAAGATCGCGGGCGCCTTCCATGCCTTCTTCCTGGCTGACCAGAATCAGCTCGGCACCGTAGGCGGTCATCGCCGCTTTACGCTCGGCGCTGGAGTTGTCCGGCATGATCAGGATCATCTTGTAACCCTTGATCGCGGCGGCCATCGCCAAGGCGATCCCGGTGTTGCCCGAGGTCGCTTCGATCAATGTATCGCCAGCGTGGATCTGCCCGCGCAACTCGGCGCGGGTGATCATCGACAACGCCGGACGGTCCTTGACCGAACCCGCCGGGTTATTCCCTTCGAGCTTGAGCAATAGGGTGTTGCTGGTGGCACCGGGCAGGCGCTGCAAACGCACCAGCGGCGTGTTGCCGACGCAATCGGCGATGGTTGGGTACTGCAAGGTCATGGCGTATTCGCAATCCAGACGTGCGGGGGCGCCTATCATACCGGCAAACCTGCGAAGGCCATATCACGCAAAGTGCGGTGCTTATGGTTTATGGGAATAAGCAGCAATAGTCTCACCACTGGTGAGACTTTTACGCTGGGTCATCTTTGTTCGCGGTGATGCGAGTGGCCTCATCGCTGGCAAGCCAGCTCCCACAGTGACCCGTGTTGCTCTATTAATAGTGTCAGCAGTGCTGACACTGTCTTGTATTACTCAAACAATCTGCGGGTGAAACACACTCCCTGTGGGAGCTGGCTTGCCAGCGATAGCGTCAGTCGGCGCAACACCGTCATCCGCCAGCAACCGCAAATTCAACCGCAACCCCGCTCCGCTGTTCTCCGCCCAAATACCCCCGCCCTGACGCTGCACGGCATTGCGCGCGATGCTCAGCCCCAGGCCAAACCCACCATCACCGGGCCGCGAGCCGTCGAGTCGGGTGAACGGTGAGAAGATCCGCTCCAGATCCCCTTCCGCTACACCGCCGCCCTGATCTTCCAGCCACAAATGCCAGTAATCGCCATCGCGCCGGCCATCGAGACGCACAATCCCGCCCGGCGGTGAATGCCGAATGGCGTTGCGCAAAATATTCTCCAGCGCCTGCGCCAACGTATTCAGGTTGCCACGCACCCAGCACGACGCCTCGACCGAACACTGCAATTGCAGACTCGGCCAGCCGCTTTCATAACAGGCGTTATCGGTGAGCATTTCCCACAGGGCTTGAATCTGGATCGCCTCGTCGGGCAATGGCGAGCGGTCAGTATCGAGCCAAGCCAGTTGCAGGGTGTCTTCGACCAGTCTTTGCATACCGTCGACTTCGCGACCGATACGTTCGCGTAGCTGCACCAAATCCTGCTCGCTTTCGCTGGCGACGCGCAGCCGGCTCAGCGGTGTGCGCAATTCATGGGACAGATCGCGGAGCAATTGCTGCTGCAGAGCTACGGTCGATTGCAGGCGCTCAGACATCGAGTCGAATGCCCGCGCCAGTTCGCCGAGTTCATCCGGGCGCTGAGTAATGCCGCTCGACAGGCGCACATTCAATTGGTCGGCGCGCCAGGCGTTGGCCTGTTCGCGCAGGTTGTTCAGGGGCACGACCAGCAAGCGGTACAAACCGACACACAGCAATAACGTGAACAGACCGGGAATCACGCCGTTGGTGATAACGCGCCAGAACAGCCGGTACTTGCCCGGAACAAATCGTTCGGGCAATTCGATCACCAGGCTGCCGGCAGACGGTTCTTTGGGAAAAGGAATGCGCAACCACGGCCGCCCCTGTTTGTGAATCGGCCAGTCGAGGCCGCGCAGGAACGTCAGGCGCTGCAACGCCTGATCAGTGAGCGGATCATTACTCAACGACTGTAAATTGCCACCGATCACCCCGACCCAACTGGCTTCACGCAGCTCCATGCTCTGCAACCAGTCATCGACCCCGCTGCGGCCGCCGTGCTGCCACGCCTGTTCCGCTTGCGCGGCGTAACGCGTCAGGGTGCCGCGCGCTTCATCGGAGAGGAACTGGTTGCGCTCCTCCATATAACGTCCCCACGACCAGCTCAGCCAGATCATCAGCAGACAAAATGCGACCAGCAGAAACGCCAGTTTCCAGAACAGTGAATGCCGCCCCGGCAGTTCAGAGCGTTTCATCAGCGGCGCTCAACACGTAACCCTTGCCCCAGACGGTGCGCACTTCACGCTCGGTGTAATCGATGGCTTTCAGTTTGCGGCGGATCTGGCTGATGTGCATGTCGAGACTGCGGTCGTGGGCCGCGTAGCCGCGCTGCAGAACGTGCTGATAAAGGAAGGCTTTGCTCAGCACTTCCTCATCGTGGCGATTGAGGGTTTCCAGCAAACGGAACTCACTGCGGGTCAGCCCGGCGGCTTGCTCGCGGAACAACACATCGCACTGTTCTTCATCGAATCGCAGCGTACCGGCCGCCACTGGCGCCGCCAGCGATGCCGGGCGCCGATCCAGCGCGACCCGGCGCAGAATCGCTTCGATGCGCACGTGCAACTCGGCCATGCTGAACGGCTTGGGTAAATAGTCATCGGCACCGAGACGGAAACCGCTGATGCGATCCGCCTCGGCGCCGAGGGCCGACATCAGCAGCACTGGCGTCGTGTGGCTCTGGCGCAATTGCGTCAACACCTGCAAACCGTCCAGGCCCGGCAAGAGGATGTCCATCAGCACCACGTCGAACGGCTGGCGCGTGGCGATGTTCAGGCCTTCCTGACCGTTCTGGCACCAGGTCACCTGAAAGCCGCTGCGGCCCAGATGTTCGTGAACATAGGCGCCGAGCACCGGATCGTCTTCGATGGAGAGAATGCGTGGCTGGCCAGCGGAAACAGGAGTCATGAGTATCTGCAAGTAATTCTCAGTTGAGACTGATTATTCAAGATTGCCGGGCATCGGGCAACTCAAGGTTGAGCGAGCTGACCAACGCGCGGCGGCGCCCTGCCCCGACGTGAGCGCATTTTTCCGGAGATTGCCCGCGAGCAAATCGCTACACTGCGCCAATGTCGCGTGCCGGATGCACGCATGAGTCAACAGATCAGCGGGATGCGGGAGATAGGCGTGCTCAAGAAACTGGGAATCAAAGGTCGCGTGTTGTTGCTGACCTTGTTGCCGACCAGCCTGATGGCGCTGGTGCTGGGTGGTTATTTCACCTGGACGCAGCAGGTCGACTTGCAGACCCAATTGATGCAGCGCGGCGAAATGATTGCCGAGCAACTGGCGCCGCTCGTGGCGCCCGCCATGGGCCACGGCAACAGCGAGCTGCTGGAGCGCATTGCCACGCAATCCCTCGAGCAGCCGGATGTGCGCGCGGTAACGTTCCTCGCCCCGGATCGCTCGCCGCTGGCCCACGCCGGACCGACCATGCTCAATCAGGCACCGAGCGGCGACAGCGCGCATTTGCAACGGCGCAGTGGCAATGACGCGACGCGTTACCTGATGCCGGTGTTCGGCAAACACCGCAACCTCGCCGGCGAACTGATCCCGGACGAATCCGACCGACTGCTCGGCTGGGTCGAACTGGAGCTGTCGCACAACGGCATGTTGCTACGCGGTTATCGCAGCCTGTTTGCCAGCCTGCTGCTGATTGCCGCCGGTCTGGCCGGCGCCGCCCTGCTGGCGTTGCGCATGGGCCGCACCATCAACCGCCCGCTGAGCCAGATCAAACAAGCCGTCGCGCAACTCAAGGACGGCCATCTGGAAACGCGTTTGCCACCGCTCGGCAGTCAGGAGCTGGATGAACTGGCCTCCGGCATCAACCGCATGGCCGGCACCCTGCAAAACGCCCGCGAAGAGTTGCAGCACAGTGTCGATCAGGCCACCGAAGACGTCCGCCAGAATCTGGAAACCATCGAAATCCAGAACATCGAACTGGATCTGGCGCGCAAAGAGGCGCTGGAGGCCAGCCGGATCAAATCCGAATTCCTCGCCAACATGAGCCACGAGATCCGCACGCCGCTCAACGGTATTCTCGGCTTCACGCACCTGTTGCAGAAGAGCGAACTGACCCCGCGCCAGCTCGATTATCTGGGCACCATCGAAAAGTCCGCCGACAGCCTCTTGGGGATCATCAACGAGATCCTCGACTTCTCGAAAATCGAGGCCGGCAAACTGGTGCTCGACCATATTCCGTTCAACCTGCGCGACCTGTTGCAGGACACCCTGACCATCCTCGCCCCTGCCGCACATGCCAAGCAATTGGAGCTGGTCAGCCTGGTCTATCGCGACACGCCGCTGTCGCTGGTCGGTGACCCGCTGCGTCTGAAGCAGATCCTCACCAACCTGGTCAGCAATGCGATCAAGTTCACCCGCGAAGGCACCATCGTTGCCCGGGCGATGCTTGAAGATGAACAGGAAGACAGCGTGCAGTTGCGCATCAGCATTCAGGACACCGGCATCGGCCTGTCGAACCAGGACGTGCGCGCGTTGTTCCAGGCCTTCAGTCAGGCCGACAACTCGCTGTCGCGGCAACCGGGTGGCACCGGTCTGGGGCTGGTGATTTCCAAACGCCTGATCGAACAGATGGGCGGCGAAATCGGCGTCGACAGCACACCGGGCGAAGGCTCGGAATTCTGGATCAGCCTGAGCCTGCCGAAAACCCGCGATGACGCCGAAGACTTGCCGGCCGCGCCGTTGCTCGGGCGCCGCGTGGCGGTGCTGGAAAGTCACGAACTGGCGCGTCAGGCCTTGCAACACCAACTGGAAGATTGCGGCCTCGACGTCACGCCGTTCAATACGCTGGAAACCTTGACCAATGGCGTCACCGGCGCGCACCAGACCGATCAGGCGATTGATCTGGCGGTCATCGGCATCACCAGCAACGACATGCTGCCCGAGCGGTTGAATCAGCACATCTGGGACCTCGAACACCTCGGCTGCAAAGTGCTGGTGCTGTGCCCGACCACCGAACAGACGCTGTTCCATCTGTCGGTGCCGAACCCGCACAGTCAACTGCAAGCAAAACCGGCCTGCACGCGCAAATTGCGTCGCGCTCTGGCCGATCTGGTCAACCCGCGTCAGCCGCGCAATGAGCCGGGCGAACCGCTGTCGAGCCGTGCACCGAAAGTGCTGTGCGTCGACGACAACCCGGCCAACCTGCTGCTGGTGCAAACCCTGCTCGAAGACATGGGCGCCAAGGTACTTGCGGTGGAAAGCGGCTACGCGGCGGTCAAAGCCGTGCAGAGCGAGTCTTTCGATCTGGTGCTGATGGACGTGCAGATGCCCGGCATGGACGGCCGCCAGAGCACCGAAACCATTCGCCATTGGGAAAGCGAGCGGCATTGCACGCCGCTGCCGATCGTCGCCCTCACCGCCCACGCCATGGCCAACGAAAAACGCGCCTTGCTGCAAAGCGGCATGGACGACTACCTGACCAAACCGATCAGCGAGCGCCAACTGGCGCAGGTGGTGTTGAAGTGGACCGGCCTGGCCTTGCGCAATCAAGGGCCGGAGCGGATCGGCGACACGGCGCTGGGCAACCATGAACTGCCGGTACTCGATCACGAGGAAGGTTTACGCCTGGCCGCTGGCAAGGCTGATCTGGCGGCAGACATGCTGGCCATGTTGCTCGCCTCACTGGAAGCCGACCGCGAAGCCATCCGCGCGGCGTGCGAAAACCGCGACCAGAACGCATTGATCGAGCGCGTCCATCGTCTGCACGGCGCCACCCGTTACTGCGGCGTTCCGCAATTGCGCGCGGCCTGCCAGCGCAGCGAAACCCTGCTCAAGCAGGACGACCCCAAGGCCGTGGCAGCGCTGGAAGAACTGGAGCGCGCGATCAACCGGCTCGCGGCGCAAGCGAAGATCAGCGCCTGATCCACGGCAATGCCGGCCAGCGCCGGCAGCGCTAAAGTAGGTTCGGTGATTCAATCCGTGTCGATGTTCCAGGAGGATTTCATGCGCACGCTCGTTTTCAGTAGCCAGACCTACGACCGCGACAGCTTCCTCGCCGCCGCTTGCCCGGCGGGTATCGAGCTGCATTTTCAAGCGGCCCGGCTCAGCCTTGATACGGCAGCGCTGGCCGACCAACATGAAGTGGTCTGTGCGTTCATCAATGATGACCTCAGCGCTGCGGTGCTGGAGCGGCTGGCGAAGGGCGGCACGCGCCTGATTGCCCTGCGCTCGGCGGGTTACAACCATGTCGATCTGGCCGCAGCGAAACGTCTCGGACTGGCCGTGGTGCGCGTGCCGGCCTACTCGCCCCATGCGGTGGCCGAACACGCCGTGGCGCTGATCCTGGCTCTCAACCGTCGCCTGCACCGTGCCTATAACCGCACCCGTGAAGGCGATTTCAGCCTGCATGGCCTGACCGGTTTCGATCTGGTCGGCAAAACCGTGGGGATTGTCGGCACCGGACAGATCGGCGCCACGTTCGCGAAAATCATGCACGGCTTCGGCTGTGAGCTGCTGGCTTACGACCCCTTCCCCAACCCCGATGTTCTGGCGTTGGGTGCGCGCTATCTGAGCCTGCCGGAACTACTCGCGCAGTCGCGGATCATCAGCCTGCATTGCCCACTCAACGAGCAGAGCAAACACTTGATCAACCGCGATTCACTGGCGCACATGCAGGCCGGCGCCATGCTCATCAATACCGGACGTGGTGGCCTGGTTGACACACCGGCACTGATCGATGCATTGAAGGACGGCCAGCTCGGTTATCTGGGGCTGGATGTCTATGAAGAAGAGGCACAACTGTTTTTCGAGGATCGCTCCGACCTGCCCTTGCAGGACGATGTGCTGGCGCGATTGCTGACCTTTCCCAACGTGATCATCACCGCGCATCAGGCCTTTCTGACCCGCGAAGCGCTGGGTGCGATTGCCGCAACCACTCTGCACAACATCGCGACCTGGGCGGCGGGAACGCCACAGAACCAGGTCGAGGGCTGAGATTTATTCCGTTTATTTCGGTGAAAGCGAAGACGCCAGAATCAGCAGCGCCAGCCAGCCGAAGCCAAAAAAGCGCTGTTTCATCGAGTGGCCGTAGCGCAGCAGGAACCAGACGAAAACCATCGGCAGCAGGAAGATCATGATCTTCAGCCAGCCTTCCACTGGACGACTGCCGTCGGCATTGGCCTGCTCAGTGGCCGGTTGCTCGGTTGGCTGCTGGCGCCGACGCCGCGCGGCGGCCGGCATGACTTTCGGTAAAGGTTGCGGTTCAGGCGCCGGTGCACTGACTTCGGGCACAGCCTTGTTACGCGGCAGACTGCCAAAAGAAATCGTCGACGGCTGAGCCGGTGCCGCGACTGTCTGCGCCTGGGCGTGAGCGGTTTGCTCCGCCATCGGAGCTCCACAATGAATGCAGGCCGGGGCTTCGGAGCTGATGCTCTTTTTGCATTCATAACATTCGATCAGCGCCATGTTCCGTTCCTTCAGATTCGAGGCCGGCAGTTTGCCATGAGTGTCGCGGCATTTGAACCGGATCGAAGGTCGCACGCGCGCATCATTCTGCAATCAAGCCCGTGCTAGCATGTCGCGCATATTTGGAGGACCCATGGTCGAACACGATTTCCGCTACACCCTGATGAACCCGCAACACACCCTCACCGAATGCCGCGCCCTCGTTCCGGGCCGCTATCAGGTCACCGGCAATGGTGGCTCGATTCGCATCGGTGACGCGCTGTTGGTCACCCTCAAAGGCAGCAAGGACTTGTCCATGCGCCTGACCGTTGAAACCGTCCGCCATCTGATCAACCCGCCGGGCCAATGGACCGCGATGACCACGGGTCCGGTGTTCGGTGAACTGGCGATTCACACCTGGCAGGTCAACTGCGACAGCTGCGCCAAAGAGCTGAGCTTCGAATTCGCCGTGGACGCCAAACTCGGCAAGGCCGCCGAGAAACCGGCGGCCACCGCGCGCATCGCCGAGCTGGGCTGGAAAGCCGTTGGCGACAAGCACCTGTGCCCGAAATGCCAGGAGCCTGCGTGATGAAACGCTTTGCCCTGACCGCCCTGACCGCCATGGTCGGTGTGGGTCTGGTGGGTTGCGCGGCAGAGCCGGTGCAACTGCAACAGAACCGCAGCTACATTCTGGAGTGGATCGGCGAGCGCCCGCTGATGGATTACAGCCATCTGACCGTGACCCTCGGTGATGATGGCCGCGCCTACGGCAATGGCGGTTGCAACCACTGGTTTGCGCCGTACACGCTGGAGGGTGACAAGCTGACCTTCGGCAAGATCGGCAAGACTCGCAAACTCTGCGCACCGGCGCTGATGGAGCAGGAACAACGTTTCCTGCAGGCGCTGGAACACGTCGAGCGCTGGGACATCTCGCCGATCGAGCAGATGCGTTTCTGGCCGGCGCAAGGCAAGCCTTTGCGTTGGTGGCTGGAAGAGGGTTAAAAAGCCCTCACCCTAACCCTCTCCCAGGGGGAGAGGGGACTGATTGGGGGATATTCCAGAGATACACCGACTTGATCCTGCTTTGGTGAATCCATAACCGACTTGCTGGCTTCGCGGAATGCACCGACTTGATGTGGCTTTGGTGAATCCATAATCGACTGGTTTTTTCAGGTCGATGTACTTCGCCAGACACCTCGGTCGGCCCCCTCTCCCTCAGGGAGTGGCTGGGGTGAGGGGCTTTTGACGTTACTGGGTCGCCTGCAACGCCTCAAGCTTGGCCATCACCCCCGCCGCCGTCTGCTCGCCCATCAACTGTTCACGCACCTTGCCCTTGTTGTCGATGATGTAGGTCACCGGCAGCGCCTCACTGCGCGGCAATTCGAACAGTTCAGCCGGATCCTGCGCCAGCACGGTGAACTTGATGCCCAGTTTTTCACTGGCGTCCTTCAGCTCCACGCCTTGCACATTGTCGAAGTTGACCCCGAACACGCCGACGTTCTTGCTCTTCAGCTCATCTGCCAGATGGTTGAGTTCCGGGATCTCGGTCCGGCACGGGCCGCACCATTCGGCCCAGTAGTTGAGCACCACCCATTGCTTGTCGAGACGTTCAGACGCAACTTTCTGACCGTTCTGGTCGATCCCGTAATCATTGCCGCAGCCCCCCAGCATCAACGCCCCGATAATCGTCAATGCCGCTGCCAATCGCCGTGTCATGTCGTGTTCCTTGAGAAAATTTGAAGGCGCCTGCGACCCATTGCCTCCGAAGGTTCTGGATTGCGCGCTGCACAGTTAGAATAGCCGCCACTTTACGCCAGAAGCGACCCGCCATGACCGATCTGACGCTTTATCACAATCCGCGCTGCTCGAAATCCCGCGGCGCGCTGGAGCTTCTTGAAGCCCGCGGCCTGACGCCAAACGTCGTGCGTTACCTGGAAACCCCGCTGAACGCGGCGCAAATCAAGGCCCTGCTCGGCAAACTCGGGATCAGCGCACGCCAATTGCTGCGCACCGGGGAAGATGAATACAAAATGCTTCAGCTGGCTGACGAAAGCCTCAGCGAAGCGCAACTGATCGACGCGATCGCCCAGCACCCGAAACTGATGGAACGACCGATTCTCGAGGTCGGCGACAAAGCCGTGATCGGTCGTCCGCCGGAAAATGTGCTGGAGTTGTTGCCGTGAGCGCGCCGTACATTCTGGTGCTGTATTACAGCCGCAGCGGCTCGACCAACGAGATGGCCCGGCAGATTGCCCGCGGTGTCGAACAGGCCGGTCTCGAAGCGCGCCTGCGCACCGTGCCGGCGATCTCCACCGAGTGCGAAGCCGTGGCCCCGGCCATCCCGGACGAAGGCGCGCTGTACGCGACGCTGGATGATTTGAAGAACTGCGCCGGCCTCGCTCTCGGCAGCCCGACGCGTTTTGGCAACATGGCCGCGCCACTGAAGTACTTCCTCGACGGCACCAGTAACCTGTGGCTGACAGGCGCTCTGGTCGGCAAACCGGCCGGTGTGTTTACCTCAACCGCCAGCCTGCACGGCGGTCAGGAAACCACCCTGCTGTCGATGATGTTGCCGCTGCTGCACCACGGCATGCTCATCACCGGCCTGCCGTACAGCGAGTCGGCGCTGCTGGAAACCCAGGGCGGCGGCACACCTTACGGTGCCAGCCATCACGCTGGGGCTGACGGCAAAAATGGCCTCGATCCGCATGAAGTGGCGTTGTGTCGCGCACTGGGTCTGCGGCTGGCGAAAACCGCTCAGAAACTGGTGGGCTGAGATGGCGAAGAAGCCGAAGATTCTGCCGAGTGTCGAGTGGCTTGAGCCACGGGTGAAGGCGATGCGGGTGCTCAGCCTGCTGAGTTTTTTTGCTTTGGCCGGATTGCTCGCTGTCTACTACCTGGTTTTCGCCGATCTGCACGGTGCACGGCCGTGGGTGATTCTGCTGGTCGAGCTGATCCCGTGGATCGTGCTCGCCCCGGCGATGATCATGGGCAGTGCCCGTGGGCATTCGTGGATGTGTTTTGTGGTGAATCTGTATTTCATCAAAGGCGCACTGGCGGCGTATGACCCGAACCGCCAGTGGTTTGGGGTGTTGGAGATGGTCGCCAGCCTGGCGGTGTTCTGCTCGGCGCTGCTGTATGTGCGGTGGCGGTATCAGTTGAATCGCAAACTGGCTGGCGAAGGCGAGGTCAGCGTCGCCTGACAGACCGCCATCGCTGGCAAGCCAGCTCCCACAGGGTCTGTGTTGAAACACAATATTGTGATCAATACAAAAACCTGTGGGAGCTGGCTTGCCAGCGATTGGGGCGACCCGGTCTTAATGGTTGACGGTGTACGCGAGCATCATCGAAATCTGGCTCATCGGCCGCCCGCCACTCTGTTCGTGCCACTGGTTGAACACATCCTGCACAATCGCCAGATCACGCTGACTGGTTGGCACTTTGTCGACGATCTTCTGCGCATTCAGCGCCGCGACCACGTCGTAGCTCGGCACGAATGTGTCCTTGCCGACCATGCGCAAGAACCGTGGTGCCGAGAGCCCGCCCAGTTGATGGCCGTGCTTTTTCAGGTACGTCCACAGGCCGACGATATCAGTCACCGGCCAGTCGGCGATCAACGCGCCGAAACTGCCCTTCTCTTTCTCGACATCGAGGATGAACTGCGCATTACGCGGCACGCTCTTGAGTTTGCCCAGGTGGCGGATGATCCGCGCATCCTGCATCAGGCGTTCAAGGTGTTCGGCGCTCATCAGCACGACTTTTTCCGGGTCGAACTTGAAGAACACTTCTTCGAAGGCCGGCCATTTGGCGTCGACCAGACTGTGCTTGAGGCCAGCGCGAAATACGCGCAAGGCCATGGTCGAAAGGTAGCGGTCGTCGCTGATCTTGCGCAGTTGTGCGGGAGTCTTGGGAACGGGCAGATGGGCTTCCAGTTCAGCCGCCGAACCGAAGCGGTTCAGACAGTATTCGTGCAGCCACTTGTAATCGCGCATGCCCTCTCCTATTGAATAAAGCGAAGAAACCAATGTGGGAGCGAGCCTGCTCGCGAAGTGGGAGTCTCAGTCAACAAATCAGTTGAATGACACACCGCTTTCGCCAGCAGGCTCGCTCTCACATTTGAAGGTGTTTACAGATTGACGACGTTGACGAAGCGCGAAGCTGCGGTCTCGTCGATCTTCAGGCTGGTGAAGTCGAACAGGTTGCGGTCGGCCAGTTGCGACGGGATCACGTTCTGCAGACTGCGGAAGATGCTTTCGGTACGGCCCGGGGTCTTGCGCTCCCAGTCCTGGAGCATTTCCTTGACCACCTGACGCTGCAGGTTTTCCTGCGAACCGCAGAGGTTGCACGGGATGATCGGGAATGCCTTGAAGTCCGAGTACGCCTGAATGTCTTTCTCGTTGCAGTACGCCAGCGGACGAATCACCACGTTGCGACCGTCATCGGCGCGCAGCTTCGGCGGCATCGCCTTGAGCGAGCCGTTGAAGAACATATTGAGGAAGAACGTCTCGACGATGTCGTCGCGGTGATGACCGAGGGCCATTTTGGTCGCGCCGATTTCGTCGGCAAAGGTGTACAGCGTGCCGCGACGCAGGCGCGAGCACAGCGAGCAGGTGGTCTTGCCTTCCGGGATCAGTTCCTTGACCACCGAATAGGTGTCTTTCTCGACGATGTGGTACTCGACGCCCAGCTCTTTCAGATAGGCCGGCAGCACATGCTCGGGGAAGCCCGGCTGCTTCTGGTCCATGTTCACCGCGACGATCTCGAACTTGATCGGGGCAACCTTTTGCAGGTGCAGCAGCACGTCGAGCATGGTGTAGCTGTCTTTGCCCCCGGACAGGCAGACCATGACCTTGTCGCCGTCTTCAATCATGTTGAAATCGGCGACCGCTTCGCCGGCCAGGCGGCGCAGGCGCTTTTGCAGTTTGTTCTGGTTGACCGTAAGAGTGCCCATGACGCGGAATCCGTGAGGTGTGACGAAAGGCCGGCATTTTACGCAAAAACCCGGCGTGGGCGAAGCATACCGAACGGTCGCATTCTGAAATGCATATTCATGCAGGAGCTGCCGAAGGCTGCGATCTTTTGATTGTGATTTTTTAAAACAAGATCAAAAGATCGCAGCCTTCGGCAGCTCCTACAGGATCGGAAGTCCGATCACTCAAGACTGTACGGCGATTAAGTCTTGTGTTTACAGCGCGATTTGCTCTAAGCCCCTGATACCTGTACGGGTAAGTCCTTTCTATACTGCGACATAAGGTCGCACACAATCTGAAGACCTGTATTTGCTCGGCCACCTTGGCCCGTAGGCGCTCCGCTGGGGGGCGATGGCAATAACAAGAGGAGTGAATGGCATGATCCATCACGTAGTGGGACTTTTTACCCACCCCGATCAGGAATGGAAGGAAATCCGTGGCGACCAAGAGGAAAGCATCAGCCACATGTACCTCACCCATACGCTGATTCTGGCGGCGATCCCCGCTGTCTCGGCGTTTATCGGCACGACTCAGGTCGGCTGGGTGATCGGCAACCGTGCGCCGGTGATGCTGACCTTTGAAAGCGCACTGTGGATGACGATCATGTCCTACCTGGCGATGCTGGGCGGGGTCGCGGTCATGGGTGCTTTCGTGCACTGGATGGCCCGCACCTATGACGCCAACCCGAGCCTGGCACGGTGCGTCGCGTTTGCCACCTACACCGCGACACCGTTGTTTGTCGGTGGACTGGCGGCGCTGTATCCGCATATGTGGCTGGGAATGATCGTCGGCACGGCGGCCATCTGCTACACGGTTTATCTGCTGTACGTGGGGCTGCCGACATTCATGAATATTCCGTCGGATGAAGGTTTCCTGTTTTCCAGCTCGGTGCTGGCGGTGGGTCTGGTGGTGCTGGTGGCCATCATGGCATTCACCGTGATCGTCTGGGGCTTGGGCGTCGGCCCGGTCTATACGAACTGACCCTCCGAGAAAAACAAGATCTGCCAACTCAGGCCGCCGCAAGGCGGCCTTCTCGTTCTCGGCATGACCATTCGGCAGCTTGGCGATTCGCAAGTGCACAGGGTTGCGGCATACTCGACGCCTCTGGAGATCCATCAAGCATGCCCGAGCAACTCAATACCCGCGTCGAAGACTGTTACCAACTCGCTGAATCCTTTTTCAAACGCTCCTTCCCGCGCCCTGTCGTCAGCCTCAAGCTGCGCGGGCAAAAAGCCGGTGTCGCGCATCTGCACGAGAACCTGCTGCGCTTCAACCCGCAGCTGTACCGGGAAAACACCGAACACTTCCTCAAGCAGACCGTGGCCCACGAAGTCGCGCACCTGATCGCCCATCAGTTGTTTGGCGAGCGCATTCAGCCCCACGGCGAGGAATGGCAACTGATCATGCGCGGCGTTTACGAACTGCCGCCGGATCGCTGCCACACCTATGCAATCAAGCGTCGCAGCGCGACCCGCTATATCTACAAATGCCCGTGTGCCGACAGTGATTTCCCGTTTTCGGCGCAGCGCCATAGCCTGGTGCGGCAGGGGCGGCGGTATTTGTGTCGGCGATGCCGCAACACGCTAGTGTTCAGTGGTGAGATGCGGGTGGAATAGCCCGGATTTGCAGTGCCTGTATCGGCCCCTTCGCGAGCAGGCTCGCTCCCACATTTGGAATGCGGCCCACTGTGGGAGCGAGCCTGCTCGCGAAGGGGCTGGTACAGGCACTAGAGAATCACTTTGGAAGCACGCAGTTCGGCAATCCGCTCCGCACTGAACCCCAACTCCGTCAACACCTGATCCGTATGCTGCCCCAACGCCGCGCCAACATGCCGCGGCGCCGGCAACGCCTTGGAAAACTTCAACGGACAGGCCATTTGCGCCTGCGTCGTACCATCCTCACGCGGCACCTGCGTTACCAGTTCCCGCGCCTGCAACTGCGGATGGCGCACCGCCTCGCCCAGACTCAACACCGGCTCGACACACGCATCGATCCCGGCAAACATCTCGCACAGCTCGGCAAAGTCATGTTTTTCGAACTCGACCGTCAGCGCGTATTTCAGTGCCCGCTGCTGTTCAGGCTTGGGCGACAGGCCCTGCGCCGCCAACTCCGGCCGGCCCAGCGCCGCACACAATTGCTGCATGAACCCCGGTTCCAGACTGCCTACCGACATCCAGCGCCCATCGCGAGAGCGGTAGTAGTCGTAAAAACTGCCGCCATTGAGCATCTGCTCTTCCCACGCAGGCTCCTCGCCGCACGCCAGATAGCCGGCACCGGCCATGGCATTCAGGCTGAACGCGCAATCGGTCATGCTCACATCCAGATGCGTGCCCTGCCCGGTCTGCTGACGAGCAATCACCGCCGCGAGCAAGCCGATCACCCCGTGCAATGAACCTCCGGCAACATCCGCCACTTGCATGCCCAGCGGCAGCGGACCGCTGTCGGCGCGGCCGTTGTAGCTGGCCAGTCCCGCCAGCGCCAGGTAGTTGATGTCATGCCCGGCGCGATCCTTGTATGGCCCGGTCTGGCCATAACCGGTGATCGACACGTAAATCAGCTTCGGGTTGATCGCCTTCAGCGCTTCATAACCCAGCCCCAGACGCTCCATCACACCGGGGCGAAACTGCTCGAGAACGATGTCGTAATCGGCCAGCAGTTGCTTGACCACTTCCAGTGCCGCGGGCTGCTTGAGGTCCAGCGCCAGGCTGCGCTTGTTGCGATTGAGGTAGGCGTGACTGGCCGAGACTCCGCCATCATGCGGCGGCAATACCCGCAACAGATCCAGGCGCGTCGGCGACTCGATGCGCAGCACTTCGGCGCCCATGTCCGCCAGCAACAGCGAGGCGAACGGCCCCGGTAACAGTGTCGAGAAATCGAGGATCTTCAGTGAGGCCAGCGGTGCGGACATGGGTGAACTCCTTGGGCGATGCACTCAGCCTAGGCAGCGATACCGCGTACGGCAATCACCGCAAATGTCAGCGGGTGTGACCGTTACGCTCAAATCGCAGGCAAGAAAAAACCCGCCGAAGCGGGTTTTTCCAGGCAAGCAGTGCTTACTTCACATTGCTTGGGGTTGGGCCTTCAGCCACACCCAGGTCATCTTCTTCACGCTCGTCGGAGATACCGCGACCGCCCGAGGCCAGCTCGGTTTGCAGCTGATCGGTATCCAGTTCCTTGACCCACTTGGCAACCACGATGGTGGCTACTGCGTTACCAACCAGGTTGGTCAGTGCACGGGCTTCGGACATGAAACGGTCGATACCAAGGATCAGCGCCAGACCGGCCACCGGCAGGTGACCGACCGCCGACAGGGTCGCTGCCAGCACGATGAAGCCCGAACCGGTCACGCCAGCCGCGCCTTTGGAGGACAGCAGCAATACCAGCAGCAGGGTGATCTGGTGGGTGATGTCCATGTGGGTATCAGTCGCTTGAGCGATGAACACGGCCGCCATGGTCAGGTAGATCGAAGTACCGTCGAGGTTGAACGAGTAACCGGTCGGGATCACCAGACCCACTACCGATTTCTTCGCGCCCAGACGCTCCATCTTGATCAGCATGCGTGGCAGTGCCGATTCCGACGAGGATGTACCCAGTACGATCAACAGTTCTTCACGGATGTAACGCACCAGCTTGAACACGCTGAAACCGTGAGCACGGCAGATCGCACCCAGCACCAGCACAACGAACAGGATGCAGGTGATGTAGAAGCAGATCATCAACTGGCCCAGTTGCACCAGCGAGCCGACGCCGTAGGCACCGATGGTGAAGGCCATCGCGCCGAAAGCACCCAGCGGCGCCAGCTTCATGATCATGTTGATGATGTTGAACATCACGTGGGCGAAGCGATCGATCATGTCCAGCAGCGGACGACCGTACGAACCCAGGCGATGCAGGGCGTAGCCGAAGATCACCGAGAACATCAGCACTTGCAGGATGTCACCGGTGGCGAACGCGCCGACGATGGTGTTCGGGATTACATTGAGGAGGAAACCGACAATGCTCTGGTCTTTACTGGCCGTCACATAAGTGGCGATTTTCGAGGCATCCAGAGTGGTGACGTCGATGTGCATGCCGGCGCCCGGTTGCACAACGTTGACCACGATCAGACCGATCAGCAGGGCAATGGTGGAAACGATTTCGAAGTACAGCAGCGCGTAGCCGCCGGTCTTGCCCACGGATTTCATGTTCTGCATGCCGGCGATGCCGCTGACAACGGTACAGAAGATGATCGGGGCGATGACCATTTTGATCAGTTTGATGAACCCGTCACCCAGCGGCTTGAGGGCCACACCGGTCTGAGGGTAGAAGTGACCAAGCAGGATGCCGATGGCGATGGCAACGATCACCTGGAAATACAGGGATTTGTACAGTGGCTGACGAGTCGTCATTGCAGGTTTCCTCAAGCGTTCCGCGTGACAACATCCATCTGTTGGCCGCGAAACCTTAATTGCGAACCCTCCTGCACTGGAGGGATTTGTTGTTGGAGCAGCATTTTCCATCAGGGCCAAACGCACGCTTCTGTGGCTTGTATCGCAAACCTCGTGCCACTTTGGTGCGATTGCCAGCAAGCCTTTTGATATCAGGGATTACAGGTGTACGAATGTCACCGTCCAGTGACTCAAGTGTGGCGGATTTCCGCCAACTCGCTGCTTCTCGTCCTGCAATTTGGCGGAAATCCGCCTTGTAGGGGTGTCCAGGCGCCGGCTACCATCCGGCGCCTGAGGAAGGATCTGCCGCTTATGCGCGAACGCACCATCGCCAGTCATTTCGCCCGTGCCGCCCTCGGTGGCGCGCGCCGCCTGGGTTTTGATTATTCGCAGCTGCTGTCGCAACTGGGCATCAGCCCGGAATTGCTCGACGAACCCCGCGCACGCATTGCTCCGGAACAATTCACCCGGTTGATCCAAGGCCTGTGGCTGGCGCTGGACGACGAGTACCTGGGTTTCGGCAACGCACCCAGCAAACCCGGCAGTTTCGCCATGATGTGCCATGCCTCGATTCACTGCCGCAATCTGGAGAAAGCGCTGCAACGCGGTTTATTGTTCTATAGCCTATTCCCCGAAGCCCCACGCCTGAGCCTCACCCGCGAAGACGAATGGGTGCGCCTGAGCCTCGACGATTCACAATTGTGGGACCCGGATCACTTTCTCACCGAAAGTTTGCTGGTGATCTGGCATCGCCTCGGCAGTTGGCTGATCGGCCAGCGGATTCGCCTCGAACAAGCGAGCTTCAGCTATCCGCGCCCCGAGCATGGGGCTGAATATGACCTGCTGTTCCCCTGCCTGCTGACCTTCGGCACCGAGCAAAGCAGCCTTTTATTCCACAGCCGCTATCTGTCTATGCCGCTGTTGCAGGACGAACGCACACTCAAACATTTCCTCGAACGTTCCCCCGCCGACCTGCTCTCACGCCCGGACGAAGGCGACAGCCTGAGCAGCCGTTTGCGCCGTTTGCTCAGTCGCGACACGGCACACTGGCCGGATCTGGAAGCGGTGGCGGCGCACTTGCACATCAGCCCGCAAACGCTGCGCCGGCATTTGCGTGAAGAAGGCAGCAGTTTTCAGGAATTGAAGGATCAGTTGCGGCGGGATATCGCCATTTATCATTTGGGCCGGGCGGATCTGTCGTTGCAGCAGATTGCCGAGCAGTTGGGGTTTTCCGAACCGTCGGCGTTTCACCGGGCGTTCAAGAAGTGGACGGGGCTGACGCCGGGGGCTTATCGGGCGCAGGAGCAGTGAGGTACAAAAATCAAAAGCCCCTCACCCTAACCCTCTCCCGGAGGGAGAGGGGACTGATTGGGGGACGCTCAATAAATCCGCCGACCTGCAAGCTCTCTATTGAATTCATATTCGCTGCAAATCGCTCAGGTCGATAATTTTCCAAAGACACTTCGGTCAGTCCCCTCGCTCTGAGCGGGAAGGGACTGATTGGGGGATGCTCGGTAAATCCGCCGACCTGAAACTTCGCTACCGATTCCATAATCGACTGGCTATTTCAGGTCGATGGATAACGCCAGACACCTCGGTCGGCTCCCTCTCCCTCTTGGAGAGGGCTGGGGTGAGGGCAGCTCGCAATCACACCGCCGGAAAATGAATCCTGAACGCCGCCCCACCCATCGGCGAATCCCCCAGAGCGAGTTTGGCGTTGTAGCTTTCAATAATGTCCTTGACCACCGCCAGCCCGATCCCTTGCCCCGGATGCTGGGCATCCAGTCGCTCACCGCGCTCAAGAATCCGCGCACGCTGATCCGGCGGTACGCCCGGGCCGTCATCTTCGACACACAGTTCGATCCCGGCCAGGGTCTCGCACACGCTGATGCGCACTTCGCCCAGGCACAGGCGATAGGCGTTTTCCAGCAGATTGCCCATCATCTCCAGCAACGCCCCCTGCTCGATCGGCACATAACAATGCTCCGGCAGATCGAACACCACCCGCACATGTTTATCACGGTAAACCTTGTCCAGCGTATCGCAGAGGCTTTTGAGCACCGGTTGCAAGCGCACTTGATGTCGCACCAGCCCGCTTTTGCGCAAGCTGGCCCGTTGCAGTTGGTAGCTGATCTGCTGGCTCATGCGTTCGATCTGGCTTTGCAGCACCCAGGCCTGATCGCGTTCTTCGGGACGTTGCGCCATGTCTTCGCTGACGCCTTGCAACACCGCCAACGGCGTTTTCAGGCTGTGCGCCAGGTCATCGAGGGAATCGCGATAGCGGCTGCGCTGTTGACGTTCGCTGTGCAGCAAACGGTTGAGCGAACCGGTCAGACGCAGCAGTTCACGCGGGTGTTGTTCAGTCAGACTCTCACGAGTGCCACCTTCGATTTCATCGAGTTCCTGACTGAGCCGGCGCAGGGCTTTGAGGCCCCAGGTCAGGCCGATCCACAACAGCGCCAGCAGCACGAGTAATGCAGCGCCGAAGCCCAGATAGAGATTTTCACGCAGGCCTTCGAGGGTGGTTTCGTACTCGCGCACTGGTTGCAGGGCGACGATGCTGAACGCCGCGCTTTTGCCGCCGAGCAGTTTGACTTCGACGTCATAGACGAAGAATTCCTGGCCGTTGCTTTCGCGGATCCGCGCAAACTCGTTACCGAGTCCGTCATAGCGCGGCTTGTAGTTGATCTGCTCTTCCTGGGTGGCTTTCGAGCGCCACACCAGATGCCCTTCGCGGTCATAGATGTAGCCGAGCAAACGGAAGTCGGTGAGGTTGAAGCGCTCATCCGGCAGTTGCGTCGGCATCACCAACCGACCGTTTTCGATGCGTGCAGCCGAGATCAGCGTGGTGACATCCGAGGCCAGCCGCTGCTCAATGGAATCCTGCAAGGCCAGGCTGAACGCGCCTTGCATTGCCGGCAGCAAGGCGAGCATGAACAACACCGCCAACGTGGTGGCGGCGAGCATCAAGCGAACGCGAAGGGAACGAATCAAGTGCAGCGCTCATTGAACAGGTAGCCGAGGCCGCGCACGGTGTCGATCGGCTTGAACCCGGCCGGGCCTTCGAGCTTGCGCCGCAGACGACCGACCAGCACTTCGATGACATTTGGATCGCGCTCGTCGTCGTCCGGGTAGAGTTGCTCCATCAAGCGATCCTTGGGCACCACTTGCTGGTGATGGCGCATGAGGTATTCGAGGATGCGGTATTCGTAAGCGGTCAGCGCCAGCGGTTGCTCGTCAAGGCTCGCCTGTTTGCGATTGAGGTCGAGCAGCAGCGGACCGGCGACGATGGTCGACTGGGTGAAACCGCTGGAACGGCGCAGCAAGGCATTCAGGCGCGCGTCGAGCTCTTCGAACTGGAACGGCTTGACCACGTAATCGTCGGCACCGGCGGCAAGGCCTTCGACCTTGTCCTGCCAGTTGCCGCGCGCGGTGAGGATCAGGATCGGGAAGGTCTTGCCGGCCGCGCGCAATTGGCGAATCAGGTCGAGACCGCCCATGCCCGGCAGGCCGAGATCGATCACCGCCAGGTCGAAGTTGAACTGTCCGGTCTGGTACAGCGCCTCTTCGGCATTGGCCACGGATTCGACAACGTGGCCACTTTCCGTCAGGCGGGTTTGCAGGTGATGGCGCAACAGCGCTTCATCTTCGACGACCAACAGTTTCATAACACTCTCCCGGGTAAATCAGAATCTCCAGTCACACACCTGTGGGAGCGAGCCTGCTCGCGAAGGCGATGGCTCAGTCGACCTCTCATCGACTGAACCGGCGCTTTCGCGAGCAGGCTCGCTCCCACATTGAACCTGCTGGCAACGCCTTAGAAATTGTAGTTAGCCGACAGGTAAGTCTGGGCACTGCTGTTCAGATCCAGCGAGCCTTGCTTGCTGCCACCGCTTTCTTTCATTTCGGTGCTGGCGTTGCTCATCAGGTAACGGTAACCGAGTTCGACCGAGGTGTTTTGCGAAACTTGCTGCAATACCCCGAACTGGCCGCCGACGGCGTAACCGATGTCACTGTCGCGGCTGTAGCCTGGCGAATCCTGGGTCAACTTGGTCAGACCGGCCGTGGCACCGCCGAACAGCTTGGTGCTGCCGCCCACCGGGTAGAACAGATCGTAGCTGCCCAGCAGGTTTTCCTGACGCAGTTTAATGCCATTGTGCGAGCCTGACACGTTGTCGTAGGTGGCGTAGTAGCGACCCTGACTGTTTTGCTGACCGAGGCGTACGCCGTAGGTGTTGTTGCCGTCGATGGCGCCGGTGGCGTTCGGGTGGTCGAGGTTATTGTTCAGTGAGTGGGACTTGTCGATCTTGTCGCTGGTCTGGCCGAAGGACAGGCCGGCGAAGTTGGAAGTGGTATCGGCCTGGGCCGCGATACTGGCGCTCATTACGGTCAATGCCAGCAACAGTTTGTTAAAAGTCATGGGTATTTCCTCTTTCACAGTGCTGTTTGGGTATGGCGCAAGGTTACTGACCCTCCCCTGTACCGCCCCTGAACCGTCTCTGAACCTGACCTGAACCAAATGAACTAGGCTGTTTTGACCCTTTACTGTCAGGAGACTCGACCATGCGCCTGTTCCTCGCCCTTACTTTGCTGGCTGTCAGCAGCCTCACTCAGGCTGCGATCAAGACGGAAGAAATCCCCTACCAGAGCGCCGACGGCACGAAACTGATCGGCTACTACGCCTACGACGACGCCGTCCAAGGCAAACGCCCGGGTGTCATCGTGGTGCACGAATGGTGGGGGCTGAACGACTACGCCAAGCGCCGCGCGCGCGATCTCGCCGCACTCGGTTACAGCGCTCTGGCGATCGACATGTACGGCGAAGGCAAGAACACCGAGCACCCGAAAGATGCGATGGCGTTCATGCAGGCAGCGACGCAGGATGCGGCGGCTTCCAGCAAGCGCTTCGAGGCCGGGCTGAATTTGCTGAAGAAGCAGCCGCAGACCGACGTCAACAAAATCGCCGCCATCGGTTACTGCTTCGGCGGTGCGGTGGTGCTGAACGCGGCGCGCCAAGGAGAGCCGCTGGCGGGCGTGGTGAGTTTCCATGGCGCGCTGGCGACCAAAACCCCGGCGACGCCCGGCAGCGTAAAGGCGAAGATTCTGGTCGAGCATGGCGCGCTGGACAGCATGGTCACTGCCGACAACGTCACTGCCTTCAAGTCAGAAATGGACAAGGCCGGGGCTGACTACAAGTTTGTCAGTCTGAAGGGTGCCAAGCATGGTTTCACCAATCCGGATGCCGATCGCTTGAGCCATGGTGAACACGGTGGCCCGGACATCGGGTACAACAAAGCCGCAGACGAAATATCCTGGGCGGACATGAAAGCGTTCTTCCAGAAAATCTTTAGCTAACCGCGCCCCCCCTGCAGGAGCTGCCGAAGGCTGCGATCTTTTGATCTTGATGTTTATAAGAGCAAGGTCAAAAGATCGCAGCCTTCGGCAGCTCCTACACGGGTGGGCACTGGTCAGTGTTGGCGCTAACCGGCAAAATGCCCGCCATGAATCTCACCCCCGCCCTCCCCGCCTGCTGCACCGCGCTCGACAGCCACTGGCCGTTGCCAACGGTATTGCCCGACACCGTGCTGCTCAGCACCCATTTCGACCCGACCCGACTGCTTGGCGATGACTTTCAGCACAGCGCCGTCGTTGCGCCGCCGAGCATTCAGCGCTCGGTGGCCAAACGTCAGGCGGAATTTCTCGCCGGGCGGATTTGCGCCCGCGCGGCGTTACAGCAACTGGAAGGCAGCAGCGTTGTGCCGGCGATCGGTGAAGACCGCGCGCCGATATGGCCCGCGCACATTTGCGGCTCGATCACCCACAGCACCGGACGCGCAGCAGCGATTGTCGCCAACAAGCAACACTGGCGCGGTCTGGGCATGGATCTGGAAAACCTGCTCGACACCGAACGTGCCGAGCGGCTGGCTGGGGAGATTCTGACGCCACCTGAAATGCAACGCATGACGGCCGCCTCGCGGGATCAGTTGGCGCTGTGGGTGACGCTGACGTTTTCGGTGAAGGAAAGTCTGTTCAAAGCGCTGTACCCGATTGTGCAGAAGCGCTTTTATTTCGAGCACGCTGAAGTGCTGGAGTGGACTGAAGCGGGTCAAGTAAGGTTGCGGCTGTTGACGGACTTGTCGGATGAGTGGCGTAACGGCACTGAACTGGAGGCGCAGTTCGGCGTGCACGGTGGGCAGTTGTTGAGTCTGGTCAGCATTCAGGCCTGAAATCTTTAGCGCCTGTCCGGGCCTCATCGCTGGCAAGCCAGCTCCCACAGGTTTCTGTGTGAACCTTGAAACTGTGCTCACCACGGTCACTGTGGGAGCTGGCTTGCCAGCGATGGGGCCAGCACAATCACCGCAAAGAATTACCGGCGTTCCTGATTCCTCGGCCAACTCAGGCTGAAACAGGCCCCGCCCAGACTCTTGCTCTTGCCAATGATCGCCCGGCCGTCGTGCCAGTGAATGATCCGCCGCACAATCGACAAGCCCAGGCCATGCCCGCCCGACGCCCGCGTACGGCTGTCATCGAGGCGCAGAAATGGAGTGAAAATCCGCTCCCACGCCACTTCCGGCACGCCCGGCCCGTCATCCTCGACATCGACGCGGCAGCGCAATTGCCCGACCTGATAACTGACCGTCACCTTCGAACGCGCATGGCGCATCGCGTTGCTCACCAGATTCTGCAGCGCCCGATGCAGATAACGCGGCTCGGCTTCGACCCAGGCATCATCGTTATCCGCCGCAGACAGGCACAAACCACGTTGCACCGTGACTTCGGCGCGCAACGGCGCCAGCTCTTCAATCACCTGATTGACCAGCGCATCCAGATCGATGCGCTGGAAGGTCAGCGCCGGCGAACCCTGCTCCAACCGAGCATAGGTGAGCATTTCATCGACCAGTTTATCGAGGTCTTCGATGTCGTGATCCATGCCTTCGCGGTACTTCTCCAGCGCTTGCGGGGTGGTCGCCGAACCGATCATTTCCAGACCGAAACGCAGACGCGCCACCGGCGTGCGCAATTCGTGGGACACCGCACGCACCAGTTCACGCTGGATCGCCAGCAGTTGCTGCAAGTGCTCGGCCATGCCGTTGAACGCCGACGCCAGACGCCCGACCGAGTCGGCACCGCGCGCCGGCACACGGGTTTCCAGGCTGCCCTTGGCAATCCGCGTGGCCGCCGCTTCGAGGCCGCGTAAACGCCGTTCGAGCTGGCGCACCAACAAATAAACGATGAGGCCGATCAGGGTCAGGCCGAGTGCGGCGATCAGTACCAGCCATTCCGGCGGGTATGGGTTCATCTGATACAGCGGGCCGATTTCCAGCACCCACGGCGTGCCGACCATGCCAGCGAATACGCGGATCGAATCGCCGCCCTTGCCCAGCGCCATCACCGTGTCGCCTTCGGCCACGCGGCGGCTCTGGTCTTCGTCCATGTCGGCGTCATTCACCGTGACCAGCCGCAGATCGAAACCGAAACCCTTCTCTTGCTTTATCTGCGCGAGGCGCTTGGGCTGCTCGGCGACCGGCACGCGCACCAGTTCATCGGCCAGCAGGTAAATGGTTGCGCGGGCCAGTTGCTCGCTGATCTGCTGCACTTCCCCCACCAGCACAAGCTGTTCCTTGTCGCTGACCATCCGGTAAACCTTGGCCGCATGCGGTCCGGTCTGTTCGACCAACGCCTGCCCCCGTTGCACGCGAGTGCGCTGGGTCAGATCGAGATCGGTCTCGGCAAACTTCTTCAGCGCCAGCGGAATCCCCAGCAAACGCTCCCACACCAGCAACGCACGATGGCGCTCGGTTTCATTCATCGGCTGCAAGTTGTCGGCCATCAGCGAGAACGTGCCGTGGGCCAGCCGTTCGCGATACTGCTCGCTGCGCACCTGGTTGAGCAGATTGAGCGCCAGCACGCCGAGCACTGCCACCAGAATCAGCGCTGCGCACATGCCGCCGTAGATGCGCAGGAAGATCGAGTTCACAGCGGCAGGTCTACACAGGCTTCGGGAACAAACAGATAACCTTTGCTGCGAATGGTCTTGATCAGGCGTGGATGGTCGGGGTCGTCGCCGATTTTCGGGCGGATGCGCGAGATGCGTACATCGATCGAGCGATCCTGGCCGTCGTAGCCGATGCCGCGCAGGGCGGTGAAAATTTCTTCCCGGGACAGGATCCGCCCGGCGTTGGACACCAATAGCCAGAGCAGGTCGAATTCGGCGCTGGTCAGCTCGATGCCGTTGTCGCACAGCCACGCTTCACGCAAGGCGTTGTCGACCACCAACGGGCCGAATTGCAGTCGCCGGGATTTTTCGGCGAGCGGTTCAGGTGTGTCGCTACGGCGCAGCAACGCTTGAATGCGCGCCAGCAACAGCCGTGGGCGCACCGGTTTGCACACGTAATCGTCGGCACCGAGGTCAAGGCCCTGAATCTGATCGGCATCGTCAGTGCGTGCGGTGAGCATCAGAATCGGCCCGTCATACTGATCACGCACCTTGCGACAGATGCTCAGGCCATCTTCGCCGGGCAGCATCAAATCGAGGATCACCAGATCCGGCTGCTCCTTGATGATCCGCGCCGCCGCCAGCGCCCCGTTGCCTTCGATGTCTACGCGCAGTCCATTGGCTTGCAGGTAGTCGCGCGTCAGTTCGGCCAGTCGCTGGTCATCCTCGACGATCAATACCTGAAAGGCTTGTTGCTCCACCGGTGACCTCTGCTTTCTATTGTTATTAATAAAGGAAGACGATTGCCCGAATCCGCACGATGCCCTGTAGGAGCTGTCGAGTGAAACGAGGCTGCGATCTCTTGATCTTGCTTTTCAAGATCAGGCTCAAAAGATCGCAGCCTCCGGCAGCTCCTACAGGGGTACGCGATATTTAGCGTGATCCTCCCGCCCTTTTGTCATGTTTCTGGAGGATAACAATGCCTGCACATGGGCCGATTGTATAAACGGCGTACAGCCAGAACACAAGTCGGTAAATGCGTTCGGACAAGGCAGTTTTTTGTGATAGGGTTCGCGCCCTTAAAAATCCGCTGAAGCGTTTTTCCCGGTGAAAAAACAGTGACAGACGGTCTAGCTCAGCAGGTTCGCGGCCTACACGGGAATTCCGGATTTCTTACACAATTTACGCACAGGTTTATCCACAGCTAGTACGTTGCAAGCACCCGTGAAACGCATTATCTTGTAGCACGGCGCAGGGATAGACCCTACATATAGGGTTTTCCGCTTAAACGCCCAACCACATTTCAGACCTGAAACTCAAGCGATTTATTGCCGGTTTCCGGTTGAACCAAGCAAGTTTTTCAAAGCCCAAACCGCACTTGCGGATGGCATCGTTTTTCAGGTTGGAAACGACCGGAACGGTACGGGTGTTGCAGTCATTACTGTCACCCGGGAAGGAATCCGGCTCGAGCCCTGGCTCGCGGCCAAAAACTTCGGCAAGGATGCGGCGTCATTAGCCTTTTTCCTACTGATCCGAAGTTGTTATGCCCGACGCCCGTCGGTTGTAGTGCTTCGGACCAGAACGGTGAGCACCATGATGGTGCCCAAACAAACATAGAGAATGTGGAGATCACCCCCCATGCAAACCGACACAACTCGCGAGAACCCGCAGGGCACCTTGCCGCAGGCCGCTGATTCGACTTCGGATCTGGCAGCCACCGCGCCTGGTCAACTGCGCGTGATCAAGCGCAATGGCACTGTCGTTCCTTACACCGATGACAAGATCACCGTCGCTATCACCAAAGCGTTCCTCGCAGTTGAAGGCGGCACCGCTGCCGCTTCGTCGCGAATTCATGACACTGTTGCGCGCCTGACCGAACAAGTCACCGCGACCTTCAAGCGTCGCATGCCATCGGGTGGCACCATCCACATCGAAGAAATCCAGGACCAGGTCGAACTGGCCCTGATGCGTGCCGGCGAGCAGAAAGTTGCGCGCGACTACGTGATCTACCGTGACGGTCGTTCGAAAGAACGCGCTGCCCACGCGCCGGCCGAAGAAGCAGTCAACGCTCACCCGTCGATCCGCATCACCCGTGCCGACGGCAGCCTGGCGCCGCTGGACATGGGCCGCCTGAACACCATCGTCACCGAAGCGTGCGAAGGTCTGGAAGAAGTCGACGGCGACCTGATCCAGCGCGAAACCCTGAAAAACCTGTACGACGGCGTGGCCCTGACCGACGTCAACACCGCCCTGGTGATGACCGCCCGTACCCTGGTTGAGCGCGAGCCGAACTACTCGTTCGTGACCGCCCGCCTGCTGATGGACACCCTGCGTGCCGAAGGCCTGGGTTTCCTCGGTGTGGCCGAAAGCGCCACTCACCACGAAATGGCCGACCTGTACGCCAAGGCACTGCCGGCTTACATCGCCAAAGGTATCGAGTTCGAACTGCTGAACCCTGTGCTGGCCTCCTTCGACCTGGAAAAACTGGGCAAGGCGATCAACCACGAGCGTGATCAGCAATTCACCTACCTGGGCCTGCAAACCCTGTACGACCGTTACTTCATCCACAAGGATGGCGTGCGTTTCGAACTGCCGCAGATCTTCTTCATGCGCGTAGCCATGGGCCTGGCGATCGAAGAGAAGCAGAAAGAAGACCGTGCGATCGAGTTCTACAACCTGCTGTCGTCCTTCGACTACATGTCGTCGACCCCGACCCTGTTCAACGCCGGCACCCTGCGTCCACAGCTGTCGAGCTGCTACCTGACCACCGTGCCGGATGACCTGTCGGGCATCTACCACGCGATCCACGACAACGCCATGTTGTCGAAATTCGCCGGCGGCCTGGGCAACGACTGGACGCCTGTTCGCGCTCTGGGTTCGTACATCAAGGGCACCAACGGCAAATCCCAAGGCGTTGTGCCGTTCCTGAAAGTAGTGAACGACACCGCAGTAGCCGTTAACCAGGGTGGCAAGCGCAAAGGCGCTGTGTGTGCCTACCTGGAAACCTGGCACATGGACATCGAAGAGTTCATCGAGCTGCGCAAGAACACCGGTGATGACCGTCGTCGTACCCACGACATGAACACTGCCAACTGGATTCCTGACCTGTTCATGAAGCGCGTCTTCGATGACGGCAAGTGGACCCTGTTCTCGCCATCCGAAGTGCCGGACCTGCACGACCTGACCGGTAAAGCCTTCGAAGAGCGCTACGAGTACTACGAAGCCCTGACCGAATACCCGGGCAAGGTCAAACTGTTCAAGACCATCCAGGCCAAAGACCTGTGGCGCAAAATGCTGTCCATGCTGTTTGAAACCGGCCACCCATGGCTGACCTTCAAAGACCCGTGCAACCTGCGTAGCCCGCAGCAGCACGTCGGCGTGGTTCACAGCTCGAACCTGTGCACCGAAATCACCTTGAACACCAACAAGGACGAAATCGCTGTCTGCAACCTGGGCTCGATCAACCTGCCGAACCACATCGTTGACGGCAAGCTGGACACCGCCAAGCTGCAACGCACCGTGAACACCGCTGTACGCATGCTCGATAACGTGATCGACATCAACTACTACTCGGTGCCGCAAGCGAAGAACTCCAACTTCAAGCACCGTCCGGTCGGTCTGGGCATCATGGGCTTCCAGGACGCTTTGTACCTGCAGCACATCCCTTACGGTTCCGACGCTGCCGTCGAGTTCGCCGACAAGTCGATGGAAGCGGTCAGCTACTACGCGATCCAGGCGTCCTGCGACCTGGCTGACGAGCGCGGTTCGTACGAGACGTTCCAGGGTTCGCTGTGGTCCAAAGGTATCCTGCCGCTGGATTCGCAACAGATCCTGATCGAGGCTCGTGGCCAGAAGTACATTGATGTCGACCTGAACGAAACCCTGGACTGGGCACCGGTTCGCGCCCGTGTACAGAAAGGCATTCGTAACTCGAACATCATGGCCATCGCACCGACCGCGACCATCGCCAACATCACCGGCGTCTCGCAGTCGATCGAACCGACCTACCAGAACCTGTATGTGAAATCGAACCTGTCGGGCGAATTCACCGTGATCAACCCGTACCTGGTTCGCGACCTGAAAGCTCGCGGTCTGTGGGACTCGGTCATGATCAACGACCTGAAGTACTACGACGGTTCGGTTCAGCAGATCGAGCGCATCCCGCAAGAACTCAAAGAGCTCTACGCGACCGCGTTCGAAGTGGACACCAAGTGGATCGTTGACGCCGCCAGCCGTCGTCAGAAGTGGATCGACCAGGCCCAGTCGCTGAACCTGTACATCGCCGGCGCCTCGGGCAAGAAGCTCGACGTGACCTACCGCATGGCCTGGTACCGTGGTCTGAAAACCACTTACTACCTCCGTGCCCTGGCCGCGACCAGCACCGAGAAGTCGACCATCAACACCGGCAAGCTGAACGCTGTTTCCAGCGGCGGCAACCACGGCGACGATTCGGTTCTGGCAGCTCCTGCCGGTCCAGCTCCAGTGCCAAAGGCTTGCGCCATTGACGAGCCGGATTGCGAAGCTTGCCAATAAGCTGAGCTGAGTCAGGCGTTGCGAGACGCCTGATACTCTCCGGGCAAAAGAAACCCCCGACAGACTTCTGGTGTGTCGGGGGTTTTCTTTTGTCTGGAATAAAAATCGAAGCAAAAAAAAAACGGCGAAACCCGGTTACAGGTTTCGCCGCTCATTGTGGTTTCAGTGCCTCATCAGACCATAAAGGACTCGGCCATCGCCTGCCCCACTACCGGAATGGTGAACGTATCACCATTGGCGGTAGCGAAGGTTTCGATGGTGTTCGAGCCGGCATACCAGTCCGCAAGAATCACCGCATTGTTCTGCTTGCCGGCATTCCACTCCACAGCATTGAAGATGTAGGCATTGGTGCCGTCGGTCTTGATGATCACATCGGCATACGACTTGATATTCTGCAGCTCGACTCTATCGCTGCCCTGAGTACCATCGTCCTTGATCATGACATTGGTCGAAGACAACACCTTGTAGGTATCGCTGCCCTCACCACCATAGGCATAACCACCGCCGGACATGATCAAGGTATCCGAACCGGCACCGCCAAATAGCTGATACTCAGGCCCATTCCCCACCAACGAGTCACTGCCGTCATCACCGTAGGCAATACCGGCGTAAACGTTAATGTCGTCGTTACCGGCATCACCATGCAGGATGCTGCCGACATCGTTGTTGGCGCTGAACATGCTGTCGTTGCCATTGCCGCCAAACAGTTGATCCGCCTCGGCCGGACCGCTGCGATCCGGACCGTTGATGGCGTAAGGCTCGTAGTTGCCGCCATAAATCGAGTCGTTACCGTCCCCGCCGCGGATCAGGTCATTGCCTGCGCCACCATAGAGAGTGTTCCAGCCTACGTTACCCGTCAGCGTGTCATTGAATGACGAGCCGTGCAGCCCCTCGATATTGACCAGTACATCGCCGCTCGCATCACCGCCGGTGACTGTATTGGCCTGCAAGTCGACTTGCACCGCGGCCGAACTGCCGATGTACCAGGCTTCATCGGAAACACCTGCACCGCCATCGATAAAGTCAGCGCCCTTGCCACCAATAAACGTCTCGGCGCCGGCACCACCGATCAACGTGTCATTGAATGCAGTACCTTCCCAGTTTTCGATGTTGGTGTAGGTATCGCCTGCGGCGGCACCGGTCAGTGGCTGAGTGAGGTCAAGGGTGATGGCCGAGCTTTCAAAGGCGAAGCTGACCGTGTCGCGCCCGAAAGCACCGTCAAAATTGTTGATTTGATCATTACCGATGAAGGTGTCGTCGCGCCCCGAGCCGACGAACTTCTCGATGCTCTGGAAGGTATCGCCCTTGGCTATTGCGGTGTGCTCGCCAGTTTTGAGATTGATGACCACTCCAACCGGCCCGATGTCGTTATAGCTGACCGTATCGAAACCATCGCCACCGATAAACGTGTCGCCGCCATCGCCCCCCATCAAAATGTCGTCCCCGGCCCCGCCCGTGATGACGTTATCGAGCGCATTGCCTCGCGCCTGGAACATCCCGGTACCGGTATAGGTCAAGCGCTCGATCCCGGCATTCATGAGGTAGTAAGACTGATTGGTGCGCACTTCATCATTACCGCCGCCAGCCAGTTCGATGATCGCGCCATAGTTTGCGTTGTTGAGGACGTAAACATCGTCGCCCAAACCGCCTTGTACAGTGAAACCGGTCGAGTTGGCATTAGCGATAAAGACGTCGTTGTAAGCCGAGCCGATGATGGTTTCGATGCCGTAAAAGCTGTCTCCCTCGGCATCGCCCCCCGTGCCCGTGCCAGAGCCGATACCGGCAGCACCCAATGTCAGCGTCACGCCCTGGGCGGATTGCGAGTAATCCGCCACATCCACGCCCGTAGCACCGTCGAACTTGTCCGCACCGGCACCGGCGATAAATGTATCGGCGTACTGCGTGCCGCGAATCAGTTCGATATCGGTGAAGGTGTCACCTGCGGCGATGCCGCTGTATACGCCCGTCTTGAAATTGAGCGTCACCGCCACCGTGCTGTCGTCATAACTGACGGTGTCCGTACCGGCACCACCGATAAAGCTGTCGGCACCCGCACCGCCCAACAAGGTATCGTTGCCGGCGCCACCAGTGATGATGTTGTCGCTGGCATTACCGCGACCGGTGAAGTTGCCCGTGCCGGTGTAAGTCAGGCGCTCGACGTTGTTGTGCAGCCCCATGCTGAGCTGGTTGGTACGCACTTCGTCGTCGCCGCCGCCCTGCGCTTCGATGATCACCGCCGAGGCACCGGCGTTGACGATGTAGACGTCATTGCCCACACCCCCCTGCAAAGTGAAGGAGCCGGACGTGGAAGTGGTGAACACATCGTCATACGCCGAACCGATCACCTTCTCGATTGCCGAGAACGAATCGCCCTCGGCGTCACCACCGGTCCCGGTGCCGGTGCCGGAAACCAGCGTCAGGTTGATGGCCGCTCCAGACTGCGAGTAGTCGACGACGTCCATGTTGTCCGGGCCGGCCGTACCGCCGTCGAACTTGTCGGCAGCGGCGCCGGCCATGAACGTGTCACTGTATTTGGAGCCGCGAATGACCTCGATACCCTCAAAGGTATCGCCAGCAGCAATGCCAGTGTGAACACCGGTTTTCTGGTTGATCGTCACGCCTACGGTGGAGTCGTCGTAGGAGACGGTATCGAGGCCCGTGCCACCGATGAAGACGTCCGCACCCGCACCGCCCATTAGTACGTCGTTGCCAACGCCACCGGTGATGATGTTGTTGCCCGCATTGCCTGTACCGGTGAAGTTACCGGTGCCGGTATAGGTCAGGCGTTCGACTTCGGCACTCAAGGTCATGGTGCTCAGCGAGGTGCGTATTTCGTCGTCACCACCACCGGCCAATTCGATGACCGACTGATTGGGCGAGCCGTTGATGATGTACAGATCGTTACCCGCCCCGCCCTGCAACAGGGAGGCTGCGGAGCCGGTGATAAACACATCGTCGAAGCCCGAACCGACGACTTTCTCGATATTGGTAAAGGTATCGCCCTGCGCGTCGCCGCCCTGGCCACTGCCGGCGCCGAGCGTGGTTAGCGTGATGTTCACGGCCTGCGCCGACAACGAGTAATCGACGGTATCGACGCCACCGGCGGTGCCGCCATCAAAGATGTTGGCCTGCGCGTCACTGAAGAACGTGTCACCGTTCTTGCTGCCACGAATGATTTCGATACCAGAGAAGGTATCGCCTGCGGCGAAGCCTGTGTGTACACCGGTTTTCAGGTTGACCGTGACACCCGCAGCAAGGCTGTCCTCATAGCTGGCAACGTCGTTACCGGCGCCGCCAATCAATTGGTCGGCACCTGCACCGCCGAGGAGCACATCGTTGCCGGCGCCGCCGGTGATGATGTTGTCGCCAGCGTTGCCGGTACCGGTGAAGTTACCCGTCCCGGTATAGGTCAAGCGCTCGACTTCGCCGCTCATGCCCATACTGGTCTGGTTGGTACGGATTTCATCGTCACCACCACCGGCGGCTTCACCGATGCCACCTGCCCAAGGACCATTGATGATGTAAACGTCGTTACCGGCACCACCACTGATGCCGGTGCTACCAGAGTTGAGGGTAAAGACGTCATCGAACGCCGTACCGATAACCGCTTCCAGGTTGCTGAAGGCATCACCCTGCGCATCGCCGCCCAGACCGGTGCCGTTGACGCCGGTCAACGTCAGGTTGATCGCTTGCTCGGAGGTGGCGTAGCTCAAGGTGTCGTAGCCACCTGCACCATCAAACGAAGTGGCCGCGGCGTCGGCGACAAAATTGTCGGTGTAACTGGTGCCACGAAACGCCTCGATACCGTTGAACGTATCGCCCGCCGCCAGGCTGGTGTGAACCCCGGTTTTCAGGTTGATCGTCACGCCGATACCCTGATTGGCGTCTTCGTAGCTGGCCGTGTCGAAACCTGCGCCGCCAATCAACTGGTCGGCCCCCGCACCACCGATCAGCACGTCATTGCCGACGCCGCCGGTGATGATGTTATTGCCAGCACTGCCTGTGCCGGTGAAGTTGCCGGTACCGGTGTAGGTCAAGCGTTCGATTTCACCACTCATGCCCATTTTGAGCTGGTTGGTACGGATCTCATCATCGCCGCCACCGGCGCCTTCACCGATGCCACCGGTCCACGGACCATTGATGATGTAAACGTCGTTACCGGCACCACCACTGATGCTGGTGCTACCAGAGTTGAGGGTAAAGACGTCATCGAACGCCGTGCCGATAACCGCTTCCAGGTTGCTGAAGGCATCACCCTGCGCATCGCCGCCCAGACCGGTGCCGTTGACGCCGGTCAACGTCAGGTTGATCGCTTGCTCGGAGGTGGCGTAGCTCAAGGTGTCATAACCGCCCGCACCATCAAACGAGGTGGCCGTGGCATCGGCGACAAAATTGTCGGTGTAACTGGTGCCACGAAACGCTTCGATACCGTTGAACGTATCGCCCGCCGCCAGGCTGGTGTGAACCCCGGTTTTCAGGTTGATCGTCACGCCGATACCCTGATTGGCGTCTTCGTAGCTGGCCGTGTCGAAACCTGCGCCGCCAATCAACTGGTCGGCCCCCGCGCCACCGATCAGCACGTCATTGCCGACGCCGCCGGTGATGATGTTATTGCCAGCACTGCCTGTGCCGGTGAAGTTGCCGGTACCGGTGTAGGTCAAGCGTTCGATTTCGCCACTCATGCCCATTTTGAGCTGGTTGGTACGGATCTCATCATCGCCGCCACCGGCACCTTCACCGATGCCACCAGTCCAGGGGCCATTGACGATATAGACGTCGTTACCGGCGCCACCATAGACGCTCGTGCTGCCAGAGTTCAGGGTAAAGACGTCATCGAACGCGGTACCGATAACCACGTCCATGTTACTGAAGGCATCACCCTGCGCATCGCCGCCCAGACCGGTGCCGTTGACGCCGGTCAACGTCAGGTTGATCGCCTGCTCGGAGGTGGCGTAGCTCAAGGTGTCGTAGCCGATCACGCCGTCAAACGTGTTGGCCGAGGCGTCGGCGACAAAGTTGTCGGTGTAACTGGTACCGCGAAACGCCTCAATACCGTTGAATGTATCGCCCGCCGCAAGACCGGAGTTAACGCCGGTTTTCAGGTTGATCGTCACGCCGACTCCCTGATTGGCGTCTTCGTAGCTGGCGGTGTCGAAACCTGCGCCACCAATGAGCTGATCAGCCCCTTCGCCACCAATGAGAAGGTCGTTGCCATCCCCACCATTCAACACGTCATCGCCCGCCAAACCACGTATTTGATCATCGCCGATGGTACCTAGCAGCGAATCAGCACCATTGGAGCCATAAATTACCGCCATTACATCTTCCTTGTGTGAGTGTGTTTGTGTTGGAAACTGCGTTAAATCGCCTGGTGCTCAGGGGCTCACCCTCTCTGATGCAGGTAAGGCTTGATTGCGAAAAGGCCCGAGCATTGGGAAAAGTCCGACCGCTTTGGGCCGGGGCGCTAATGCTCGACACGATCAGAAAAATCACCGCGCACGGCATCGGCTGCGCAGCCGTTGCTGCGTGAACCCGGCAACAGGAAAATTGATTTCAATCGGTTTGAATGAGGGGGCACTGACAGAGCAACCGGCACTGCCCGGGCAGTGCGGGCATCTACGGCCCGGCCGGATGCGTCGAGCGCTGGCACCGCAATCGGCGCACTGACGTAATCATGACTGTTCAAAGTGTTGCATCCCTGGTGACTACTGATGGCTTCCAAGCCACCGGACCCTAGGCCCGGCTTGCAAACAGGCGGAGTGAATGAAAGTTTGACGCACACCGCCACCGTTTCCCGAGATTGCAAGTTCCGCACCACAGCGACCGACAAACGGTATAAACCTGAACACACGTCCCAAATAACGCGCATAAAAAAACCGACGCATTGGCGCGTCGGTTTTCAATGCAGCTCAGATCACATCAAGTCATCTGAATGATGGTCTGCATGATGGTGCTCTGAGTGGAGATGGTCTTGGCGTTCGCCTGATAGTTGCTCTGGCCCTTGATCAGGTCTACCAGCTCGTTGGTCAGGTTAACGTTCGACTCTTCCAGCGAGTTGGAAACAACCGAACCCAAGGTACCGGTTTCCGGTGCATCGTAGCCCGGGATACCCGAAGCAAAAGTCTCTTTCCAGCTAGTGCCACCGATAGCCTGCAGGCCTTGTTCGTTGGTGAAGCTGGCCAGCGCAACCTGGCCGATGGCCTTGCTCTGGTTGTTGCTGAAGTTGGCGAACAACGTACCGGTGCCGTCGATGGTCAGGTTGGTGATCTGGCCAGTGGCGTAGCCGTCCTGAGTCGGGATCGAACGCGCGGTATCAGCGTTGTACTGAGTGGTCTTGGCCATGGAAATGGTCACGCCAGCCGTGTTGGCCGCTGCGCCGTTAGGTACAAAGTTACCGTTGACCACGTTGCCCGGCTTCCAATTGGTCAGCTTCAAGTCGCTGCTGATGATCGGATTGGTCGGATCCGCCGGGTTAGGCGTGCTGACCTGGGTCAGATTGCCCGAACTGTCAAACGTCAGTGTCGAAGCAGTTGGAGGCGTCGTGAGTGGATTGCTACCGGTTGCATCCGGATTACGCCCGTCCACCAGGGTGTAAACCTTCCAAGTGTTTTGGCCGGTTTTCACCATGTACTGATCCATGACGTGCGAGTTGCCCTGCGAGTCGTAGATCGGAGTGCTGAAGTTCTTCGTGTACGTCTCAAGCTTGCTCGGATCAAACTTGCCGGCCGCCACTGCGTCGTTGATCACCGGCGCAGTCGAGTTCAAGTTGATGCTCGACGTCACCAGGGAAGTCGATTTCGGCGCCAGGTTCGAGGTATCAATCTTCAGGTCGGTCAACACGCCGTTGATGATCTTGCCGTTGGCGTCCACACCGTAACCCTGCAGGCGCGAGGTGTAATCGGTGTTGGTGATGTAACCGGCGTTGTCGACCTTGAACGTACCGGCACGGGTGTAGGACACCGAGCCGTTGTTGCTCATGGTGAAGAAGCCCGAACCGTTGATGCCCATGTCCAACACGTTACCGGTGTTGTTGATGTCACCCTGGGTGAACTGCTGGGACACGTTGGCCAGGCGCACGCCGTTACCGATGACTTTGCTGCCGCTACCCAGGCGAGTGGCCGAGTAGACGTCTTCGAATTCTGCACGGGACGATTTGAAACCGGCGGTCGCAACGTTGGCGATGTTGTTGCCGGTCACGTCCAGTTGTTTGTTGGCTGCATAGAGACCGCTAAGGCCGATATTGAAAGACATATTCCACTCCTTTGTGCCGGTTAGTCGGCTCTATATACCAATGGTTTGTACTTTGGACAGGGCAACGGTGCCCTTGCCGGACAGGTTGAGCATCAGTTCGCCACCGGTCTGGCTGATCGTCACGCTGGTGACGGTAGCCGGCAGGTATGTCGCCATGTCGGTCGAGGTACCATTGATCGATGCGTTGGCCTTGACGGTATAGGTACCGGTCTTGACCAGATTGCCGTCCTTGTCCTTGCCGTCCCAAGTGAAGCTCGCGGCGCCTGCGGCGCGACTGCCCAGATCGATGGTGCGAACCACCGCGCCGCTGCTGTCGGTGATGCTGACGGTGCCGCCGGCAATCGACGACGGAACGGTGACCGAACCGGTCATGCCTTTGCTCGGATCGTCGAGCTGAACCGAGTTGGTCTGCACGATCACATTACGGCCCACCAGCGACGAAGCCTGCAAGGCTTGCGACGAGTTGTAGTTGCCGGCCAGCGAGCTGACAGTGCTGTTGAGGGTGGTAATCCCCTCAAGGCTGCTGAACTGCGCCAACTGCGCAACGAAGGCACTGTTGTCCTGCGGATCGAGCGGATTCTGGTTTTTCAGCTGGGTGACCAGCAGTTGCAGGAACGCGTCCTTGCCCAGTGCCTGGCCGCCGGTGGCGCTGTTGGTCGCCGAAGCAATGCCACCGGTGGTCGAACTGGTCTTTTTCGACGAGTTCGCCAGGATGTCATTCATGCTCAGGCTGCTGGTGGTATCGGAAACACTCATGGCAGTCGCCCCTTATTACTGACCGAGGGTCAGTACCTTCTGCATCATGGTTTTGGCGGTGTTCATCATTTCGGCGTTGGTCTGGAACGAGCGGCTCGCGGAAATCATGTCAGCCATTTCTTCCACCACGTTGACGTTCGGGTAGTAGACGTAGCCTTTGGCGTCGGCCGCCGGATGGTTCGGCTCGTAGCGCGCTTCGAGGTTGCTCTGGTCCTCGACCACACCGAGCACCTGTACGCCTTGACCGGCCGCGTCCTGGCTCTGGAACAGCGAATTGCTGCCGCTGTTCTGGCCGCCCTGGAACATGGTGGCGAACACCGGGTGACGGGCGCGATAGGTCTGGTCGATGCTCGACGAGACGGTTTCGGCGTTGGCGATGTTCGAGGCCACGGTGTTCAGACGCGTGGTCTGTGCGCTCATGCCGCTGCCGGCAATGTTGAAAACGCTGGACAGGGACATGGATTACTCTCCGCGCAGGGCTGACACCAGCCCTTTGAATTTGCTGTTGAGCAGGGTGAAGCTGGCCTGGAAGCCGACGGCGTTTTCCGCGTAGTTCGACTGTTCCAGTTGAGCGTCCACGGTGTTCTGGTCGATCGAAGGTTGCATCGGCGTGCGATACATCAGCGATTCGTCGCCGTTGCCCAGGCCTTCAGCTTCGATGTGACGGCTGTTGGTCATGTTCAGGGCGATAGTGCCGTTGGCGTTTTTCTGGGTCTGTGCTTCAAGCACTTTGGAGAAGTCCAGATCCCGAGCCTTGTAGTTCGGGGTGTCGGCGTTGGCGATGTTGTTGGCCAGCACTTCGGCACGCTGAGCGCGGAAGCCCAATGCCTTTTCGTGAATGCCGAGCGCTTTATCGAAGCTGATGCTCATGTCGGGAACCTTCAGGTGACCGGTTTTTCGTAACTGAGCTTTAGCAAGCGTCGTGCCAAACTGTGAAAGCCGCGTAAACCGGGGCTTTGCCGGGAGTCGGCAAAGCGGCAATGCCAGAAAAGCGGCAACCGGTTACCGCCGGATGCCGCTTTTCTGCCGCTTCGCCCTGTTAACAGCCCTCCCTGTAGGAGCTGCCGAAGGCTGCGATCTTTTGATCTAGATCTTGAAAAACAAAATCAAAAGATCGCAGCCTTCGGCAGCTCCTACGTGAAGCATGCGGCAAAAAAAAGGAGCCCCTGAGGGCTCCCTTCTTTTGCCATATGCTTCACTTCGCCTGGTAAATGATCCCCGGGCTGCACTGAACCATTTGGTAATGATCCGGCAAACCGTTCAGCGCTTCAGAAGCGCCAAGGAACAGATACCCGCCCGGCTTCAACGTGCTGTGAATGCGCAACAGGATGTCTTTCTTCACTTCGGCAGAGAAGTAGATCAACACGTTGCGGCAGAACACGATGTCGAACTTGCCCAGCGCGGCATAGCTGTCGAGCAGGTTGAACGAACGGAACTCCACCCGGTTCTTGATCGGCGCCTTGATCACCCAGCGGCCCGGCCCTTTCGGATCAAAGTACCGCTGCAAACGATCGGCGGACAAACCGCGACCAATGGCCAGGCTGTCGTACTCACCGGTCTTGCAGTTGGTCAGCATGCTGCCGGACAGGTCCGTGGCAACGATCTGCACGCCCATCTTCAACTGGCCGAGGTTGCTGCGCTCGAATTCGTCGATCGACATCGACAGCGAGTAAGGCTCCTGACCCGACGAGCAGGCTGCCGACCAGATCCGCAGGCGCTGGTTGGGGCTGGCCTTGATCGCTTCAGGCAGCACCTTGTTCTTCAAGACTTCAAACGGATAGGTATCCCGAAACCAGAGGGTTTCGTTGGTCGTCATGGCATCGACCACCTGTTCGCGCAAACCGCTGCGCGGCTGGGTCTGGATGCGCTGAACCAGCTCACCCAGAGACTTGATGCCTTGCTGCTCCATCAGTTTGTTGAGACGGCTCGAGACCAGGTACTGCTTGTTTTCACCGAGCAAAATGCCACAGGCTTTTTCCAGGAAGACCCGGAACTGTTCGAAATCCAAATTACCCGTAGACAATGATGCCGCCTCTTAAATCGTGTTGACCGCCAGGAGCAAAACGCCCCTAGCTGATATCTGCTGCTTTGATCCGGTCGACTACCCGGGATGCCAGGTCATCAGGACGGAACTTGGCCAGGAAGTCATCGGCACCGACTTTCTTGACCATCGCCTGATTGAATACCCCGGACAACGAAGTATGCAGGATGATGTGAAGCTTTTGCATGCGCGGGTCAGCGCGGATCTCGGCCGTCAGTGTGTACCCGTCCATCTCCGGCATCTCGATGTCGGAAATCATCATCAGGAACTCTTCTTCCGGCTTCTTGCCCTCATCGACCAGCTTGCGCAGGTAATCCAGCGCCTGCTTGCCGTCGTTCAGCGCTACTACTTCAACGCCGACCGTCTGCAGGCAACGCGTGACCTGCTTGCGCGCCACTGACGAGTCATCGACCGTCAAGACACGCAACGAGAGTGCCTTGGTCTGGGTCTCGACATCGACCACGCCCACCGAAATCGCTTCCGGTGTCGGCGCAACTTCGGCCAGCACTTTCTCGACGTCGATGATTTCGACTAACTGATTGTCCACCCGAGTCACAGCGGTCAGGTAATGATCGCGCCCCGTGCCCTTGGGTGGTGGATGAATCTCTTCCCAGTTCATGTTGACGATGCGCTCCACCGAGCGAACCAGGAAACCCTGGGTCTTGGTGTTGTACTCCGTGATGATCACGAACGGGTTGTTCTTGTCCTTCAACGCTCCGGAACCGGTGGCCATTGCCAGATCAAGGATCGGAATGGTCGCCCCCCGGATATTTGCCACCCCGCACACGACAGGACTGGACTTGGGCATCAACGTCAGTGACGGGCACTGCAACACTTCCCGCACCTTGAACACGTTGATTCCGTAGAGCTGCTGACCGTCAAGACGGAACAACAACAGCTCCAGGCGATTCTGCCCCACCAGTTGCGTGCGCTGGTTCACCGAATCCATTACACCAGCCATGCCCAGACTCCTACACCAACGCCAAGTGTTGTTGCGACGCACATTCATTGCTAAACGGCACGGCGCTTGCTTTTTAACTCGTATGAACGCTCAAACGACATTTTTTCGACGCCTGACATCGCCCCTCCGCAGAGGGCTTTGCGCGATGTCCGCCATTTGCTGCTTTTTCGCTGGCAGCCCTGCCATTGCTGATGCGGTTACCTTGCCTGACATGCTTATCGGCGTCACTCAGGGCTTTCTTGAGTTCACCGTAGAAGACTATCTGGCTAGCAGTCAAACGGAAGGCCGCTACGAAATCGAAGTAAACCAGCTTGATCCACGTATGCGCATGCCTATGTGCGACAAGGAATTGACAGCGACTTTGGAGAGTCCGGCACGTCCGCTGGGCCGGGTTACCGTCAAGGTCCGCTGCGAGGGGGCCTCGCCCTGGACCGTGTTCGTGCCCGCTCAAGTCCGCCTGTTTCGCGAGATTGTGACCACCACGCGCCCGCTCAAACGGGCCGGGATTATCGAGCCGCAGGATGTGACCTTGCGTGAACGCGACATCAGTCAGATCAATCAGGGTTTCCTGACCTCCGTTGACGAAGCGATCGGGCAGAAATTAACCCGACCAACGGTAGCCGATCAGGTCATTACCCTGGTTCATCTGGAACAAGCAGAAGTCATTCGCAAGGGCGATCAAGTGGTCATTACTGCCCGCAGCGGCACACTCGCTGTGCGCATGCCCGGGGAAGCGCTGGCCAATGGCGGTCTGAAAGAGCAGATCCGGGTGAAAAACCTCAACTCGCAACGGGTCATCAAGGCGCAAGTCACCGCGCCGGGCCAAGTGGAAGTGGCGATGTAGAAAACTGGCGCTGACCCCGGCTGTTCCCTAAACTGTGCCGCAGCAGGACACGCGCCGGCGCATGCAAGGCTCATTGTAAATGTGCCTAAAGTTTTCCAGGGGATGGCCGAAAACATGGCAAGCGTCCAAATTCCCAGAGGTTTTTATCATGGTCATCGATTTCAGCCGTTTGAACAGCTCCTCGTCACTTACGGGCAGTACACGTACCAGCAACGCCAAGGAAACCGCCGAAACCGGCACCTCCGCGCCGCTGAATACCCAGGCCGAAACGGCCAGTACCGCAAAAAGCGGGGAATCGGTACACCTCAGCAATGAGGCTCAACAGTTGCAGAAGGTCACTGACAAGCTGCGCGATCAACCTGCTGTCGACAAAGCCCGTGTGGCCGAGTTGAAAGCCGCGATTGCCGATGGCAGCTATAAAGTCGACAGCAACCGTGTAGCCAGCAAACTGCTCAACTTCGAAGCCCAGCGCTAGGCTTTTGCCGGCGCCAGGCTTTTGGACGCTTAAAACCCAAGGCCAGCCATGCACGACACTAATTTATTGCAATTGATCAACGACGACTTTGCTCCAGCTCAACAATTGCTGGAGTTGTTGCAAACCGAATCCCTCGCGTTGCACGGTCGCGACATGCCGTTGCTGGAAGAAATTCTGGCGCACAAACAGGCATTGATCATTCTGCTTGAACAGCATGGCCGCAAGCGCAGTGAAATCCTCGCCAGCCTCAACCTGCCGACTGATCGTTCAGGTCTTGAGCAACTGGCAAGCCAGTCGAGCATTGGCGAACAGTTGTTGACGCAAGGCGACGCATTGACCGATCTGATCGCTCAATGCCAGGCCGCCAACCTCAAGAATGGCCAGTCGATCCAGATCCAGCAGATCGCCACGGCCAATCAGCTGAAGATCCTCACCGGTGGTGAAGCGCCAGCGCTTTATAACGCCAGCGGTACATTTGCCAAACCCGCCACACCGCGTCCGCTCAGCCAGGCATGAGCCGTTGATGCGCCAGCACTATCTACCCGCGAAACATGCTGGCAAAATGCTGGCTAGTAGTCATATTTTGTCTGGAGATTGATAAACCGTGTCCAACGCCCTCAGCGCGGATGATGCTCCGCAGCCCCCTAAGGTGCTCACCACGCCACTGGAAATCTCCAGCAACCTGCGCCAGCTGCAAGAAAGCCACGATCCGCTGATCATCACCTTCCATGAGCGCAGCCAGCGCTTCCAGAGCTACCTGATCAAAGTCGACCGCGACAGCGCTTCGATCGCACTGGACGAGATGATCCCGCGTGATGGCGAACGCTTTCTGCAGGCCGGGGAGCCGTTCAAGGTTGAAGGTTTTCATGACGGCGTGCGGATTGCCTGGGAATGCACAGGCACGCTGAATATCGAAGAATCCGAGGGCGATCGTTTCTACACCGGCGCTCTGCCGACCGAAGTGGTTTACCACCAGCGCCGCAATGCCTTCCGCGCCGCGCTGAAACTGACCGATCTGGTCAGTGTTGAACTGGGCGGCGAAAAGCTCAAGGCGCCAATCAACGGCAAACTGCTGGATATCTCCGCGACCGGTTGCAAGCTGCGCTTCGAAGGCGATATCACTGACCGCCTGCAACTGGGCCAGGTCTATGACCGCCTGATCGCCCCGCCGCTGTTCGGCAATCAGCCGACCTCCGTCGAACTGCGCTACCTGCACTTCGAAGAAAAACTCAACATCACTTTTGCCGGCCTGCGCTTCCACAACATCAGTGGTCAGGCTGCGCGCAACGTTGAGCGTTTCGTGTATCAGCTGCAACGTGAAGCACGCCGTTTCGACAAAGACGATCTCTGATTCGTTGCGGCCAATAAAAAGGGCAGTCCTTGAGGGGACTGCCCTTTTTTATGCGCGTGGTTTTTGTTCAGTTCAGGGTCTGCCGCCGCTGAGATCGGGCGCAGGTTTGTCATCGCCGCTATCCGGCTCGACTTCTGCCGCAGGCTCTGGCTGAGGCTCGGGTTCAGGCTCGGGAGTCGCCGGCGTTTGCACAGGGTCCTGCACCATCTGCTCCTGCACCACCTGCTCGTCTACCCGAGGATCGAGGGCCGCCACCAGCGGTGAGCTGGACATGCTGTCGGGCATGGCCACGTGATGCAGCGGCGCATCGTCGACCTGATGCAGATTGGTCACCGCTTTCGGCCGGATCCGCCACACCAGCACCAGCGCGAAGAAGCTGAAGAACGCATACAGGCTCTGGCTGCCAAACAACTTCATCAGCACACCTGCCAACAACGGCCCGATGCTCGCGCCAACCCCGTAGGTCACCAGCAGCATCGCCGTCAGCGAAACGCGACGATCGCCTTCGACGTGGTCGTTGGAAAACGCTACCGCCAGCGGATACAGACAGAACTGCACCAGTGAGCACATGAACCCGACAACAAACAAAACCTCCAGCGGCACCTGCGGCAGAATCGCCAACGGCAACGCCGCCACCGCCAGGAACCCGGCAAAACAGCGAATCAGCAGCGCCCGGTCGTAACGATCGGACAACCAGCCCAACGGCCACTGCACCAGCAACCCGGCGAAGATGCAGCTACCCATGAACAAACCGACCTGCTCGGTCGACAACCCCTGCTGCGAGGCATACAGCGGCGCCAGACCATAGAACGAACCGATGATCAAACCGGCTCCCAGCACCGTACTCAACGACTGCGGCACGCGCTTGATAAAGAAGCGTGGCTCCATGGGCGCCGGATGCAGGGGCGCCGGGTGAATCCGTCGAGTCAACGCCACCGGCACCAGACACAGCGCAAAGCACAGCGCGACCAGCATCAGCAGTTCCAGCCCCAGGCCCGGATGCATGACCAGAATCAGTTGGCCGAGCACCAGGCCCAGGTACGAAGCGATCATGTATCCGCTGAACACCAGGCCACGCTGATTGGCGTCCGCCTGCTCGTTGAGCCAGCTCTCGATCACCATGTACTGGCACATCATGCCCAGACCGACGATGGTCCGCAGCACCAGCCACGCCGGCAGCCAATCGACCAGACCATGGCCAAGCACCGCCGCCCCGACGATCCCGGCACAGGCCGAATAAGCACGGATGTGCCCGACCCGGGCGATCAATCGGTGACCGATCTTGCCGCCCAGCACCAGGCCGAAATAGTTGGCCGCCATCAGCGCACCGACCCAGAGGCCGTCGACATTGTCAGCGGCCAGACGCAATGCCAGATAAGTGGATAGAAGGCCCGAGCCGATCAACATCATCAGCGAGGCGAAATACAGTGCTCGAAAGGATTTCCAGATTTGGCGCATCGGCGTTCCGAGCGGCTCCTTGCAGTAAATATCGGGCTACCAGAACGATAGCCCGATGGCGGCGGTACGTCAGGCCTGGGCTGCGAGAACACGCCGTTCCCAGGGAGTGATTTCATCAAAGAAGCTGGTCAACTCCATGGTCTTCGAAGCGATGTAGCCTTCGATGAACTCCTGTCCGAACAGTTCCCTCGCCAATTGGCTACGTTTCAGACGTTCGAGTGCGGCATGCAAGGTACACGGCAGTGCAAGATTGTCCGGCACCGCGAACTCGCCCTGAATCGCCTCGCTCGGTTCCAGTTCATGCTCGATGCCATGCAAACCGGCAGCCAGACTGGCGGCGATCGCCAGATACGGATTCGCATCGGCGCCCGGCAAACGGTTTTCCACCCGACGGGCAACCGGCGAGCTGGCCGGAATTCGCAGCCCGGCCGCCCGATTGTCGTGCGACCAGCACGCGTTGTTCGGCGATGCGTACGGATGGCACAGGCGCTGATAGGAATTCACATTGGGTGCAAACAGTGCGGTGAAGTCGGCCATGCCCGCCTGCTGGCCAGCGATGAAGTGGCGGAACAGCGCAGTCGGTTCACCGTGCTCGTCACTGAAGACATTCTTGCCGCTGCCGATCTCGACGATGCTCTGATGAATGTGCATCGAACTGCCCGGCGTGTGTGCCAGCGGCTTGGCCATGCACACCACGGTCAAACCATGCTTGAGCGCAACCTCTTTGAGCAGGTGCTTGAACAGGAACGTCTGATCGGCCAGCAACAGTGGATCACCGTGCAGCAGATTGATCTCGAACTGGCTGACGCCCATCTCGTGCATGAAGGTATCGCGCGGCAGACCGAGTGCCGCCATGCATCTATAGACTTCGTTGAAGAACGGCCGCAGACCGTTATTGGAACTGACGCTGAACGCTGATTGGCCATCCTCGCGACGCCCATCCAGGCCTACTGGCGGACGGAACGGCTGGGTCGGATCGGTATTCGGCGCGAAGACAAAGAATTCCAGCTCGGTCGCCACCACCGGCGCTAGGCCACGCGCGGCATAACGGGCAATGACTTTCTTGAGCTGACCACGAGTCGACAGGTTGGAGCTTTCGCCGGTCAGTTCATCCGCGTCGCAAATGGCGAGGGCACGCGGCTCGTCACTCCATGGCAAACGATGGATCTGGGTCGGTTCGGCAATCAGGGCGAGATCGCCGTCGTCGCTGCCGTAGAACCGTGCTGCCGGGTAACCGCCCATGATGCATTGCAACAGCACGCCACGCGCCAGTTGCAAACGCCGCCCTTCGAGGAAACCCTCGGCGGTCATTACTTTCCCGCGTGGCACGCCATTCAGATCCGGCGTAACACATTCAATCTCATCAATGCCGGTCAATCGCTGCGCGAGTGAACGCTGGCCATCGGTTGTCATGACGCAATCCTTGTTATTGTGCGAGCCGCGAACGGCGACCCGTACAAAATAGGCTCCGGCTGTTCGGAATATCAAGCAGCGTCAAACAAAAACTTTTTCACGGCAAATAAAGGCTGAACACCCCGCCGCCAAGCGCTCCGCCATTGCGGATTTCGGTGCGTCCTTCGACACCATTGCGCTGATGCAGCGCCGCGATGCGATTGGCGAAATACAAACCGAGTCCGGTACTGCCAGTGCTGTGATTGATGCCCTGCACATAATCGGCCTGGCGCTCGAGCATCTCGGCCGGGTAACCGTCGCCATCATCATTGATGCTCAGCACCAGTTGCCCGGCTTCGTCACTGACGGTGATCAGCAGTGATTCTCGAGCATAACGAATGGCGTTGTTGATGCAGTTGCCGAGCACGGATGCAATCAGCTCTCGGTCGAAGAAACCCAGCGGGCTCAGCGGATCGACTTCATAGGTGGCGATGATACCGCGACTGGCGAACACCTCTTGATGCGCCGCCAATTGCGCCTCGATAAAGTCATCGAGTTCGTGGTACGCCGGTTGCAGCGGCAGCTGGTTGACGCCGAGCTTATACAGCCCGAGCAACTGCACCAGCATGCCGTTGAGGTGAGCGAACTCGAAGTCGATCACGCCCTGCTCCGCGCCTTGGCGCTGGGCCTCGGGCAAGCGCGCCAACCATTGGCTGTGGGCCTGCATGAGCATGGCCAGCGAGTTCTTCATGTCGTGGACGGTGGAGGCGATCACCGTGGAAAAATCCAGAGCTTGTTCGTCGTGATTCATTCGCCAAACGCCTTGCTTTTCAGCTTCTGATAACGCGCAAAACGCGCGTCGGTGTCGGGCATCAGGCCGACCATTTTCAGGCAGGCCCGACATTCTTCCAGCTCCGCCGACGGCACACTGGTGTCGGTGCCGTGGAGCAGCGACTGGGCCATGTTCAGCGCGATACTGATGTTCTTCGGTTGCATCTTCAGTGCCTTGCGGAAGACCTCGCGGGCCTCCACCAGGTTGCCGGTCTTGTACACGCGCACGCCCTGACGATTGAGGTCGGCGGCGGCGTTACTGGAACTGAGAATGGTCGGGTCATCGGTGAGCTTGGCGATGTCTTTCATCACTGCCGGATCGTCACCGTAGATCTCCGCACAGCTCTTGAGCATCGAGGTGCCCGCCTCGGCCTGCCCGAGCATCTGCAATTGCTTGGCGACCAGCAGCGCTGCCTCAGGGCTCATGAACTGCTCCATGCCGTCGAGGCGCATCAAGGCTTGCTCGGTGAGCTTGTCCGCCGTCTCGGCATCGTTGAGCAGCAGGCTCGTGGCTTTCATCAGGCGCGCACGAATCTGCAGGCCGGGGTCGGTCGGGTTCTCTTTGGCCACCGCACTGAGCGTGGTGTTGATCTCCAGCCGCGTGCGCGTGTCGAGACCGCGCTCACTGCCTTTGCTGATCAGCGCATGGGCAAGGCCCAGGTTGCTTTCCGGATCCTTGAAGCGCGACTGTGCGCCTTGCGCCACCGCTTGGCGATAAGCGCGCGAAGCCGTGTCGAAATCTTCATTGGCCATCGCCAGTTTGCCCAGCAAAGCTTGCCGGCGCACCGCCAACGGTGACAGGCGAATTGCCTCTTCCAGCACCCGCTGCGCACCCTTGGTGTCCCCCTCGGAAACCAGCACGTCGGCCATGCCGTCATACAGCGCCGGCATCATCGGAAACACCTTCAGAGCTTTTTCGTACACGCCTTTGGCTTGCGCCACCTGACCGCGCTTGAACAGCAACTTGCCCAACCCGGCAAACGCCCACGGCAACGGGCGGTCAGCGATGATGCTGTCGTACAGGCGTTCGAGTGCTTCGTTCTGGTTCATGTCGCGCAGCGCATCGGCGCGATAACGCAGGCACAACGGCGAATAACGAATGTCCTGTTTGCACAAGGCAATGCAAGCGTTGAGCACCTCGACCGGTTTGCCACGGTCGAGGGCTTGCAGAATCGGTTTGAGCAACGTCTTGCGCTGCTCCAGACGCTCCAGGCGCTGGGCCAGGCCGGAGCGGTTGAACGGTTTGGTCAGGTACGCATCCGGCTCGTGCTCGAGGGCACTGAGCACCATGGCCTGGCTGGTCTCGGCCGTCACCATGACAAACACCGCTTCATGGCTGATGAGCTTTTCCGACATCAGGTCTTCGAGCACCTGCTGGCCGTTTTTCTTGCCATCGCCGAGATGGAAATCCTGCAGGATGAAATCGTAGGACTTCTGCGCGCACATCTTCAGCGCCTGCTCACCGGTGTCGGCAGTGTCGACGTCCTTGACCCCAAGCTCACGCAGCATTGAACGCACAGAACTGCGGAAATCCGAGAAATCATCGACGATCAGAAAACTTTTTTGGTGATACGACAGCATCGAAGATTTCCAGGCAATTGAAGTGAGGGCAATTTCAGGCGCGCAGATGATAGCTGGCGGCCAAATGCTATCAAGCGAATTCGCACGACTTTGAAGTCACCGAATGGGTTATCGGCCAGAAGTGCGGTTCCCTGAAGCCAGCGCTTCAAGATTCCTCTGCGAGCATTTACTCTGCGCGCCAGGACAATCTCCCACTACAAGGCTCACATCGTGTACATCAAAGGACGCTGCATCGTGTCCGCCTGCGCGTTGCTGTTTGTTCAGCAGGCAATGGCGGCTGGAATGGATTGCACTAAAGCGGCGAATGCCGTCGAAAACAATGTTTGCGCGAATAAATCGTTGCGTGAACTGGATGCGCAGATGGGTGTGGTTTATCGGGATTTATTCAAGGTATCTGCTCCCGCACAACCTGAGTTCAGGCGCACTCAACGACTGTGGCTGAAAGCGCGCAACGAATGCGCCGAAGACATTTCGTGCCTGGATCAGCACTATCGCGAGCGCCTGAAAGTGCTGCTGGCACAATGGCAGGCAGCCGTTGCCTATCAACCGGATGACCTCGATGAACAGGCGCTGGACGACCTGCAAAAGAGCATTCAAGCCGCCAGTAAAGATGATCCCGAATTTGCGCTGGACCGAGCACTCGCCGCGCTCGCCGTCAAAACAACTGCCGGCGGTTTTCACGGCGATGCCAGTGAAGAGGATTCGTCGATAACGCACTTTCCGACTGCGCAACCCAAAGGCGTTACTGCCAATGAATGGCGAGCGTTGACCGCTTCGCGGATCACTGACGCTGCCGAAACCGGCCTGACCTCTTACACTTTGCAGGATCTGAATGGCGACGGGCAGCGCGATCTGATTGTGAATACCTACGCCGGGGGCACAGGTCTGTTCACCTATGTGGAAACCTGGCGTCGGGACGGAGAACGGTTCGTCAAACGCTCTGTTGAGCCCGAAAGTTCGCTGTTCTATACCAATGATCGCGGCGCCAATCAGTCAGTGGACTGGATAAGCCTGCGTGGCAAAACTTACGCGGCTTATCGAAACAGCGAGTACGGCGTTGATCGGATCTACTTGCTCAACCCGCTGCAAATCAACGTCCAGGTGCCTACGGTGACAATCCGTTATCACTACGACCTCGACGTGCCCGTTCTTCAACACAAAGATGACGGCAACAGCACGTTTCAACTCGAACCCGATCTGCACCGAGCGCTCAATCTGGCAGTGGCGAAAGTAAATGAAACCGCTGCTATCCCTTCAAAAGAACCGCTCTGCCCTATTCCGGCTACCGGCGCCGGTGAAAACGATTACTACAGCTTTGGCCCGGCGCATTACAGCATTGAAAAAGTAGCCGACCTGCCGGTCTTCATTGGCATGGATTGTTACATCGGCGCCTTGATCGACTGGTTCGGCAGTTACAGCGAAAAGAATGGTTTGTTCGCGCAACTGGCATTGCGAAAACCGGACAGCGATGACGGCAGCCGCACTTACGAAGTCTACGGTCGCCGACACATAACCGAAGTCAGTACCTCAATGGGTAAAATTGAGCTGAACGAAGGTTAAGCGCGCCTCCAGTCTGATGCTGAAGATCAATGATGCAGTCACGGCTCGTCGTAGCAATTCGTCGGCCGAAGCTAATGCAAAAAGCCCCGTCGCAAACTCCACTGCGACGGGGCCTTAATTTTTAACTAGATAATCTTCCCAAACTTTTATGCCGAGTAAACT
>NZ_JAUJWZ010000026.1:0-78672 GCF_031931925.1 Pseudomonas sp. rhizo66
CGAACTCAGGCTTTGAAAACCATGAAGATCGGCTCCCTTCCCCCTCTCCCCCCTGGAGGAGAGGGCTGGGGTGAGGGGGATCGATTTCACTAACAACAAAACTCCCCCTGAAAACACACTTACAAACTAGGCAGCAATTTCGCCGAAACCAGCTCAGTCAAACACCGCGAAGCCAACAATTCAGTCGCCGCATTGATGTCCGGCGCAAAGAACCGGTCCTTCTCATAAAACGGCACTTCCTTACGCAAAATCGCCCGCGCCTGTTCCAGCTTCGCCGAGGTCTTCAGGCCGTTACGCAGATCCAGGCCCTGCACCGCCGCCAGCCATTCCACCGCGAGAATCCCGCGAGTGTTCTCGGCCATTTCCCACAGACGCTTGCCGGCGGCCGGAGCCATCGACACGTGGTCTTCCTGGTTGGCCGAGGTCGGCAGGCTGTCGACCGAATGCGGATGGGACAGCGCCTTGTTTTCGCTGGCCAGTGCTGCCGCAGTTACTTGCGCGATCATGAAGCCGGAGTTCACACCACCGTTAGCGACGAGGAACGGCGGCAGTTGCGACATGTGCTTGTCCATCATCAGCGAGATGCGGCGTTCGCTCAGCGAGCCGATCTCGGCGATGGCCAGCGCCATGTTGTCAGCGGCCATGGCCACCGGTTCGGCATGGAAGTTACCGCCGGAAATCACGTCACCTTCAGCGGCGAAGACCAATGGGTTATCGGAAACCGCGTTGGCTTCGACGGCCAACACTTCAGCGGCTTGACGGAACTGCGTCAGACACGCGCCCATGACTTGCGGCTGGCAGCGTAGCGAGTACGGGTCTTGAACCTTTTCGCAGTTCTGGTGCGAGTCGGAGACTTCGCTGCGCTCACCGAGCAGATCGCGATAGGCAGCGGCGGCGTCGATCTGGCCTTTCTGGCCACGTGCGGCGTGGATGCGTGCGTCAAATGGCGAGCGCGAACCCAATACCGCTTCAACCGTCAGACCGCCCAGCGCGAGCGCGCCAGCGAACAAGTCTTCACCTTCAAACAAGCCGCGCAGTGCGAACGCGGTGGAAACCTGAGTGCCGTTGAGCAGCGCCAGACCTTCTTTCGCGGCCAGGGTCAGCGGCGTCAGACCAGCCACTTTCAGCGCTTCAGTGGCTTCCATCCACTCGCCCTTGTAGCGCGCCTTGCCCTCGCCCAGCAGCACCAGCGACATGTGTGCCAACGGCGCCAAATCACCCGAAGCACCGACCGAACCTTTCAGCGGAATGTGCGGATAGACCTCGGCGTTGATCAGCGCGATCAGCGCATCGATCACTACACGGCGGATGCCGGAGAACCCACGGCTGAGGCTGTTGACCTTGAGCACCATGATCAGCCGCACCAGCTCATCGCTGATCGGCTGACCGACACCCGCAGCGTGGGACAACACCAACGAGCGCTGGAGGTTTTCCAGGTCTTCGCTGGCGATGCGCGTCGAGGCCAGCAGGCCAAAACCGGTATTGATGCCGTACGCAGTGCGGTTCTCGGCGAGGATCTGCTCGACGCAGGCGACGCTGGCTTCGATCTGCGCGGAGGCGCTGTTGTCGAGCGTCAGCTTGACCGGGTTCTGGTAGACATCACGCAGTTGGGCCAGGCTCAGTTGGCCGGGAATCAGGTTCAGCGCAGTCATTTTGTGCTCCTTTTGAGAGTTTGTTATTAACTCGCCAGACGCTCCGGAGATGTCCGTTGTCCGTCGCGTCTCGCCTTTTGGGGAGTCGCGCCTTGGCACGCTGGCGTGGGTATTGGTCAGTGCAAATTCGGTAAAACGTTGTGCGGCAGATTCGTGTTTTTCAAAACGCTCGCAGCGGCAGCGATGTCCGGCGCCAGCCAGCGATCCTGATCGTAGGCCGGGACCGTTTCGCGCAGCAGTCGCCACGCGCGGTCAGTGCCCACGCCAAAGCGCTGTTCCTTGAGAAATTCAAACGCCTGCGCCGCCAGCAGGTACTCGATGGCGAGGATCTGCGTGCAGTTTTCCAGCGCGCGGTGCAGCTTCAGCGCGGCGTTGGTGCCCATGCTCAAATGGTCTTCCTGCAGGCCCGAGGTGATGTAGTTATCGAGCACCGCCGGTTGCGCCAATTGACGGTTTTCCGCACACAGCGATGCGGCGACGTATTGCACGATCATCATCCCGGAATTCACCCCCGGATTGGCCACCAGAAACGCCGGCAGACCGCTGACGTGCGGGTTGACCAGACGATCGAGGCGACGCTCGGCAATCGAGCCGATTTCGGCCATCGCAATCGCCAGCAGATCCGCCGCCATCGCCACCGATTGCCCATGCGGGTTGGCTTGCGACATCACCCGGAAGTTGTCCGGCGTGCCGAGCAACAGCGGGTTGTCGGTGCAGCCATTGAGTTCGGCTTCGACCTGTCTGATCGCGTGTTCCAGTTGATCGCGCGCGGCGCCGTGCACCTGCGGGATCGAACGGATGCTCAAGGCGTCCTGAGTACGAATGCCTTTGCTTGAGGCGATCACGTCACTGCCATCGAGCAACGCACGTAAATTGACGCCGACCTGCTGCATGCCCGGGTGCGGTTTCAACGCGATGATCTCGGCATCGAACGCATCGATCTGACCGCGCTGGGCTTCGAAACTCATTGCGCCGATGACGTCGGCCCACTGCACCAGACGCGTCGCGTCAGCAATCGCCAGACAGCTGAGGCCGGTCATGCACGGCGTGCCGTTGACCAGGCACAAGCCGTCCTTCGCACCCAGTTGCACCGGCTGCAGACCTTCTTCGACCAATGCCTGTTGCGCCGAGGTAATCTGGCCGCGATGGCTGACATTACCGACGCCGATCAGCGCGATGCCGATATGCGCCATGTGCGTCAGGTAGCCCACCGAACCTTGCGATGGCACTTGCGGGGTGATGCCGCAATTGAGCAGTTCCAGGAGCGCCTCGACGACCCGGCGGTGGATCCCGGATTTGCCGTGGCTGTAGTTGTGGATCGCCGCGCAGATGATCGCGCGAGTCTGCTCGTCGGCGAGTACCGGGCCCAAGCCGCAAGCGTGACTGAGCAGGGTGTTGCGCGAGAGTTGGCTGAGTTGTTCGTCTTTAAGCGAGACGTTGGACAAGCCGCCCAGACCGGTGTTGACGCCATAAGCCCGTTCGCCACTGGCGACGATGTGCTGGACGATACCTTGGGCGTTTTCGATGCGCGCCCAGGTGTCGCTGGACAGCTCCAGTTGAGCGCCGTGCCGGGCGACAGCAACCACATCCTGCCAACGCAGAGGGGCGCCGGTGATAACGATTTTTTCAGCCTGGGACATCTAAAACCTCAACCGTAATATTGATGCAGCTTTACCGGCCTCATCGCTGGCAAGCCAGCTCCCACAGGATCTCCAGTGTTCACACAATCTCTGTAGGAACTGGGCCTGCGAGCCCTCATTGTTCACACAACCCCTGTGGGAGCTGGCTTGCCAGCGATAGGGCCAGTCAGTGCACTGCATAATTCAGATCAAACCACCGCCGCCCGCCGCTGCACGAACCGGTCGACATACTCATCCGCCGGCGAATGCAGGATCTCTCTTGGCGTGCCGACCTGAATCAGCCGCCCATCCTTGAGGATCGCGATGCGGTTGCCGATGCGCACGGCCTCGTCGAGGTCGTGGGTAATGAAGACGATGGTCTTGTGCAGGGTCTTTTGCAGCTCCAGCAACTGGTCCTGCATTTCGGCGCGGATCAGCGGATCCAGCGCACTGAACGCTTCGTCCATCAGGATGATGTCGGTGTCCGCTGCCAAGGCGCGGGCCAGGCCGACACGCTGACGCATGCCGCCGGAGAGCTGGTGCGGGTATTTGTTTTCGTAGCCTTTTAGGCCCACGGTGTTGATCCAGTGCAGCGCGCGTTCCGAGCACATTTGCTTGCTCTCGCCACGCACTTTCAGGCCGTAAGCGACGTTGTCGAGTACGGACTTGTGCGGCAGCAGGCCGAAGCTCTGGAACACCATGCTGATCTTGTGTCGGCGAAATTCGCGCAGGGCGTCCATGTCGTATTGCAGGATGTCCACGCCGTCGACCAGGATCGCGCCGCTGGTCGGGTCGATCAGACGATTGAAGTGGCGCACCAGCGTCGATTTGCCGGAACCGGACAGGCCCATGATCACGAAGATCTCGCCGGTACCGATGCTCAGTGACAGGTCGTTGACCCCGACCACGCAACCGGTTTCGTTCAGCACTTGATCCTTGGTCTTGCCCTGGCCGACCATGGCCAGTGCATCTTTGGCGCGGTTGCCGAAAATCTTGAAGACGTTTTTGACTTCGATCTTGCTCACGGTTGCGTTGCTCATTTGCTCACCTCATGCCGTGGCCGACCGTACGCCTGAGTAATGCGGTCGATGACCACTGCGAGAATCACGATCGCCAGACCGGCTTCGAGGCCGCGTCCGACGTTGAGGGTCTGAATCCCGACCAATACGTCTTCACCGAGGCCACGGGCACCGATCATCGAGGCAATCACCACCATCGACAGGGCCATCATGGTGGTCTGGTTGATCCCGGCCATGATGCTCGGCAGGGCCAGCGGCAGTTGCACACCGAACAGCTGCTGCCAGCGGTTGGCGCCGAAGGCGTTGATCGCTTCCATAACTTCGCCGTCGACCTGGCGAATGCCCAGATCGGTCAGGCGAATCAGCGGCGGCGCGGCGTAGATCACCGTGGCGAAAATCGCCGGGACCTTGCCCAGACCGAACAGCATCAGCACCGGGATCAGGTAAACGAAACTCGGCATGGTTTGCATGATGTCGAGCAGCGGCATCAGCACCGAACGCAGGCGATTGCTGCGCGCCGAGAGAATCCCCAGCGGAATGCCGATCAGCACCGAAATGATCGTCGCGACCATCATCAGCGCCAGCGTCTGCATCAGCTTGTCCCACAGGCCGACGGCGCCGACGAGGAACAGCAGACCGACGATGACCGCCGTGGTCACGACTTTGCGCGTGGCATGCCAGGCGACCACACCGACGATCGCCAGCATCAACCACCACGGCGCCGCACGCAGCAAACCTTCGAGATTGACGATGGCCCACAGCAGGGTGTCGGAGATGTGGCGGAATACATCACCGTAGTTGGTGACCAGCGAATCGACCCAACCGTTGACCCAGTCGGCGATGGAAAAGGTAAAGCTTTCGGGAAACATAAGAGACTCTCAATCAAGGGGTTGCGATCAAGCGTCCGACTGCCGTTACCGGCAGCCGGATAAACTCAACCTACAAGGCCGCGTCGATTTTCTTGGCTGCGTCGTCGCTCACCCACGCATGCCAGACCTCAGGATGTTCCTTGAGGAAGATTTTCGCCAGTTTTGGCGACTCGATACGTTCCTTGGCCATGCGTCCCAGATTCTGGTTCAGCAGGTCGATCGGCAGGTTGACCTTTTCCAGCACGGCGACCAGTTCCGGGGCTTCGTCGTGAAAGGTTTTCGACAGGCCGACCTTGATGCTCACGGTCTTGTCGACGCCCGGTTTCTCTTCCAGTTTCACCGCGTCGATCTGGCCCATCAGCGGGGTTGGCGACCAGTAGTAGAACAGGATCGGTTCGCCACGCTTGTAGCTCGACAGCACCGCCGCGTCCAGCGCCGGGCCAGTGCCCGGGCGGAAGTTGGTGTAGCTGTTTTCGAGACCGTAGTTTTTCAGCATTTCGCTGTTATCGAGCTCGCAAGTCCAGCCGGCCGGGCAGTTGTAGAAACGGCCCTTGGACGGCTCTTCGGCGTCCTTGAAGATCGCCGCGTATTTGCCCAGGTCAGCGATGTTTTTCAGGTCCGGCGCTTTCGGCTCAAGCTTGCGTTTGGCGTCGCCTTCGATCACGTAACGCGGCACGTACCAGCCTTCCACGGCGCCGACGATCGGCGCACCGACACCGACGACCTTGCCGGCCTTCTCGGCCTTGTTCCAGACCTCGCTACGGCCGACCCATTCTTCGGCGAACACTTGAATATCGTTGCTGCTCAGGGCGTTCTCCATGGTGATGGAGTTGCCCGGCAGGCTGTCGGTCTTGCAGTCGTAACCTTTTTCCAGCACCACTTGCAGCACGTCGGTCAGCAGCATGCCGCTTTCCCAGTTCAGACCGGCGAATTTCACCGGTTTGCCCGATTCGCACCAGCCGGCGGCGTGGGTCGCACCGGCACTGGCCAACAGGCCCATGGACAGCAGTGTGGTGAGCAGGGTCTTGTTCGATTTCATTGTTTCGACGCTCCTAATCATGAATTGGCTTACGGCAGTCAAGAGGCATCCAGCCCTGTCCACGTCCAATCAGGCCTGCGCCGCAGCGCGCCCGGCCCCACTTTTTACAGGTGGTACAACGCTGTTCTGCTCGACCGGCAGAATCAGTTGATCGGGCACCGAGCCGTGCCATTTTTTTGCGCACACGTAGTAAAGGGCAGCAGGCAGCACCAGGCCGATGATCCAGGAAATATCCACGTCACCGAGGGCAGCCACCAGCGGACCGGTATAGAACTTGGTAGAGATGAACGGCAGCTGCACCAGCACGCCGAACACATAGATGCTGATACCGAGCAGGTTCCAGCGACCGTAGCGACCATTCGGATCGGCCAGGGCCGGAACGTCATAGCGCTCACGGGTGATGCAGTAGTAATCCACCAGGTTGATCGCGCTCCAGGGTGTGAAGAACGCGAGCAGGAACAGGATGAAAGACTTGAACGCACCGAGGAACGAGTGCTGGCCGAGCAAAGCGATCAGGGTTGCCGCACCGACAATGACCAGCACAAACACCAGACGCTGCATCCGGGTAACCGTCAGCTGCCCCTTGAAACCACTGATGATGGTGGCGATGCACATGAAGCTGCCGTAAGAGTTCAGCGTCGAGATCGTCACCTTGCCGAACGCGATGCTGAAGTACAACAGCGCTGCAGTCGCACCGGTGCCGCCCAGACCGACGATGTAGGCCACTTCATGCCCGGCGAACTGGCCGTTGGCCGAAGCCGCGGCGAACACGCCAAGCACCATCGCGACCTGCGCGCCGATGACCGAACCGGCGCCAGCGGCAAAGAAGGTTTTCACCGAGGAAATCTTGCTCGGCAGGTAGCGCGAATAGTCCGCCACATACGGGCCGAACGCGATCTGCCAGGACGCGGCAAGCGATACCGCGAGCAGGAAGCTGCTCCAGCTGAAATGACGGATTTGCAGGAGCGCACCCACATCAACCTGACTGATCAGACGGCTGAACAGATAAACGAAAGCGATCACGCCAATTACGCTGGCAACCCGGCCGATCCAGTGGATCACCCGATAACCGAGCACCGTGACCACCACGATGACACTGGCGAACAGCAGGATGCCGACGGTGTCGCTGACGCCAAACAGCTGGCCCAGCGCCTGGCCGGACAACACAGTACCGGTGGCGGTGAAGCCCAGGTACATCAGGCACACCAGCACGATTGGGATCGCCGCGCCATAAACGCCAAACTGCACACGGCTGGAAATCATCTGCGGCAGGCCCAGCTTCGGTCCTTGCGCGGCATGCAACGCCATCACCCCGCCGCCGAGCAGTTGACCGATCAACAGACCGATCAGCGACCAGAACACATCACCACCCAGCACCACGGCCAGCGCCCCGGTGACAATCGCGGTGATTTGCAGGTTGGCCCCCATCCACAGAGTGAACTGACTGAACAGACGACCGTGCCTTTCCGCTTCCGGGATGTAGTCGATCGAACGCCTCTCGATCAACGGTTTGGTGCCTGCACGATCGGTGGTTACAGCCATGATTCAACCTCTGTGGATTGTTATTCTGGGTTGGTTCGTACGCCTGTAGGAGCTGTCGAGTGAAACGAGGCTGCGATCTCTTGATCTTAAAAAATCAACATCAAAAGATCGCAGCCTTCGGCAGCTCCTACAGGGGTTGTGCGTTATTTACCGGTAATCATCGGCAGGTTCAGCCCCTGCTCCTTGGCACAGTCGATGGCGATCTGGTAACCGGCATCGGCGTGACGCATGACGCCAGTGGCCGGGTCGTTGTGCAGCACGCGCGCAATACGCTCGGCCGCTTCGTCCGTACCGTCGCAAACAATCACCATGCCCGAGTGCTGCGAGAAGCCCATGCCGACGCCGCCGCCGTGGTGCAGGGAAACCCAGGTCGCGCCGCTCGCGGTGTTCAACAGAGCGTTGAGCAGTGGCCAGTCGGACACAGCGTCGGAACCGTCCTGCATCGATTCGGTTTCACGGTTCGGGCTGGCCACCGAGCCGGAGTCGAGGTGGTCGCGACCGATCACAATCGGCGCCGACAGCTCGCCGCTGCGCACCATTTCGTTGAACGCCAGACCGAGCTTGGCGCGCAGGCCCAGGCCGACCCAGCAGATACGTGCCGGCAGACCCTGGAAGCTGATGCGCTCGCGGGCCATGTCCAGCCAGTTGTGCAGGTGGGCGTCGTCCGGGATCAGCTCTTTGACCTTGGCGTCGGTTTTGTAGATGTCTTGCGGATCGCCCGACAGTGCAGCCCAACGGAACGGGCCGATGCCACGGCAAAACAGCGGACGGATGTAAGCCGGTACGAAACCCGGGAAGTCGAACGCGTTTTCGACGCCTTCTTCCTGCGCCATCTGACGAATGTTGTTGCCGTAGTCGAAGGTCGGGATGCCTTGTTTCTGGAATTCCAGCATGGCTTTGACGTGTACCGCCATCGACTGCTTGGCGGCTTTGATCACAGCGGCCGGTTCGGTCTTGGCGCGGGCGCGGTATTCGTCCCAGGTCCAGCCCGCCGGCAGGTAGCCGTTGAGCGGGTCGTGGGCGCTGGTCTGGTCGGTGACCATGTCCGGGCGCACGCCGCGCTTGACCAGTTCCGGGAGGATTTCTGCGGCGTTACCGAGCAGAGCGATGGAGATCGCTTTGCCTTCTTTGGTGTACTTGTCGATGCGTGCCAGAGCGTCGTCGAGGTCTTTGGCCTGCTCGTCGACGTAACGGCTTTTCAGGCGGAAATCGATGCTGACCTGTTGGCATTCGATGTTCAGCGAGCACGCGCCGGCCAAAGTTGCAGCCAGCGGTTGTGCGCCGCCCATGCCGCCGAGACCTGCGGTCAGGACCCACTTGCCTCTGAGGTTGTCGTTGTAGTGCTGGCGACCGGCCTCAACAAAGGTTTCGTAGGTGCCTTGAACGATGCCTTGGCTGCCGATGTAGATCCAGCTGCCGGCGGTCATCTGGCCGTACATGGCCAGGCCTTTGGCGTCGAGTTCGTTGAAGTGTTCCCAACTGGCCCAGTGCGGGACAAGGTTGGAGTTGGCGATCAACACACGCGGGGCGTTGCTGTGAGTCTTGAACACGCCGACCGGCTTGCCCGATTGCACCAGCAGGGTCTCGTCGTCGTTCAGGTTGGTCAGGCTCTCGACGATCTTGTCGTAGCACTCCCAGTTACGCGCGGCACGACCAATGCCACCGTAGACCACCAGCTCTTTCGGGTTCTCGGCGACTTCCGGGTCGAGGTTGTTCATCAGCATGCGCAGCGGCGCTTCGGTCAGCCAGCTTTTGGCGGTCAGCTTGTTGCCGCGCGATGCACGGATTTCGACGTCGCGAAACTTAGTCATTTTGTTGTCAGTCACGAAAGAGACTCCTCAGCGATCAATTCAAACCAACCCTGGCAGTGGGCAAGCAGCCTGCGTGCATCAATGCGCGACAAGCGAATCAGTGGACGCTGCGGAGAGTCTCGAGCGACTCATACGCATACGTCTTTACTTGTACATACAAGCATATGCAATCAAGCGGCCAACTTGTTGGAGGGGCATTCAAGAAAAATTGCGCGCAGTGCTGGAGAGCGCCTGAATCAAGGGTTCGGGCGTGGATGAAATTTTTCGTGGGGATGATTTAGGGCGATGGGACTTTGTTACGTGAGCGTGGTTTTGCGCCACGCTGGGGCGTTCGGTAACAAGTTGGTGCGTGGTTGGAAACACCCCAAAAGCAAAAGATCGCAGCCTTCGGCAGCTCCTACAGGGTGTACATCAATCCCACTGTAGGAGCTGCCGAAGGCTGCGATCTTTTGACGTTATTTGAATCAGCCCGCAGTCAGTTCGATCACGCAGCACGAGGCATTCAAGGCGACTTCAACCAGCCCGCTGTTTCCGTCCAATTGCAGGCAATCATGACGGCCAAGTTGTGCGGTCTTTTCACCGACCGCCACTTCCAGCAGCTCAGCGACACTGAACACTAAAACAGTCGAAGCCGAACTGAAAAACCGCTGTTCGCCATCAAGCCATTGCAACCGTGCGCTGTAACGCTGCGGCGCGTAGATCAGATTGAAGTCGCGAATTGCGCCGCCGAGCAGCGTGCACGACACCTGGCTTTCGCCGCTGAAGGCGAAGGGGTCGAGCGGTAACAGCGGCCGAGTATCGTCGCCATCAACGCACAGGGTCATGCCGTCACCCTGCAACACCGTAATCACTCGCTGATAGCCAGCGAATGTCGAAAAACCGCCCGACTCGGCAATGTCGGCGATCGACAGGCGCCAGCCGAAACCATCCAGACCGGCGCCCGCGTCACGGGTGATTTCTTCCGTGCTGCCGCCGCCGTTTTTCCACGGCATGCGTGGGTAGCCTTCGGCGCGCAAAACCTTAAGTGCACTCATTTATGCTCTCTATTTATGGAACCGACCTTCCAGACGATGACGGGAACCCGGGTGAATCAGACGAGCTGCAGTCACCGGCTGACGCCCCGACCACGTGCGACGACGGATCAGCAGGCACGGCTCACCTTTTTCGATCTGCAGCAACTTGCACTCGGACGGCTCGGCGAGGATTGCCTCGACCACGTGTTCGCCCTCGGTCAGCGGCGCGACCTGGTTGAGATAGGCATAAGGCGTTTGCAGGGTGAAGTCCTGCTTGAGGTATTCCGGGGCGACCAGTGCGTTGACGAAACGGTCTTCGATTTGCACCGGAATATCGTTTTCGTAATGCACGATCAACGAATGAAAGACCTTCTGCCCTTCGCGCATGTCCAGTGCCAAGGCTCGTTCGGAACCGGCGGCCTCTTCTTCAAGCGTGATCACCTGGCAGGTGTGGCGATGGCCGCGCGAAGCGATTTCGTCGGCGATGTTGTGCACTTCGAACAACGCGGACTGGCTCTTCGGTTCGGCGACAAACGTACCGACGCCTTGCATGCGCACCAGTAAACCATCAGCGGTCATCTCGCGCAGGGCGCGGTTGATGGTCATGCGGCTGAAACCGAGTTGATTGACCAGCTCGCTCTCGGACGGCACGCGGTAGTGCGGCGGCCAGTTTCCGCTGTCGATCTGCTGGGTGATCATCTGTTTGACGCGGGCGTACAAGGGCGCCGGACTGTCGCCCATGTTCGCGGCCAACGGGGAGACTGGAGGCGGAGTCGGCACGGTTGATCCCTGTTCATTGGTGAAAGTGGCTAGCTTGCCGGAGTTTACCGGGCAGGCAAACGTCTGTATATGTATATACAAATAACACACGATGGGGTGCTGAACTATGTCCGCCTTCTTTGCCGAACGCGCGCTGCTGCCTAACGGATGGGCCAACAATGTACGTTTTGAGGTCAGCGCCGAGGGCCTGCTGACCCAAATTCAGGCCGATTCCACCGCAGATGGCGCCGAACGGCTGAGCGGCCCATTGCTGCCGGGCATGCCGAATCTGCACTCCCACGCCTTCCAGCGAGCGATGGCGGGACTGGCCGAAGTGGCCGGCAACCCCAACGACAGTTTCTGGACGTGGCGCGATCTGATGTATCGCCTCGTCGGAAAAATCAGCCCGGATCAACTCGGCGTGATTGCCCGTCAGCTGTACATCGAAATGCTCAAGGCTGGTTACACCTCCGTCGCTGAATTTCATTACGTGCATCACGACAGCAATGGTCAGCCTTACGCGGACCCGGCTGAGCTGGCCTTGCGCATCAGCCAGGCCGCGAGTGAAAGCGGCATCGGCCTGACCCTGTTGCCGGTGCTCTACAGCCATTCCGGTTTTGGCGGCCAGACGCCGAATGACGGCCAGCGCCGCTTTATCAACAGCACCGAAAACTACCTGAATCTGCAATCGCGCCTGCAACCGTTACTGGCGCAGCAAAAGGCGCAGTCACTGGGGCTGTGCTTCCACTCGTTGCGTGCGGTCACGCCGCAGCAGATCAGCGAAGTATTGGCGGCAAGCGATAAACTATGCCCGGTGCACATCCACATCGCCGAGCAACAGAAAGAAGTCGATGACTGCTTGAGCTGGAGCGGCCGTCGCCCGCTGCAATGGCTCTACGAAAATACCCAAGTCGATCAGCGCTGGTGCCTTGTTCACGCGACCCACGCCAACCCGGAAGAAGTCACGCTGATGGCCAAGAGTCGCGCCATCGCCGGTCTGTGCCTGACCACCGAAGCGAATCTGGGTGACGGGATTTTTCCGGCGGTGGACTTCCTCGCCCAGGGCGGGCGCATGGGCATCGGTTCCGACAGCCATGTGTCACTGAGCGTGGTGGAAGAGTTGCGTTGGCTGGAATACGGCCAGCGCCTGCGCGATCAGCGGCGCAATCGCCTGTACGGCGCGGATCAGCCGATGGTCGGGCGCACGCTGTATGACGCGGCACTGGATGGCGGTGCGCAGGCGTTGGGGCAGCCGATTGGCGCTCTGGAGGTTGGCAAGCGTGCCGACTGGATTGTGCTCGATGGCAATGATCCATATCTAGCGACGGCCACGGGGGACGGGATTTTGAATCGCTGGTTGTTTGCCGGCGGCGATCGCCAGGTGCGCGATGTGCTGGTCAACGGCCAGTGGGTCGTGCGTGATGGCCGCCATGCCGGGGAAGAGGACAGCGCTCGCGCGTTCACCCAGGTCTTGCGTGACCTTTTAGGCTGACACAAAACAAAAATGTGGGAGCGAGCCTGCTCGCGAAAGCGGTATATCAGCAACATTTTCGTTAACTGACACGCCCTCTTCGCGAGCAGGCTCGCTCCCACATTTGATTTGTGGTGGTCTTTAGTTCGAGGTCTTGGCCATCTGCCGATCCGACGCGCGCCAGATCAGGCGCGTGGTGTCATAGCCCTGCTGACGTGCCTTGCTCAGCAGCTCCTCACGCACCACACCATTGACGGTCGGCGTGCGCGACAGCAACCACATGTACTTGCGACTCGGGTCGCCGACGATGGCGGTCTTGTAGTCATCGCTGACGTACAACACCCAGTATTCACCTTTCGCCACACCCGGAATCAGGCGCGAGAACCAGGTATCGAATTCGACCCAGAGCTTGTCGGTCTTGCCCGGCACCTGTGGATAAGCGGTGCCCTTGGCCTCTTCCCATTGCCAGTCCGGAGTCAGGCAGCGATTGAGCACCGCGACATTGCCGTCAGGCTTGAGGGTGTAATGGGCTTCGGATTGCGCGCAGTTGCGCTGGAAGTACATCGGCAAGCGCGCCAGTTCATACCAGGTGCCCTGATAGCGCTTGAGATTGACGCTGTTGACGGTCTTCGGCGCCAACGGGTCGACGCCGGAAGTGGCGCAGCCGGCCAGTACCAGGCCGGCAAAAAGGATCAGCAATAACCGCTTCATTTTTCTTCTCCGTGGGCGCGAAGCCCCGGTTTACTTCAGGCCTTGGCCGGAAAACATCAGCACTTTGTCACCGGCGTACTGCACGCTGATAAAGCTGTTCTTGTCGCCCCAGGTGCAACTGGACATGCCGAGCGCGCCCGAGCAATCGGTGGGCTTGCCGAGCAGAGTCTCGACTTCGGCCTTGGCCATACCGGCCGAGAGCTTCGAATAGTTTTCCTGATTGACCTTGCTGCATGCGGCCAACAGCACGCAAAACGTCAGAAGGGCGATAGATCGCAGCGACATGGTGTAACTCCTGGAACGAGGGGGGATGGCATGGTGCCAACCAGAAGCTTAGAAGAGAAAACCCTCATCTGGTTCCGTGGCGGGTCGGCTATTTATTAGCCCGCTCGTCTGGCATTTACCGATAAATCAGACACTTTGTAACGCTATTGAGCATTTCGTCGCATTTCGCCAAAGACGCCTAATCTTTGGCGCACCGCAGTCGACATAAAAGCAGCGCAAAGCCCCCGAGTGTGGCAAATTGCCGCCCTTTCTTGACCAGTCCCTTCGCGGTAGTTCATTCGATGACCAGAAACATGAAATTCAGCCACAAGATCTTGCTGGCTGCCGCCCTCGTGGTGGCTATTGCGTTCGCCTGTTTCATTTTGTTCAACGACTATCGACAGCGCCAAGCGCTGAGCAGCAGCACCGAAGCCTCGATGCAGGAACTGGGCAGCCTGACCACCAGCAACATCCAGACCTGGCTGGAAAGCCGCATTCAATTGCTGCAATCGCTGTCGCAGCAAGTGGCCATCGACGGTAATGCCCCCGCCAGCCTGAAGCGCATCATCGACCTGCCCGCCTACACCGGCAATTTCCAGCTCAGCTATTTCGGCGGTGCTGACGGCGTGATGTTCTCGGTGCCGGCCGGCAATCGCGCGCCGGATTACGATCCGCGCGCTCGCGGCTGGTACAAAGCGGCCAACAGCGCCCAGCAAACCATCGTCACCGAGCCGTACATCGCCGCGTCCTCGGGCAAACTGGTGATCACCGTAGCTACGCCCGTGCAGCGCCAGGGGCAGATGCTCGGTGTCGCCGGTGCCGACATCGACCTGACCAGCGTCAGCGCGATCATCAACTCGCTGAACTTCGGCGGCCACGGCCACGCGTTCATCGTCAGTGCCGACGGCAAGATCCTGATCCACCCGGACAACAAACTGGTGCTCAAGACCCTCGCCGAGGCCTACCCGAACGGCGCACCGAAAGTCAGCCCGGGCCTGAAAGAAGTCGAGTTCGACGGCAAAACCCAACTGATCTCCTTCACCCACGTCAACGGCGTGCCATCGGCCGACTGGTACGTGGCGCTGGTGCTGGACAAAGACACCGCGTTCTCGATGCTCAGCGAGTTCCGCACCTCGGCGCTGATCGCCATGGTCATTGCCGTGGTCATCATCATCGCCCTGCTCGGCATGCTGATCCGCGTGCTGATGCAACCGCTGCTGACCATGGGCCGCGCCATGCACGACATCGCCGAAGGTGAAGGCGATTTGACCAAACGTCTAATCATTCACGGCAACGACGAATTCGGCGCACTGGGCACCTCGTTCAACCGCTTCGTCGAGCGCATTCACACCTCGATCCGCGAAGTGTCCTCGGCCACCGGCCAGGTCAACGAAGTCGCTCTGCGCGTGGTCGCGGCATCGAACTCGTCGATGTACAACTCCGACCAGCAAGCCTCCCGCACCAATAGCGTCGCTGCCGCAATCAATCAGCTCGGCGCTGCCGCGCAGGAAATCGCCCAGAACGCCGCCCTCGCCTCGCAGCACTCCAGCGATGCGCGCAGCCTCGCGGTCGACGGCCAGCAGGTTGTGGATAAAACCATCCACGCCATGCAGCAGCTGTCGGCGAAGATCAGCGATTCGTGCGGCAACATCGAAACCCTGAACAGCAACACGGTGAACATCGGCCAGATTCTCGAGGTGATCACCAGCATTTCGCAGCAGACCAACCTGCTCGCACTCAACGCCGCGATCGAAGCGGCGCGGGCCGGGGAAGCGGGTCGTGGTTTTGCCGTGGTCGCCGATGAAGTGCGTAATCTGGCGCACCGCACTCAGGATTCGGCGCAGCAAGTGCAAAAGATGATCGAAGAGCTGCAAGTCGGCGCGCGTCAGGCAGTCAGCATCATGACCGAGAGCCAGCGCGAGAGCGAAAGCAGCGTCGGCATCGCCAACCAGGCCGGTGAGCGTCTGGGCAGCGTGACCCAGCGTATCGGTGAGATCGACGGTATGAACCAATCGGTGGCCACCGCGACCGAAGAGCAGACCGCTGTGGTCGAGTCGATCAATGTCGATATCAACGAGATCAACACGCTGAATCAGGAAGGCGTGGAGAACTTGCAGGCGACGTTGCGGGCGTGCTCGGATCTGGAGCAGCAGGCGGCGCGGTTGAAGCAGTTGGTGGGTAGTTTCCGCATTTAAGCGGCGCTGCTTTTGGCGCCTTCGCGAGCAAGCTCGGCCCTACAATGGTTCTGTATGGTTCACAGATATCCAGTAGGAGCGAACTTGCCCGCGATGGCGGCATCAGAGACGAAAGAATTTGGAATTGAAACACGCTCGTCTGCTCGAACTGACACTCGACTGAATTAAGACTAAACTCAGTCCCATTCAATTTAGCGGGGCTCAACCATGAAGCTTTCATCGCAAATCAAACCCATCAGTTACCTGAAAAGTCACACGGCCGAAATCGTCAAATCAATCACAGAAAGCCGCGAGCCGCTGGTAATCACTCAAAACGGTGAAGCCAAGCTAGTGGTGATGGATGTGAAAAGCTTTGAAGAGCAAGAAGGCACGATGGCCTTGTTGAAACTGTTGGCGATGGGGAATCGGGAGATTGAGGAAGGCAAGTTCAGTGATGCTGAAGATGTTTTTGCCGAATTGGACAAGGCCGATCATCAATGAGTTTAAAGGTCGTCATTCTCCAGTCCGCACAAACAGATCTCAAAGAACTTCGCTCCTACCTCGTCAAACAGTTTTCATTCCAAATTTGGCAAAGCACTTATGCCGATCTCAAGACTGCGATTCTCGGCCTCGCAGATCTGCCTTATTCAGGATCAATCCCCGAAGAAATCGAGAAACTCAATCTCGGCCAATACCGCCAGATTGTTTTGGGAAGGAACCGGATTATTTATGAGGTGCGAGAAAAAACGGTTTTCATCCATATCATTGTCGATACGCGAAAAAGCCTACCGGCACTGTTGATGAAACGGCTTCTACGAGGCAATCCTTGATTTAGAACCGTGATCCAGGCTGATCGAGAAATACCAGTTCCTCAGCCGTAGACTCCCGCCCCAACACCGCATTGCGATGCGGAAACCGGCCAAACCGCGCAATCACTTTCCGATGCCGCTCGGCATAATCCAGATTATCGGCAAACACCGCTCGCTGCGTCTCTGGCTGTTCAGTCACCAGCTCGATAAACCTGGAAACCGCCTCATTCTGCACCGCGAGGTTCTCGCAGTGTTCGAACACCAGATAAATGAATACACGCTGGATCGGTTTCAACTGCCGATCGAAATCCGCCGCAATGCCTTGGGCAACGAGTTTCTGCGCACGCAGATCACCGGAAAAGGCTTTGGGGCTGTCGCGAAAGATCATTCGCGGCAGTTGATCGAGTAGTAACACCACCGCCAGCCAACCTTCGGGACATTGCGTCCACTCGGTCAATTCACCAGCTAAAGCCTGATCGACAAAGACCCCGAAACGCGTCTGCGCTTCGAGGTCTTGGCTGTCTCGCTTGCCGAACCACAACTTGCCCTTGTCAGCCGAGATCTCGTCGGGGGATTCGGCGTGTCCGAACCACCAATCGAGCAACGGCTGCCAGGGCGCGATCATGGTTTATTCCTTGTGGTAGGCCGTCGCGCGGGCGACTTCTTCTTTCGAACCGAGGAACACCGCTACACGCTGGTGCAGGCCGTCCGGCTTGATGTCGAGGATGCGCTGATGACCGTCGGTGGACGCGCCGCCCGCTTGTTCCACCAGGAACGACATCGGGTTGGCTTCGTACATCAGACGCAGTTTGCCTGGCTTGGATGGCTCACGGCTGTCGCGCGGGTACATGAACAGACCGCCACGAGTCAGGATGCGGTGTACGTCGGCAACCATCGCCGCGACCCAACGCATGTTGTAGTTCTTTTTCAGCGGACCTTCTTCACCGGCCAGCAGCTCGCCAACATAGCGCTGTACCGGGGCTTCCCAGTGACGCTGGTTGGACATGTTGATGGCGAATTCCTGGGTGGTTTCAGGAATGGTGATGTCTTCGTGGGTCAGGACGAAGCTGCCCATTTCGCGGTCCAGGGTGAAGCCTTTGACGCCGTCACCGAGGGTCAGCACCAGCATGGTTTGCGGGCCGTAGATCGCGTAACCGGCGGCAACCTGCTGGGTACCTGGCTGCAGGAACGCTTTTTCGTTCAGCGGCTCGTTCTGGCTCAGGTATTCGTTCGGGCAACGCAGTACCGAGAAGATGGTGCCGACCGGGGCGTTGATGTCGATGTTCGACGAACCGTCCAGTGGGTCGAATACCAGCAGGTAGGCGCCTTTCGGGTATTTGCCCGGGATCTGGTAGGCATTGTCCATTTCTTCGGACGCCATGCCGGCCAGGTGACCGCCCCATTCGTTGGCTTCGAGCAGGATCTCGTTGGAGATCACGTCGAGCTTCTTCTGCACTTCGCCTTGGACGTTTTCAGTGCCCATGCTGCCCAGCACACCACCCAGGGCGCCTTTGGACACGGCGTGGCTGATCTCTTTGCAGGCACGCGCCACCACTTCGATCAGGAAGCGCAGATCGGCAGGAGTGTTATTGCTGCGGGTCTGCTCAATCAAATAGCGACTCAGGGTAACGCGGGACATGGACGGCTCCGGTGGAATGGGGGGCTAAAAACCCGCGCAGTTTACAGGGAGTCTGAAAACGTAGCGAGCGAAGACGCCCGGTAACGTGCGTTGGGGTGTAATTGCCTGTATGAGACGTGATTGTCGGTGGAGAGTTCAGGTAGCGGGTTTAGCGTAGTCCGGTTCGGGACGGATGGTGGTTGAGTGATAGCGGCAGTTTGAGGATTTTTGATGATTGATCGGCCGTCATCGCTGGCAAGCCAGCTCCCACAAGGACTTCGGTCGTTCACCTATTTCGTGTACACCCAATAACCTGTGGGAGCTGGCTTGCCAGCGAATGGCGCGCAGCGCCAGCCATTCTCAGGTGTTGGTCGGCGGCTTGCGCAACAAGCTGAACGCCATCGCCCCAAGAAAAACCACACTCAACAACAACACCGCCCACAGACCGATCTTCTTCCAATTGGTCTCAGCCACCGCCGCCGCTGAAGCAGTCGAAGTTTGCGCGACAACCGCCTCCCCCTGAACCGCAGCCTTACCCAACGCCGCCAGTTTCTCCGGTTTGAAATCCGGAATCAGCGTCGCCAACGGCAGATTCGCCGTCCTCACGCTCGGATTACCCAACGCCAGACTGTACGGCCCCTCCCCGCGCGCGAGGAAAATCACCTGCGTCGCCCGCACCGCATATTTCAGACTCGGCGCCTGCTCGCCCAGACCACCGCCACGCTCATCCACGCTCAGCTTCAACTGCTGCACGGTCTGCCCGTAGAGCTGCAATTCGTTCTGCACCACATCCTGGCCATTCTGGGTCAGGCGATACAGCAAGCCATTGCCCAACGTCTGCCACGGCAAGCTGCTTTCGCGACGGCCGGCCAGCGTCACCGGCGCCAGGCTGTTCGGCTGTTTCAACTCAACCTGTACGCGCTCGATGTTCAACCCCATCGGCAGCTGCCAGGTGTATTCCCCAGCCTTGGTGCTGCTGCCGGCCAATGCCGGCGACCAGACCAACGGCAGCGGCACATTGCGCGGATCACTGCTTTTGAGTTGTGCCGCCGTCAGGATCGGCGCCGAATTCGGCGACTCCCACAGCAACCGCACATAACGCGCCGATTGCCTCGGCAGTGTCACTTCGTGCTGCTCGATGCGCTCATCGGAAAAGGTCAGCCGTGCCACCTGCCCTTCGCCCCACGCTTGCCAATGCTGCAGGTCGTCGCTGGCTTCGATGCTGAAGCGCTGGAAGCCGTCACGCTCGCTGGTCCAATCGAGGATCAACTGCTGCAACGGCGCCTTGATCGCACTGGCATCCAGCAGCCAGCCACGCAGCACCTCTTCACCCGCCTCCAACTGGCTGGACGGCTGCACCTCGACCAGCGTGCCGTTGGTGGTCGATTGCACACGCACGTTCGGCGCGCGTTCGCTGGCGTCGGCGGCGTTGTACAGCGGGAACCATTTCACCTCATGCAACTGGCCCTCGTCGCGGGTCTGCGCAGACTCGCGCGCCAAGGCGTAGGCCTGCGCTTCCCCAGCAGCATTGAACACCCGCAAGTCACTGAGATCAGTCTGGCGCGCCTGCAATTGCACGCTCAACGGCAATTCGAGGCGATACCACGGACCGTTGCCGCTTACCGCCAGCGGCACCTGCGTGGCGAAGTCCGCCGGTTTTTCCTGAGCTCCGGCCGCCATCACCACGCCCAACGCCAACCAACCCAGATTTCGCATGCGACTCAAGATGAAACTCCTTCGGTGTCCGGGGCCGGTTTGTCAGCCGCCGGTTCAGCGTCGACGCGTTTGGGCGGCAGCGGCGCAAAATAGCCGACCACCAGCAGCAACACGCCGACACCGATAAACGAGACGATCCGGGCGAGACCGCCACGGTTGCTCAATTCGACAAAAATCAGTTTGGCCACCACCAGTGCAATCAGCGCCGCGCCGATCAGCCACACTTCGCGGCGATGGCGCAGATGGCCGCCAATCATCAACCCCAGCGCCATCAGCGTCCAGACGATCGACAACCCGGCCTGCACCAGCATAGAGGCGAGCAGCGTGTCCAACTCGAACGGGATTCCCGCCCAATGGTGTGCCGCGCGGGTCACCAGCGCAGTGCAGAAAGCGAACAGCGAAACCCCGGCGACCAGTTGCGTCGCGTATTCGGCATAGTCCTGGCGAATCGACAGCTGCGAAACCGCACTGCGCGACCACACATAAACACCAAACAGCGCGAACAGCAGCCCCAATTCCAACGGGTTGAGCAGCGGCACATAAGGCAGCGGTTCGGCGTTGCCATCACTGACGCCATTGGCCAGCCAGAACCACGCCAGCATCAGCACCGCCAGCGGCGCCGCAGCGTACAAGCGATACTCGCGGGCAAAAGCCGTCACCGGCCACGGCCAGCTGCGCGGTGCCGCCGCCAGCAACAGATAAACGCTCGGCAGAATCGCCCAGCCCAGCCAGCGCCAGGCGTTGTATTGCTCGGACAACAGCAGCAGACCGTAGCGCAACTCCAGCGCCAGCACGCCGATCAGCAGCCAGCAGCCGAGCACATGCGCCGCGCTCAAGGCGCGCGCCGGCAGCATCGGCGCCAGACGTCGCAGACTGACGAAGTGCACGGCGAACACCGCCGTCCATGCCAGCCAGCCAAAGTCGGCCGCCGGGTGATAACGCGAATGCCAAGCGGCGAGCAATACCAGTGCCGCAGCCGGAATCAGCAAAGTGCAGAGCAAGCCCAGCGCCGGCCATTTCAACCGCAGCGACAGTAGCGTCCACAGCGCCACACTGAGCGCCGCGACCAACAGCAACAACGTGCCTTGCAGAGTCGGCGAAGCAAACCGCAGCACCTCACTGATCCACGCCAACGCCCACCAACCGGCGCCCCACACCAGCAGTACTTCGGACAAGCGCTGCAGACTCAGCGCATCGAATGCTGATGCGTGGTTGCCCAGTTGCAGGCGCCAGGCACCGATCATCGCCGCCAGGCCCAGTACCAGCGGCGTCCAGAATCCGCCATGGGCCAACGGTTTCAGGCCTTCGCTGGACATTGGCCCGAGCAACTCGGGGCCGGCCAGCAAAAACGCCGCGCCACCAATCACCTGCAACAACAAGCCGAAAACGAAACTGACACGCTGCTTGAGGTACAGACTCAGCCAGATGATCAGCAAACCACTCGCGGCCCACACCGCACTCGCCGTTTGCCACGGCAGCACGAACAGCACTGCCAGATTGATCAACACCAGACCGGCCAGCAGCACTACCGACAGACCGCGCAGCAGACGCACATCGCCGCGCACCATTTCATCGCGAGCCGCCAACAGCATGCCGGCGATCAACGCCAGACCGATCAACGACGCGCTGAGCAAACCGCTCCAGCCGGCGCTGAACACTGCCGCCGACCCCTCGCCCGCGCCTTGCAGACGCAGCAGGAACAACGCGCCGCCAAGCAACTGCACGGCAAACGCGCAGAACAGGAAGGTACGCGAATGGATGCGCAGACCGACAAACAAAGTCGCCAACCCGGCCAGCGCCCAACTGATCGCCGTGGCCTGAACGAAAAAGAACAGCGGCGCCAGCAGGTAGAGGAAGGTCAGCCCCAGGCACGCCAATACCGGCAAGCCTTGACGCTCCCAAGGTGAGGCCTGTTCCGGCGAGGCCTTGCGCAGTTGATAGAAGCTGAACAGCAACGCAATCCCGAGCATCAACGCGCCCAGCGGTGCACCGTCGAGCAGACTGCTTTCGCCGACGCGTAACTGACTGAGAAACGCCAGCGCCGAACCCAGTTGCAGCAGCAAGGCAAAGGCCCGGGCGAACGGCCGATGCTGACGCAGACCGAGCCAGAAAATCCCTGCACCTTCCACCGCCCATGCGGCTGAAGTCCAGCGCGCATCCAGCCCCAGCGGGATCGCCAGGCTGGCAAAAATCACTCCGAGCGCCAGACAGGTTTCGCCCAGCAAAACCGCACGGCCACCCATCAACACCTTGGCCAGTGCCATGTAAATCATGCCCAGCGCCAGCGCACTGAATGCCGCCGCGAATTCCAGGTGCTGGATCAACGCGAACTGCAACCCAAAGCCAATGATCGGCGGGCCAAACAGCATCGTGCCGTCGACGTAATCGCCCTTGCGCGCAGACCAGTGCAGCAGCGCCTCGCGGTCGTCCTCCGCCGGGGCATCGGGCATGTCGAGCAATTTGCGTCGGGCGAACAGCAGGCCGATGGCGAGGTACATCAGGAAGAACAGAATCAGGAACGGCTCGGTGCTCCACAACAGCTCCGGCGCATACGAACGCAAACCCCAGGCGAAACCGATGCCGAAGGTGCCGACGAAACCAATCAGGTTGAGCAGGCGCCAGGCCTTGAACCAGGCGATGGCGAGAATGCCGGCGTTGAGCAGCGCGAAATAACTGAACAGCGCGACGTGGTTGCCAGCGCCGGTCGAGGTCAGGATCGGCGCGGCAAACCCGCCCAGCGCAGCCGCTGCGGCAAGTCCCAAAGCATCCTGGGTAATGGCGAGAATCGCCGAGAAAACCGTGACCGCCACCAGCAGGCCGAGCGCAGCGGATGGATCGAGCAACGGGTGCAGACGCATCGCCGCAAACACCGTCAGATACAGCACCGCAATCCCGGTGCCTTGCAGCATCAAGGCGTAATTGCTGTTGCGCCGCCGCAGCCACCAACCCAGCGCGAGCAGACCCAACGCTGCCGCCGCGACACCGGCGTAACGCAATTCGATCGGCACGACCATGCCTTCAGTGGCGTAGCGCAGCAGGAACGCCAGCCCGAAGAACAACAACACCACGCCGACCCGCAGCACCGTGTTGCCGCCAAACAACCAATTGCGCGCGGCGCTGATGCCGCGTTCGATCAGGTTCGGGCCACGGGGTTCGACGGGCGCTGGCGGTTCGGGGGTAACGTCGTTGAGGCGCCAGACATCGGCGGGCAGGGCTTGACTGGTTTCGCTGGCAACGGCGGAAATCGGTTCGAGCTCAGGCGGCAGCTCCCAGATCAGCTCGGGCGCCGGGGATTCTTCGGCTGTTTTGACGGGTTCTACAACGGGTTCGGAAACGGGCGCCGCACTCGGTGGCGACGCGCCGCGAACCGGTGCGCCTTCGAGCAGAAACAGACGCTGTTCGACTCCCTGCAAAGCGACCTTCGCCTGCTCAAGTTGACGCTGCTGCTCCGTCGCCTGCGAGCCTAGCCGCGCGATGCGGATCGTCTGCCCGATCACCAGCCCCAGCAACGCGCCCAACAGCGCATCACTGAACGACTCGTCGAGCAGCCAGCCGAGCACCAGCCCGATCAACATGAACATCCATTGCATGGTCGATATCCCTAAGCGCAAAGGCCAATCCGGGAAGATTAGCGCAGCCTGACCCAAAAAGATCGCAGCCTTCGACAGCTCCTACAGGGTTATGCGAACACCTGTGTAGGGGCTGCCGAAGGCTGCGATCTTTTCCGGCGCGGGATTATATCGAGCCGAACGGAAAGTTACTCCAACGCTTTCCAGATATCCGTGGCGTACTCACGAATCGTCCGGTCTGACGAGAACCAGCCCATCCGCGCCGTATTGAGCACTGCCGACCGCCACCAGTTATTGGAGTCGTGCCAATGCGCTTCAACGCGTTTCTGCGCTTCCCAGTAGGAATCGAAGTCGGCGCAAACCAGGAAACGGTCGTAATCCACCAGCGAATCGATCAGCCCGGTATAACGCGAGGTGTCATCCGGCGAGAACACCCCGCTACGGATCGCTTGCAGCACATCGTTCAGACGATGGGACGCAGCGATGTCCGGCACCGCGCTGAACTCGTGGTTCTGTTTGCGCGCTTCAACCTGCTGCGCGCTGAGGCCGAAGATGAACATGTGTTCGGCACCGATGCGCTCGCACATTTCCACGTTGGCGCCGTCCAGCGTGCCGATGGTCAGCGCGCCGTTGAGGCCGAACTTCATGTTACTGGTGCCCGAGGCCTCGAAACCGGCGGTGGAAATCTGCTCGGACAGGTCCGCTGCGGGAATGATGCTCTCCGCCAGACTGACGTTGTAGTTGGGCAGGAACACCACTTTCAGCAGACCGCGCACAGTCGGATCGTTGTTGACCACGCGGGCGATATCGTTGGTCAGCTTGATGATCAGTTTGGCCTGGTGATAACTCGCCGCTGCCTTACCGGCGAAGATCTTCACTCGCGGCACCCAGTCGACTTCCGGCTCGGCGCGAATCGCCTGATACAGCGCCACGGTGTGCATCAGGTTGAGCAACTGGCGTTTGTATTCGTGGATGCGTTTGACCTGCACATCGAACATCGCCGCCGGATTGACCGCGATGCCCAGCCGTTCATGAATCAGATAGGCCAGGGCTTTCTTGCTGTGCAGCCGTTGCTCGGCGAAGGCTTTGCGGAACGCGGTTTTCTCGGCGAACGGCTCGAGATCGAGCAGGCGCTCTTCGGGGTTATCCAGCACCTCCGGGCCCAGTGAGTCGACCAGCATTGAGGTCAATTCGGAGTTGGCCTGGAACAGCCAGCGGCGGAAGGTAATGCCGTTGGTTTTGTTGTTGATCCGCTCCGGATACAACTTGTGCAGCTCGGAAAATACCGTGCTGCGCATCAGCTGCGTGTGCAGCCCGGACACACCGTTAACACTGTGCGAACCAAGGAACGCGAGGTTGCCCATGCGCACGCGGCGACCATTGTCTTCTTCGATCAGCGACACCGCGCGCAGCACGTCGAAATCGTGAATGCCTTTGGCCCGCAGCGAGTCGATGTGCTGAGCGTTGATCAGGTAAATGATCTGCATGTGTCGCGGCAGCATGCGTTCCATCAGGCCGACCGGCCAGGTCTCCAGCGCTTCCGGGAGCAGCGTGTGGTTGGTGTACGACAGTGTGTCGACCGTCACTTGCCACGCCGCATCCCAGGCCACATCGTAGACGTCGACCAGTTGGCGCATCAGTTCGGCCACGGCAATTGACGGGTGCGTGTCGTTGAGCTGAATCGCTGCATGATCGCCCAGGGTCAGCACCGAAGTGTGCATGTTGCGATGGCGACGCAGCAGATCCTGAAGCGAAGCGGCGACAAAGAAGTATTCCTGACGCAGGCGCAGTTCCTGCCCGGCTTCGGTGCTGTCCGCTGGGTAGAGCACGCGGGAGATACTTTCCGCCCGGGCCACTTCGGCCACCGCGCCCAAATGGTCACCGGCGTTGAAACGTTCCAGGTGCAAATCTTCCATGGCCCGCGCACGCCACAGACGCAAGGTGTTGACGCTTGCCCCGCGCCAGCCCACCACTGGCGTGTCGTAAGCAATCGCGCGGACGGTTTCGGCCGGCGACCAGACTTGTCTGGATTTGCCGGAAGCGTCAGTGACGGTTTCGACGCTGCCACCGAAGCCGATGGTGTAGACGACCTCTGGCCGTTCAAACTCCCACGGGTTGCCGAAGTCCAGCCAGTGCTCGGTCTGCTCCTGCTGCCAGCCGTCGACGATGGCCTGGCGGAACAAGCCGTGTTCATAACGAATGCCATAACCGTGACCGGCGATGCCGAGGGTCGACATGCTTTCCATGAAGCACGCGGCCAGACGCCCGAGGCCACCATTGCCGAGCGCTGCATCAGGCTCCAGCAAACGGATACGTTCCAGGTCGACACCGAGCTCGGTCAACGCTTCACGGGCGACATCGAGCAGGCCAAGGTTGCTCAGGCTGTCGTAGAGCAAGCGACCGATAAGGAATTCCAGCGAGAGGTAGTACACCCGCTTCTGACCTTTGCGGTAGATCTGCCGGGTGTGGTCCATCCAGTGCTCGACCATGTGATCACGCGCCGCCAATGCGATGGCTTCGAACCAGTCATGGTCGAAGGCGTGGTCGGGGTCTTTGCCCACCGCGTAGGTGAGCTTGGTCAGGACGGCATCGCGGAATGCGGCCACCTCTGCTTCGCGAACTAGTGGTTCTTGAGTCATCAATAGGACCTCGAGCGAGCGGGAATTGTCTGAGCCTAGACGGTCTGACCGACGGTCGAGGCGCTGGTTCGGCAGTATTTCCTGAGACTGTGAGCTGGCCCGGCATAACCTTGGCGGATGGGCTAATGAATGCAGGGGCCGTGCCGAATTTTCCGGCAAAGTGCCTGCATCGAGAAAAAATCTGGCGAAAGGTTGTTCAAAAATCCACCAGTCCCGGTATGATCGCGCGCCCTGATGCACACACGCCTGGTAACTCCCGATGATGAAGCCCAACCTGATTGCCGCCGCCGAGATCGATCGTCTCGATACGTGGGCGAAATATTCGGCCCCGATGTGCGGCTCTTGCATGTCCAGCTGCTGCACGCTGCCGGTCGAAGTGAAGATCAAGGATCTGGTGCGCATCGGCGTGGTCGACGAGTTCGAACTGGGCGACCCGCCAAAGAACATCGCCAAGCGTTTGCAGAAGGAAGGCCTGGTCGAGCGCTTCAATCAGAAGTCGGGGATTTTCACCCTGCAGCGCATGAGCAACAACGATTGCTACTACCTGGATCGTAAGAGCCGCCTGTGCACCATTTATGACAAGCGTCCGGACACCTGCCGCAATCACCCGAAGATCGGCCCGCGTCCTGGGTATTGCGCTTATAAGCCGAAGGAAGTTGAGCGCGTGCAGAATTTCCGCGCGATCGAGAAGTTCTAAAAGCCAACCCTCCCCCAGCCCTCTCCCGGAGGGAGAGGGAGCCGACCGAGGTGTATGGCGCCATACATCGACCTGAAACACCCAGTCGATTATGGATTCGGGACAGCCCGCCAAATCGATTCTGGATTCGGCAGAATTCACTCAGGTCGATGCATTTCCTGAGCATCCCCCGATCAGTTCCCTCTCCCTCTGGGAGAGGGCTAGGGTGAGGGGCTTTTCAGCTTCAACACACTTCCCCCAGACAAACAAAAACGCCCCCGGTCTCGCGACCGGGGGCGTTTTTTATTCCAGGGCTAGATTACGCCTTGGCTTTCTTGGCAGCGCGGGTACGCTCGCTTTCGTCCAGGATCTTCTTGCGAAGACGGATGGACTTAGGCGTGACTTCGCACAGCTCGTCTTCCTGGATGTATTCCAGAGCCTGTTCCAGAGTGAAGCGAACAGGTGGTACCAGAGCGATGGTTTCGTCTTTACCCGAAGCACGCATGTTGTCGAGCTTCTTGCCTTTGGTTGGGTTTACACCCAGGTCGTTATCGCGGCTGTTCTGACCAACGATCTGACCGTTGTAGATCTCCTGGCCGTGTTCTACGAACAGCTTGCCACGAGCCTGCAGGGTTTCCAGCGAGTAGGTCAGTGCCTTACCGGTTTCAACCGAAACCAGAACGCCGTTCTGACGACCGGACATGTGGCCCGACTTCACTGGAGCGTAACGGTCGAAGATCGAGGTCAGGATGCCAGCACCGTTGGTCAGGGTCAGGAACTGGTTACGGAAACCGATCAGACCGCGAGCAGGGATGTTGTATTCCAGACGAACACGGCCCTTGCCATCCGGCACCATGTTGCTCAGGTCGCCCTTACGCAGACCCATCTCTTCCATGACCTTGCCCTGCGATTCTTCAGGGATGTCGATGGTTACGTTTTCGAACGGTTCCTGCTTCACGCCGTCAACTTCACGGATGATCACTTCAGGACGGCCCAGGGCCAGCTCGAAGCCTTCGCGACGCATGGTTTCGATCAGTACCGAGAGGTGCAGCTCACCACGGCCGGAAACCTTGAACTTGTCAGCCGAGTCGCCTTCTTCAACGCGCAGTGCAACGTTGTACAGCAGCTCTTTGTCCAGACGATCCTTGATGTTACGGGAGGTCACGAACTTGCCTTCTTTACCGCAGAATGGTGAGTCGTTTACCTGGAAGGTCATGGAAACGGTTGGCTCGTCAACGGTCAGCGGCTTCATCGCCTCGACGGTGTTGATATCGCACAGAGTGTCGGAGATGAACAGCTCGTCGAAGCCGCTGATGCAGACGATGTCGCCGGCTGCTGCTTCTTCAACGTCAATGCGGTGCAGACCGTGGTGACCCATCAGCTTCAGGATACGACCGTTGCGGCGCTTGCCGTCGGCGCTGATAGCGACAACCGGGGTGTTCGGCTTGACGCGACCACGAGCGATACGGCCAACACCGATAACACCCAGGAAGCTGTTGTAGTCCAGAGCGGAGATCTGCATCTGGAACGGACCGTCACGGTCAACGGCCGGAGGCGGAACGTGGTCGACGACCGCTTGGTACAGCGGAGTCATGTCTTCAGCCATGGCGGTGTGATCCAGACCGGCAATGCCGTTCAGGGCCGAGGCGTAAACAACCTGGAAGTCCAGTTGTTCTTCGGTTGCACCGAGGTTGTCGAACAGGTCGAAGATCTGGTCCAGAACCCAGTCCGGACGCGCGCCTGGACGGTCAACCTTGTTGATTACCACGATCGGACGCAGGCCGGCTTCGAAAGCCTTCTTGGTCACGAAACGGGTTTGCGGCATAGGGCCGTCTTGAGCGTCAACCAGCAGCAGAACGGAGTCGACCATCGACATTACGCGTTCAACTTCGCCGCCGAAGTCGGCGTGGCCCGGGGTGTCCACGATGTTGATGTGGTAGCCGTTCCAGTTGATGGCGGTGTTTTTCGCCAGAATGGTAATACCGCGCTCTTTTTCCTGGTCGTTGGAGTCCATCACGCGCTCGTCGTTGAGCTCGTTGCGCTCCAGGGTGCCGGATTGACGCAGGAGTTTGTCTACCAGGGTGGTCTTACCATGGTCAACGTGGGCAATGATGGCGATGTTACGTAGATTTTCGATCACTTGTGTATCTCGATCAGAGGATTCGGTTTGCTGACAAGTCTTGGCAGCGATTAACAGTAGTGTCCGGCATGGCCGTTACAGCTTGACGGCGGTGTCGGGGGGCCGGTGACGCAGGCCACAGGCAAACAGCCCCGGGCACTTAGCTCGGTCGATAAACGCGCACATTGGCATGCCCCTCACTGAGCAAATGGTGAGCATGCAGGCGACTCATCACGCCTTTGTCGCAATACAGCAGGTACTGGCGAGTCGGATCCAGCTCCTTGAAACGAGCGTTCACTGCGTAGAACGGCATCGTCTGTACTTCTACGCCAGCAAGTTCCAGCGGCTCATCCTCGGCGGCATCCGGGTGACGGATGTCGATCACGATCTGGCCGGCCAGTGCTTCGCTGACTTCTTCAATCTGTACGTCCTGGCCCAATTCGTCGATCACTCGATCGATCGGCACCAGTTTGGCGTTTTCGAGCGCACGCTCGAGCACCGCCATGTCGAATTCTTTCTCTTCGTGCTCAACGCGACCGCGTTTGGCGGCTGTCTTCGGATTAACCGAAATGACCCCGCAGTATTCCGGCATGTGCCGGGCAAAATCGGCGGTGCCGATCTCGTTGGCCGTGTCGATGATGTCCTGCTTGTGCGCCACGATCAGCGGACGCAGGACCAGCTTGTCAGTCACGCAGTCGATCACCGAGAGGTTCGGCAGGGTCTGGCTCGACACCTGGGAGATCGCCTCGCCGGTAACCAGCGCTTCGATGTGCAGGCGATCGGCGATGTTGGAAGCCGCGCGCAACATCATACGCTTCAATACGACGCCCATATGACTGTTATCGACTTTGCCGAGAATTTCGCCCAGCACTTCTTCGAACGGAACACTGACAAATAGCACGCGTTGCGAGCTGCCGTACTTCTTCCAGATGAAATGCGCGACTTCCATCACGCCCAATTCGTGGGCACGACCGCCCAGATTGAAGAAGCAGAAGTGCGTCATCAGGCCGCGACGAATGATCTGGTAAGCCGCAACCGTCGAGTCAAAGCCGCCGGACATCAATACCAGCGTCTGCTCCAGAGCGCCGAGCGGGTAACCGCCGATGCCGTTGTGCTGGCTGTGGATGACGAACAACCGTTTGTCGCGAACTTCGATGCGGACTTCGATTTCCGGCGCTTTCAGGTCGATACCGGCAGCACCGCACTCACGGCGCAGCTTGCTGCCGACGTATTTTTCGACGTCCATCGAGCTGAACGTGTGTTTGCCCGCGCGCTTGCAACGCACCGAAAAAATCTTCCCCGCCAGTGCATCGCCGTAATGCTGTTTGCACTTCTCGGTGATGTCGTCGAAGTCGCCCAGCGGATACTCGTCGATCTGCAGAAAGTGCGCGATGCCCGGCATGCAGGTCAGGCGCTCACCCATCTCTTTCAAGGCTTTGGGGTCGGTAACGCGGGTTTCCAGCTCGAGATTGTCCCACACGCCGTTCACCACCACGGCCGGGTCCAGGTCACGGAGCACGGTGCGGATGTTCTTGGCCAACTGGCGGATGAACTTCGTCCGGACAGGTCGGCTTTTGATGGTGATCTCGGGGAAGACTTTTACGATTAGTTTCATGAAAACAGCGCGCGAACGGCCAGCCGAAAAAGGGGGGCGCGGATTATAGCGGAAATTGCTCAAGGTTTAACCAGTTAATGTGCAGAAGGTTTTGTGTGCACCAAAACAGGTCGTTTTCGATTTGTCACGCTACATTAAAGGGCGAGATTTTCTGCATTCAGGTGCTTTGCACCTTTATAAGCGTGAATTTGGGGCAAAAAACCCATGCTGGGGCACTGGCATGCAATTTGCTCCCTTGTGAGGCAGGTTGCCTTGGCAGAGTATCTGCGCCGGCATCACCCAACTTTAAGGGCATCCACTACTAGCCCTAAGCCACCCGGAGGACAGTATGTCGAAGACGGTTCAACTCATCAAAGATCATGACGTCAAGTGGATTGATCTGCGCTTCACGGACACCAAAGGCACTCAGCACCACGTGACCATGCCGGCTCGCGATGCTTTGGACGAAGACTTCTTCGAAGTCGGCAAAATGTTCGACGGTTCCTCCATTGCTGGCTGGAAAGGCATCGAAGCCTCCGACATGATCCTGATGCCGGTTGACGAAACTGCCGTTCTCGACCCGTTCACCGAAGACGCCACCCTGATCCTGGTGTGCGACATCATCGAACCTTCGAGCATGCAAGGCTACGACCGCGACCCACGTGCGATCGCCAAGCGTGCCGAAGAACACCTGAAAGCCACCGGCATCGGTGACACCGTGTTCGCCGGTCCAGAGCCTGAGTTCTTCATCTTTGACTCGGTGAAATTCAAGTCGGACATCTCCGGCTCGATGTTCAAGATCTACTCCGAGCAAGGTTCGTGGATGTCCGACCAGGACGTCGAAGGTGGCAACAAAGGTCACCGTCCAGGCGTCAAAGGCGGCTACTTCCCGGTTCCGCCGTTCGACCACGACCACGAAATCCGTACCTCCATGTGCAACGCACTGGAAGAAATGGGCCTGACCGTCGAAGTTCACCACCACGAAGTGGCAACTGCCGGCCAGAACGAAATCGGCGTCAAGTTCAACACCCTGGTGAAGAAAGCCGACGAAACCCAAACCCTGAAGTACGTTGTCCACAACGTTGCTGACGCTTACGGCCGCACCGCGACCTTCATGCCGAAGCCACTGTACGGCGACAACGGTTCGGGCATGCACGTCCACATGTCGATCTGGAAAGACGGCAAGAACACCTTCGCTGGTGAAGGCTATGCCGGCCTGTCCGATACCGCTCTGTACTTCATCGGCGGCATCATCAAACACGGTAAGGCCCTGAACGGCTTCACCAACCCGGCGACCAACTCCTACAAGCGTCTGGTGCCAGGCTTCGAAGCGCCGGTAATGCTGGCCTACTCGGCCCGCAACCGTTCCGCTTCGATCCGTATTCCTTACGTGTCGAGCCCGAAAGCCCGCCGTATCGAAGCACGCTTCCCGGATCCGGCTGCCAACCCGTACCTGGCCTTCGCAGCACTGCTGATGGCCGGTCTGGACGGTATCCAGAACAAGATCCACCCAGGCGACGCTGCTGACAAAAACCTGTACGACCTGCCGCCTGAAGAGGCGAAAGAGATCCCGCAAGTTTGCGGCAGCCTGAAAGAAGCCCTGGAAGAGCTGGACAAGGGCCGCGCGTTCCTGACCAAGGGCGGCGTATTCTCCGACGACTTCATCGACGCTTACATCGCACTGAAATCGGAAGAAGAAATCAAGGTTCGCACCTTCGTACATCCACTGGAATATGAGCTGTACTACAGCTGCTGATCCGGTAGCGCCGCGCTATGCGGCGTGACAAAAAGAGGCCTCCTTCGGGAGGCCTTTTTTATTGCCTGCGATTTGTGGCGTCTGAATGATCTCCGGATGTGAGCCGGGTTGGGCCAACTGCCGCGACTGTCCTATGCTGCACCCATCGTTTTCAATCCCGGTCGATTTCATGGGTCGCACCTTTCTCTACATACTGCTGCTGATCGCCCTCCCCGCCGCCGCGCAGATCTACAAGTACACCGATGCCAACGGCAACACGGTCTACAGCGATCACTCGCCGGACGGCGTACAGGCGCAACCGGTGGATTTGCCGCCGCTCAACCGTGTCGAGCCACAAGCGCCAAGTGCGCCACCTGCGGCGGATGTCGACAACCGTCAACCTGCGCGCAATGCCTACGACATTCTCGAACTCGCCGGCCTGCCGACCGAAGAAGCCCTGCGCGCCAACAACGGCACGTTCACTGTCAATGTGCTGATCAAGCCGCGCCTGCAAGCGCCGCATCAATTAAGGCTGGTATTGGACGATGAGCCTTACGGCCAGCCGAGCAACGTGCCGATCCTGCAACTGGTAGACATAGATCGCGGCGAGCATCGTCTGGCGGTGCAGGTGATTGATGGGCAAACGGTCATCCAGCAAAGTCCGCCAGTAGCCCTCAGCGTGCAGCGGGTGCACAAGCCATGATCCGCGCGTGGTTGTTCGTCCTGTCGGCACTGATGACGCTGCAAGCTTCGGCAGAGGTCTTCACCTACACCGACGCCCAAGGCAATCGTGTATTTACCGATCAGCCCCGCAGCAACGCCAAGCGCGTACCTATCGCGACCAGCAATCGCATGTCCGCAAACCCAACGGCCAACACGCCAGTTACCACGGCAAAAAAATCCCCGGAACAACCACCGTTCCACTACGACATGTTACGCATCCTGGTGCCCGAACCCGATGCCACGATTCGCAGCAGCGCCGGCGAAATCATCGTCAGCGTCACCAGCGAGCCGGGCCTGCAAAAAGGTCATCGCTACCGGCTGCTGCTGGATGGCCAAGCCACCGGCGAACCGGGCCTGAGCCCGGTCTTCCCGCTGAGCAACATCGACCGTGGCAGCCACAATCTTTCAGTGGAAATCCTCGACGCCGAAGGCCGTACCGTCGAACGCACCGCCAACCAGCCCTTCCACATGCTGCGCATCTCCCTCGCACAGAAACGCCAGGTCAAACCCTGCACCACCTCCGATTACGGCGTCCGCCCGGAATGTCCCTTGAAAGACAAACCGCCCGAGCCGAAAAACCCCTTCCTGCGTTTCTTCTAACGCTATTCAGCTTTGCGCACTATATTGGTGCAGCAGGCTGCACCGTACCCATATCGCAACCCATTTTGGTTCGAAACTACCCGTGAGAGCTGACCCTGTGCCACGCAAACGAGCGTCAAACGCCTGTTTCACGGGCTAAACGCTTCTTTTCGGAGCCTTGGTTTGGTTTTTGCATTTTCCGTTCACCGACGCTTGCTTGTTGCGCACGCTCCGCCCCCAAAAGAGGCTCCGATGACCATTAGCGACGCAATCCACCGTTTGCTGCTCGACAACCTGACCACCGCCACCATTCTGCTCGACGCCGAATTGCGCCTTGAGTACATGAACCCGGCGGCGGAGATGCTGCTCGCTATCAGTGGGCAGCGCAGCCATGGGCAGTTCATCAGCGAGCTGTTCACCGAGTCCACCGAGGCGCTGAATTCCCTGCGTCAGGCGGTGGAGCAGGCGCATCCGTTTACCAAGCGCGAAGCGATGCTCACCGCCCTCACCGGCCAGACGTTGACCGTGGATTACGCGGTGACGCCGATCCTCAGCAACGGCGCGACCATGCTCCTGCTGGAGGTTCATCCGCGTGACCGCTTGCTGCGGATCACCAAGGAAGAAGCGCAGCTGTCCAAACAGGAAACCAGCAAGATGCTGGTGCGCGGTCTCGCCCATGAGATCAAGAATCCGCTCGGCGGCATCCGTGGCGCCGCCCAACTGCTGGCCCGCGAGCTGCCGGAAGAAAGTTTGCGCGATTACACCAACGTGATCATTGAAGAGGCTGACCGCCTGCGCAATCTGGTCGACCGCATGCTCGGCTCGAACAAGCTGCCATCGCTGGCGATGTGCAACGTCCATGAAGTGCTCGAACGCGTCTGCCACCTGGTCGAAGCCGAAAGCCAGGGCTGCATCACCTTGGTGCGTGACTACGACCCAAGCATTCCCGACGTGCTGATCGACCGCGAGCAAATGATTCAGGCTGTGCTGAACATCGTGCGCAATGCGATGCAGGCGATCAGCAGCCAGAACGAACTGCGCCTGGGCCGCATCAGTCTGCGCACCCGGACCATGCGCCAGTTCACCATTGGCCACGTCCGCCATCGCCTGGTGACCAAGATCGAGATCATCGACAACGGCCCCGGGATCCCGGCGGAACTACAGGAAACCATTTTCTTTCCCATGGTCAGCGGTCGCCCGGACGGTACCGGGCTGGGCCTGGCCATTACCCAGAACATCATCAGCCAGCACCAGGGCCTGATCGAGTGTGACAGCCATCCAGGCCACACCACCTTCTCGATCTTTCTGCCACTGGAACAAGGAGCCACATCGACATGAGCCGTAGTGAAACCGTGTGGATCGTCGATGACGACCGTTCTATCCGTTGGGTTCTGGAAAAGGCCTTGCAACAGGAAGGCATGACCACCCAGAGCTTCGACAGCGCCGATGGCGTGATGAGTCGCCTGGCCCGTCAGCAGCCGGACGTGATCATTTCCGACATCCGCATGCCGGGTGCCAGCGGTCTGGATCTGCTGGCGCGGATTCGCGAGCAACACCCACGGTTGCCGGTCATCATCATGACCGCTCACTCCGATCTGGACAGCGCTGTCGCCTCGTATCAGGGTGGCGCTTTCGAATACCTGCCGAAACCGTTCGACGTTGATGAAGCGGTATCGCTGGTCAAGCGCGCCAATCAGCACGCACAAGAACAGCAGGGCCTGGAAGTCGTGCCGGCACTGACGCGCACCCCGGAAATCATCGGCGAAGCGCCGGCGATGCAGGAAGTGTTTCGCGCCATTGGCCGCCTGAGCCACTCCAACATCACCGTGCTGATCAACGGCGAATCCGGCACCGGTAAAGAACTGGTCGCCCACGCCCTGCACCGCCACAGCCCACGCGCGGCCTCGCCGTTCATCGCGCTGAACATGGCGGCGATTCCAAAGGATCTGATGGAATCCGAGTTGTTCGGCCATGAGAAAGGCGCGTTCACCGGCGCGGCGAATCTGCGTCGCGGTCGCTTTGAGCAGGCGGACGGCGGCACGCTGTTCCTCGACGAAATCGGCGACATGCCGGCGGACACACAAACCCGTCTGCTGCGGGTTCTGGCGGATGGCGAGTTCTATCGCGTGGGCGGGCATGTGCCGGTCAAGGTCGACGTGCGCATCATCGCCGCGACGCACCAGAATCTGGAAACCCTGGTACACGCTGGCAAGTTCCGCGAGGACTTGTTCCACCGCCTCAACGTGATCCGCATCCACATCCCGCGCCTGTCGGATCGTCGTGAAGACATCCCGACCCTGGCCAAGCACTTCCTCAGCCGCGCCGCACAGGAACTGGCGGTCGAGCCGAAACTGCTGAAGAGCGAGACCGAGGAATACCTGAAGAACCTGCCGTGGGGCGGCAACGTGCGGCAGCTGGAGAACACTTGCCGCTGGATCACCGTGATGGCGTCCGGGCGCGAGGTGCACATCAGCGACCTGCCACCGGAGCTGCTGAACCTGCCGCAGGATTCAGCGCCGGTGACCAACTGGGAGCAGGCACTGCGTCAGTGGGCCGATCAGGCGTTGGCGCGTGGCCAGTCGAGCCTGCTCGACAGCGCGGTGCCAGCGTTCGAGCGGATCATGATCGAGACGGCGTTGAAGCACACTGCCGGGCGTCGGCGTGATGCGGCGGTGTTGCTGGGTTGGGGGCGCAATACCCTGACGCGCAAGATCAAGGAATTGGGGATGAAGGTCGATGGCGGGGATGATGATGAGGGGGATGAGGGTTAACGCTTAAGGATTGTCGTGTACTCAGGATCGATCCCCCTCACCCCAGCCCTCCCGAAACGTCGGACCGCCCCCAAGTGGGAGAGGGGAAAGGGAGCCGATCTCGGGTGGTTTCGAGGCTTGAGTTCGGCTCGGTATCTCAGGTCGGCGTAACAGACCGGGCCCCTCACCCTCTCCCTCTGGGAGAGGGTGAGGGTGAGGGGCCACCGTGCACCGCATCAATGCACAATGACCCGCGATCGCGCACAGCCGCATCGCCACAACTCAACCCTGAAAACACTGATGAATCCTTTTTCACAAATGCGAAAGCCCCGAATTACGGGGCTTTCGCGTTTCTGAACAGCTCTTTTGTTTCAGCAGATGAAAACCTGGCACGCCCCCTGCAATACCTCTCACAGGTGATTCGATTCACCACCCGTTTCGGGGACCTTGGTACAGGCAGGCCGGGGATTCCCCTCTTTACACCGGGCTCACACCGCAACGCGACGAGCCCACCCTTTTGGGATCCTTGGTACAGGCAGGCCGGGGGTTCCCTCTTTACACCGGACCGCCGCCAACAGCGAAGTCCATCCTTTTGGGAACCCTGATACAGGCAGGTCAGGGATTCCCGCTTTTACATCGCTCGCCGCGACATCGAGTCCGGCGTCAATCGAACCGGGGCCGTTTGGGTAAATGATGCAGGGGCTGATTTTGCCGTCCCGAGTCATATTCCCGAATCTCGGCTTCCAGCCTGTCCAGCATTTTCCCGGGGCTGGGTTCATTGATCAAAATATCGTTGAGGCGTGCCCGCTCGTCAGGGCCACGCTCGCTGTAGATCTTTAGAAACCACCAGACCCGCCGCTGCAAAAGCGGATACTCGACGTGAAATTCCGGTGTACGACTGAGTTTCAGAATCCCGATCTTCAAGGAACTCGCGGGATGACTGACGCTGTTCCATAACTCCAGTTTCTCGGTTGCCTGCTCTTGCGGCACATTTCGCAGCCAAAGATTGGCCGATTGGTCATTACTCTGTTCTCCCAGCCAGATATCGGCGCCTGTTCTGATACGTGCCTGTATCAGCCGCCGGAGGGAGGCCGGATCCGTTATTGGGTTGCCGATAAGATTGCAGCCTGCTCTGAGCTCAATGGATTCTGGAATCGATGTAATTCGATTGTTCGCCAGATTCAATACTTTCCCGGGAATCTCATTGGTGATGCCCTCCGGAAATCTGTCTAACCCGGTATTGGAAAGATCCAGCTCCTGTAACGCAGTCATTGCTTTAAGTGAAGGTGCGACAGAAAGCTCATTGTCACCAAGTCTCAATACTTCCAGTCTTGACGGCCCGTTTTCGGCATTGAGCCCGAAAGGGATTTGTCGTAATCCGGCGCCTGTCAGATCCAGCACACGCAACTCGGTCATCCCGGAAATGTCAGGATCCGTTCGCAAAAAATCGTTCCGGTGTTGAACGGGCACCCGAAAGCGCAACGGGCCGGGCAAATCATTCACCGCTGCCCCTTGTGTGCTACCAAGCCTCAGCACTTGCAGTCTGGTCATGTCCCTCACCGAAAAATCAGCCTGTAAGTCACAATCCTGCAGGTTCAGTTCTCGTAGACGGGGAAGCCTCGCCAGTAGCCCGGTAAAGCGCGAATCCATATTGAATCTTGAGTAAGCACGCTCATCCATAGCGCCATGGAAGGGGCTTCTGGTGATTAACTGGCTTGTGACCGTCAGACTTTCAATGTTTGGAAATTGCGCAAAAAACACGTCAGGGTTCAGCGGTGCATAACCTCTCAAAGTCAAAGCAACGACTGAGTTGAATTTCAATGAAAGCAGCTTGTCGACTGGCCATAGCGTGAGATTGATATCCAGTCTGAACCCCGCTAACTGCCCATCTCGATAGACCCGCTGATCAGACTGACCTTGCCACTTGTATACCTGGCTTAGCCTGCCCCACATGGCAAACGCCTCACTGACCTCATGGGACTGTGCAACGCGATTTTGATGGTTCGGGATGCTGATGTGTTTGCTGTCCAACTGAGGAAGCCCAAGCTCAATACGCTTGAGTTCAAGCTCTGCCACGTCCTTGTCATCGAACCTGGCGATGAAGGCGTCGGCGTCGAGATCGGTCGTTTCCGGAAGGTATCTTTGGACCTGGGTTCGGGTAGTTGGCTCAACGACCGTACGCGGATACCAAAAGCCGCTATCGGCATCACGCAACATGACAGGACCTGGAAGCAACTCGCTCAGCCGTCGGGCACGATGCAATCCAGTCGACGGATCCACGGCGACAAGCACAAAATCACCCTCGGCCACTTCAGCATAGGCGCGCTTCTTGAAAATCCTTAAACCTTCGCTGTTGATTTCGGGAAGAATTGCCCGAGCGCTGATGACGAAGTGGTCCAGCGTCGATTGAGGCGCAGGCAAACGAGCTTCAACAGCGGCTGCGTGAATAATGACTGCCGGAGTCGCACCAGTGGCATCTGCGTCGACAGCACTGGACGACCCGGCTCGCGGCTGTGGATCACCGACGAAGAGTCCTGAACCGGAACCTCTACGGCCCGATGGGCCGAGGAGTGGAACATCCACGTCGACCGGTCGGGTCGGGCTGGTCGAAGCATCCACTTTCACGTGGGTACTGCCACCGGCAGGTGGTTTTATTGGCATGTTTTTTCATCCTTGAAAAAGTCGCCCTGGCATTCGCGCCAGGGCTTAGGGTGTCGGCATCCTGTCGGCATCAACGGAGCGCTGCGCGTTTGTAGGGTTCGCCGAGATGTTTACTTCGGATCAAGCTTGGGACGCTTGGGTAAATGATGAAGGGGCTGATTTTGCTGTCCCGAGTCATATTCCCGGATCTCGGCTTCCAGCCTGTCCAGCATTTTTCCGGGACTCCACTCTGTGAGAGCGATGTGGTTGAGCCGCGCCTGCTCGTCAGGGCCACGCTCACTGTAGATCTTGAGGAACCACCAGACCCGCCGCTGCAAAAGCGGATACTCGACATGAAATTCTGGCGTTCGACTCAGTTGCCAGATCGAGCGCATCAGATCCGAGTGAGAACCGAAGCTGTCCCAGAGCTTCAGCTTTTCGGTTAACTCCTTTCCCTGCGGCACATTTCGCAGCCAAAGGTTCGCCGAGCGGTCATGACTTGCATCTCCCAGCCAGATATCGGTACCCGTTGCGATACGTGCATGGATCAGACGTCGAAGGGAAGACGGATCGGTTATAGGGTTGCCACTGAGCTTGAAGCCAGCTCTGATTTCAATGGATTCGGGAATCGATGTGATTCGGTTGTTCGTCAGTCCCAGCACTTTCCCGGGAATCTCGTTGGTGATGCCTTCGGGAAATCTGTCTAGCCCTGCATAGGAAAGCTCCAGCACCTGCAGCGCGGTCATTCCTTCGACTGAAGGCACAACGGAGAGCGGGTTCTGGCTGAGTTTCAATACTTCCAATCGCAACGGCCCGTTATCCGCATCGAGTCCTCGTAGATGGTGTATTCCGTTCTGCTCCAGATCCAGTACCCGCAACCCGGTCATGCCGGCCACCGAAAAATCAGGCGACAGGTTTGCCCTTTGCAGCTTCAACTCTCGTAACCGCGCAAGCCTTGCCAATCCTTCAACATTGCCCGGCTCCACGGTGAGCCTCAGGCCGGGATTGGCTGAAGACATTGCATATCCGAAAACCACATTCAGACTTTCAAGATTGGGGAAAACTGAAAAAAAACCTTCCGGAAGAGGCGCGCCTAACCCTGTTAGCTCAAGGGAAACGATGGATTTGAATTGTGTAGGGAGTGGCCGATGAGTGGGCCATCCCGAAAAACGCGAAGACAGCTTGAAACCCACCGGCCGCTTATCGTGAAAGACCAGCTCGTCAGGCTCCCCTTGCCACGTGTACAAACGGCGCAACGTGGGACCCAGATCGTTTCCGTAGAACCCGGAGCTGATTTCCCGGTCCAGTTGAACAAGTCCAACCTGGAGTCGTTTGAGTTCCACCTCTGCCGCATCCTTGTCACCGAAATGCACGCGAAAGTGATCGGCTTGCTGATCGGTCGCTTCCGGGAAGTAATTTCGGACCTGCGCTCGGGTAGTTGGCTCAGCGGCGTCGAGCAAGTGCCCAACGTCGCTGCCGGTATCACTGCGCAGTGCCGAACCCGCCGGCAGTGATTCGCTCGACAGCCCGGTTTCTGCCTCCAGCCTTTGCAGCGTTTTCAGGGGACTGGGTTCGTTCTCCATAATGTCCTTGAGCCTGAACTTAACGCCACGTTCAGCCTTACGGTAGCTGTCGAAAAACCGCCAGACCCGTTGCTGCAAAAGCGGGCGCTCAACGTGAAACTCGGGCGTACGAGCCAGATCCCAGACGATTTTCTTCGCACTGAACCAATGTGAGTCAACGTCAACACTGTCCCAAAGTTTCAAATTTTCAGCCAGCGCCTCTAGCGGCGAGTGTCGTAGCCAGGCATTTGGCGAGTGATCAATACTTTGTTTGCCCAACCAAATGTCAGTGCCTGTTTTTTTACGGGCATCCCTCAGCCGCCGGAGAGTCGCCAGATCCGTGATGGGATTGCCCATGAGATTGAAGCCCGCTCTGATTTCAACGGACTCAGGGATCGATGTAATACGGTTATTCGAAAGATTCAGCACTTTGCCGGGCATATCGGACGTGATGCCCTCCGGAAACCTGTCCAGACCGGTATTGGAAAGGTCCAACTCCTGCAGCACAGTCCTTACTTTCAGGGAAGGCATTTCAGAAAGCGGATTGTCGCCGAGCTTCAATACCTCCAGCCGTAACGGCCCGTTGTCAGCATCAAGCCCGAGTGGGAGCTGTTGTATACCGGTCTGCGTCAGATCCAATACACGCAATTCGGTCATCCCCGTCACGTCGGGGGCCACTTTCAAGAATGCATTATGGTTCAGATCCAGCACCTGCAAGTTCAATCGCCCTGGCAGGCCATTCACTACGCCATTCAGATCCGTCACCCCCTGGATGTTGCCAAGTGCCAGAGCTCGCAGTTCGGTCAGGCCCGTCAGCTGGAACCTGGCAGGCAAATCGCAGTTTTGCAGGTTCAGCTCGCGCAAATGGGGAAGCTTTGCCAGTTCGTGAACAAACCCTGGCTCGATCTTGAGCTTTGATGCAGAGCTAACGTCAGGGAGAATGGATGGCGAGCCAATCACCGTCAGACTTTCAATGTTGGGAAATTGCTCAGATAACCGGTACGAGTAAAGATCTCCACTCGCTCTGAGGGTCAGCGCGACAACAGAGTTGATTCTTTCCAAGTAAGTAAAAGCGTGTGAACGAGAACCGAAGTCGAGATCCAGCTTGAAACCCAGCAGTCGGTCTCCGCGATAGACACGCTCACCGGGCTCGCCCTGCCACGTGTAAAGCCTGCGTATCCTGCTCACCATTTCCTCGCTGATACCCACGTGCTCACGCTCCAGTTCAGGGCGCGCACGCTCGATCCGCCTCAGCTCCACCTCTGCCACATCCTTGTCGCCAAACCGGGCGATGAAGGCATCAGCGTCCAGGTCGGTCGTCTCCGGCAGGTAACTTCGGACCTGCGCTCGAGTGGCTGACTTGACGAGCGTACGCTGATACCAAAAACCGCTCTCGACGTTACGCAGCATCACCGGCCCTGGAAGCAGTTCGCTTGGCCGTCGGGCACGATGCAATCCAGTCGCCGGATCTACGGCGACAAGAACGAAAGCGCCATCGGCCACCTCCGCGTAGGTACGATTGTTAAAAACCCTTAAGCCTTCGCCGTCGGCTTCTGGAAGTAACGACCGGGCATTGATGACGTAATCGTCCAGTGTCGGTTGAGGTGCAAGCAAACGCGTTTCGACGGGGGCCGCGTGAATAATGATCGCCGGAGTCGCACGAGTGGCATCTGCCTCGACAGCCCTGGACGATCCGGCTCGCGGCTGCGAATCATCGCGGGAGATCACTGAATCGAAACCGCTGCGGCTCAATGGGCCGGGGAGCGGAATGTCCACGTCGGCCGGTCGGGTCGGGCTGGTCGAAGCATCCACTTTCACGTGAGTGCTGCCACCGGCAGGTGGTTTTATTGGCATGTTTTTCATCCTTGAAAAAGTCGCCCCTGGCATTCGTGCAGGGGACGAAGGTGTCGGCATCCTGCCGATTTAAAAGAAGAGCGCACGATAGCGTGCACGAGCATGCAAGGAGAGTGGAAAGGCAGACAGGCGTAGTGGGAAACGACGTCAAGAAGCGTAGGTGTACTCGAGAAGGACGGCAGGATTACGATCAGTTCGTTTGCAAGCTAATCTCCAGCCGCCAGCGGTCATCGACCTGACTGCCGACCCACTTACCCTGCAGCGGCCGTGCTGCCAGCACGGTCAGCAACAGCCCGCCATCACTCGCTCGCGTACGCCAGTTGACGTCCTTGCCATCGAGCTTGAGCTGGCCCTTCTGCGCTCGGCCCTCAGCCTGGAACAGCAGCGCCACCGTACCGTCGATGATCTCGCCGTGCAGCTTGGGCTCGTTGTTGAACCACACCACCAGCCCGGCGTCCGTGACTTCGATCTGCTGCATCACAGTCGGATCCGGCGTGGTCAGGCGGCCGATCATCAAACCGATCATCAGGCCGACAATCGCCAGCGAACCGATGACTCGCGGGAATAGTTTCGAACGGTTGTCCACAGGCGGCGTAGAATGCCGCTCATCTTTACCTTCGGAGCCGTGCATGTTTCACGTCATCCTTTTTCAACCAGAAATTCCGCCGAATACCGGCAACGTTATCAGGCTGTGCGCCAACAGCGGCTGCCACCTGCATTTGATCGAACCGCTGGGCTTCGAGATGGACGACAAGCGCTTGCGCCGCGCCGGTCTCGACTACCACGAATATGCCACGCTGCAACGTCACGCGAACCTGGCCAGTTGCCTGGAAAGCCTGGGCAACCCGCGATTGTTTGCATTCACCACCAAAGGCTCACGGCCGTTTCATGATGCCGCGTTCGTCCCTGGCGATGCATTCATCTTTGGCCCGGAAAGCCGTGGCCTGCCGCCGGAAGTGCTCGACGCGCTGCCGCCGGAACAGCGCCTGCGCCTGCCAATGCGTGAAGGCTGCCGCAGCCTGAACCTGTCCAACACCGTGGCCGTCGCTGTATATGAAGCCTGGCGCCAGAACGACTTCAAATAACTACACACCTGATCGTTCCACGCTGTGCGTGGGAACGATCAGCCAAGAAAAAAGCGCCTGTTGCGGCGCTTTTTTCGTTGTAGCTCAGACCGTTTATTGAACGGTTGGCGTCTCGCCGCTTTCCTGCATGCGCTGCAGTTCTTGCGCGTACAGAGCGTCGAAGTTCACCGGGGCCAGCATCAGGGCCGGGAACGAACCACGGGTTACCAGGCTGTCCAGGGTTTCGCGCGCGTACGGGAACAGGATGTTCGGGCAGAACGCACCCAAGGTGTGGCTCATCGAAGCCGCGTCCAGGTTCTTGATCAGGAAGATACCGGCCTGTTGCACTTCAGCGATGAAGGCGACTTCTTCACCGTTTTTCACGGTGACGGACAGGGTCAGCACGACTTCGTAGAAATCACCTTCCAGCGCTTTCTGGCGAGTGTTCAGATCCAGGCCGACCGCCGGGTCCCACTGCTGGCGGAAGATCGCCGGGCTTTTCGGGGCTTCGAAGGACAGGTCGCGTACGTAGATGCGCTGCAAGGAGAATTGCGGTGCGGTTTCTTCTTCGCTGGCTGCAGTGTTCTGTTGGTCAGTCATCTCAGATCCTTATCGATCTTGGGTCTTTTAGGGAGTGCTGTACGTAGGTGCAGCCGTTCAGGCCTTGAGCAGCGCGTCGAGCTTGCCGGCGCGCTCCAAAGCATACAAATCGTCACAACCGCCGATGTGCTTGCTGCCGATCCAGATCTGCGGCACGGACGTACGTCCGGCTTTCTGGGTCATTTCAGCGCGCACCTGCGGCTTGCCATCGACCTTGATCTCTTTGAAGGCCACGCCTTTGTTCTCGAGCAGGTACTTGGCTCGCGAGCAATAAGGGCAGTAATCGCTGGAGTAGACGATGACTTCGCTCATATCACTTCACCAACGGCAGGTTGTCGCCTTTCCAGCTGGAAATCCCGCCGGACAGCTTGGCGGCGGTGAAGCCGGATTTCATCAGTTCGCGGGCGTGGGTACCGGCGGTCTGGCCCAGGGCGTCGACCAGAATGATGGTCTTGGCCTTGTGTTTTTCCAGCTCGGCAACGCGTGCCGCCAGTTTGTCCTGGGGAATGTTCACCGCGCCAACGATGTGGCCAGCAGCAAAATCCTTGGCCGGACGGATGTCCACCACCACGCCTGCATCTTTATTGACCAGTGCGGTCAGCTCGCCGGTGCTCAGGCTTTTACCGCCGCCCTGCATCGTGTGCGCCAGCAACAGAGCCAGCAGTACGACGAAGATACCGACAAGAATGTAGTGGTTAGTGGCAAATTCAATCAGGTGAGCAACCATCGAAGGAGGTTCCAGGGCGTTAAAATGTCGGCCAGTATACACAGCCACTATGGTCGGCCAAACCCCGTCCGGCGGTGACGCGGTCGGAACTTAGCTTTAAACTCCAACTCCCTTTTCCATCGCCCTCTTCTTTATTAGCCACGAGTGGATTCCATGACTACCACGCCTAAACCTTTGGTCCTGATGATTCTCGACGGCTTCGGTCACAGCGACAGCCCCGAATCCAACGCCGTTTTTGCGGCGAAGAAGCCTGTTCTCGATCGCCTGTGGGCCACCGTGCCGAACGGCTTGATCTCGGGCAGCGGCATGGACGTCGGCCTGCCGGACGGCCAGATGGGCAACTCCGAGGTCGGCCACATGAACCTTGGCGCCGGCCGCGTGGTGTATCAGGACTTCACCCGCGTGACCAAAGCGATCCGCGACGGCGAGTTCTTCGAGAACCCGACCATCTGCGCCGCCGTGGATAAAGCCGTGGCCGCCGGCAAAGCCGTGCACTTCATGGGCCTGCTGTCCGATGGCGGCGTGCACAGCCACCAGGACCACCTGATCGCCATGGCCGAACTGGCCTTCAAGCGCGGCGCCGAAAAAATCTACCTGCACGCCTTCCTCGATGGCCGTGACACGCCGCCAAAAAGCGCTGCGTCGTCGATCGAGTTGCTTGACGCAACGTTCCAGGCACTCGGCAAGGGCCGCATCGCCAGCATCATCGGCCGCTACTTCGCCATGGACCGTGACAACCGCTGGGACCGCGTCGCCCAGGCCTACAACCTGATCGTCGACGGCAACAGCGAATTCCACGCCGCCACGGCCCAGGAAGGTCTGGAGGCGGCTTATGCGCGCGGTGAGAGCGACGAATTCGTCAAAGCCACGACCATCGGTGAGCCGGTAAAAGTCGAAGACGGCGACGCCGTGGTGTTCATGAACTTCCGCGCCGACCGTGCCCGCGAACTGACTCGCGTGTTCGTCGAAGACGATTTCAAGGACTTCGAACGCGCACGCCAGCCAAAACTGGCTGGTTTCGTCATGCTGACCCAATACGCAGCGAGCATTCCTGCACCCTCGGCGTTCGCGGCGGGCAGCCTGGAGAACGTTCTCGGCGACTATCTGGCGAAGAACGGCAAAACTCAGCTGCGCATCGCTGAAACCGAGAAATACGCCCACGTGACCTTCTTCTTCTCCGGTGGTCGCGAAGAACCGTTCCCCGGCGAAGAGCGCATCCTGATTCCATCGCCGAAAGTTGCCACCTACGACCTGCAGCCGGAAATGAGCGCACCCGAGGTCACCGACCGCATTGTCGACGCCATTGAAAACCAGCGTTACGACGTGATCGTGGTCAACTACGCCAACGGCGACATGGTCGGCCACAGCGGCGTGTTCGACGCCGCAGTGAAGGCTGTGGAATGCCTCGACACCTGCGTCGGTCGCATTGTCGAAGCGCTGGAGAAGGTAGGTGGCGAAGCGCTGATCACCGCAGACCACGGCAACGTCGAGCAAATGGCCGATGAAGCCACTGGCCAGGCACACACCGCGCACACCACCGAGCCGGTGCCGTTCATTTATGTCGGCAAGCGTGACCTGAAAGTGCGTGAAGGCGGTGTACTGGCGGACGTGGCACCGACCATGCTGATGCTGCTGGGTCTGGAAAAACCGGCGGAAATGACCGGCACTTCGATTCTGGTGTAATTCGCTAGATCAAACACCGCAAAAACCTGTGGGAGCTGGCTTGCCAGCGATAGCAATCTGACAGCCAACGACTATGTTGAATGAGCAGACGCTATCGCTGGCCAGCCAGCTCCCACAATGGTTTTTGGTCGTTTCAGAGATTATTTTTGGCTGTATCTACAGCCAGTTATCACACAGCCCCAATTGGGCGTTTTTTTTGCAGCCTCGGGCGGGCATACTAGGCCGTCCCTTACCCTGGTGCCGCCCGCCCCTATGCTTCGCGTCCTGATCGCCCTTGTTCTGACCTGCCTGCTCCAACCGGCTTTCGCTGACGAGCGCACGCAAACCCAACAACAGTTGGACGCCACGCGTCAGGACATTGCCGAGCTGAAAAAGCTGCTGAGCAAAGTCCAGGAAGAAAAGTCCGGCGTGCAGAAAGAACTCAAGGGCACTGAAACCGAGCTGGGCAAGCTGCAGAAGCAGGTCGACGCGCTGCAGAAAGAACTGCAGAAAAGCGAATCCGAGCTGCAACGACTCGATGCAGAGAAAAAAAAACTCCAGAGCGCGCGCACTGAACAACAGCGACTGATCGCCATTCAGGCCCGAGCGGCCTATCAGAACGGTCGTCAGGAATACCTCAAGCTGCTGCTCAACCAGCAGAATCCCGAGAAATTCGCCCGCACCCTCACCTATTACGATTACCTGAGCCAGGCCCGCCTGGAACAGCTGAAGAACTTCAACGAAACCCTGCGCCAACTGGCCAATGTCGAAAAAGACATTGCCGCCCAGCAGGCGCAATTGCTGGTGCAGAAAAGCAGCCTCGATACCCAGCGCGACGAACTGGAAAAAGTCCGCAAGGAACGCCAGCAGGTGCTCGCCAGACTCAACGATGACGTGAAGGCCCGCGACCAGAAACTCGCCGCCCGCGAGCAGGATCAGGCAGACCTGTCTAAAGTCCTTAAAACCATTGAAGAAACCCTGGCCCGCCAGGCCCGTGAGGCAGAAGAAGCGCGGCAGAAAGCGCTGATCGCCCAGCAGGAAGCAGAAAAAAAGCGTTTGCGTGAGGCGCAGGCTGAAAACAGCGACGCCCCACGAAAGCCCGCCAGATCCACTCCCGGCGCACTGGTTTCCAGCAGCGGCGAGACCTTCGGTGGCCCTTTTGCTGCAACCCGGGGAAAACTTCCGTGGCCGGTTGATGGTCGATTATTGGCACGCTTCGGCGAAAGCCGTGGCGACGACGCCCGCACCAAGTGGGACGGCGTGATGATCAGCGCCTCCGCCGGCAGCCAGGTGCACGCCGTACACGGTGGTCGCGTGGTGTTCGCCGACTGGCTGCGCGGTGCCGGGCTGCTGGTGATCCTCGATCACGGCAACGGTTTTCTGAGTCTTTATGGTCACAACCAGACGCTGCTCAAGTCGGCCGGTGACGTGGTTAAAGCCGGTGAGTCCATCTCCACTGTCGGAAACAGTGGCGGCCAGGACACACCAGCGCTGTATTTCGCAATTCGTCAGCAGGGTCACCCGAGTGATCCGGCGCAATGGTGTCGTGCGCAAGGATAAGCGCACCGCCTAATTAAGGAGTTCGTTCGACATGCTGCATTTGTCCCGCCTTACCTCGCTGGCCCTGACGATCGCCCTGGTGATCGGCGCGCCTCTGGCGTTCGCCGCTCAACCGGCCCCGGCCGTCGCTCCGGCAGGCACTGCCGCGACTTCCAAGGCGCCATTGCCGCTGGAAGAGTTGCGCACCTTTGCCGAGGTCATGGACCGGATCAAAGCCGCCTACGTCGAGCCGGTGGATGACAAGACCCTGCTGGAAAACGCGATCAAGGGCATGCTCAGCAACCTTGATCCGCACTCGGCTTATCTTGGCCCTGAAGATTTCACCGAGCTGCAGGAAAGCACCAGCGGTGAGTTCGGCGGCCTGGGCATCGAAGTCGGCGCGGAAGACGGCTTCATCAAAGTTGTCTCGCCTATCGACGACACTCCAGCGTCGAAGGCCGGCATTCAGGCCGGTGACTTCATCGTCAAGATCAACGGCCAGCCAACGCGCGGCCAGACCATGACCGAAGCCGTGGACAAGATGCGCGGCAAGATCGGCCAGAAAATCACTCTGACCCTGGTCCGCGACGGCGGCACGCCGTTCGATGTGACCCTGGCGCGCGCAGTGATTCAGGTGAAGAGCGTCAAGGCGCAATTGCTGGAAACCGGCTATGCGTATATCCGCATCACCCAGTTTCAGGTCAAGACCGGCGAAGAGGTCTCCAAGGCCCTGGCCAAGCTGCGCAAGGACAACGGCAAGAAGCTCAACGGCATCATTCTCGACCTGCGCAACAACCCGGGCGGCGTGTTGCAGGCCGCGGTGGAGGTGGTCGACCACTTCATCACCAAAGGCCTGATCGTCTACACCAAAGGCCGCATCGCCAACTCCGAACTGCGCTTCTCGGCCACCGGCAAAGACGAAAGCGAAGCGGTGCCGATGGTCGTGCTGATCAACGGTGGCAGCGCCTCGGCGTCGGAAATCGTCGCCGGCGCTCTGCAGGATCAGAAACGTGCGGTAGTCATGGGCACCACCAGTTTCGGCAAAGGCTCGGTACAAACCGTGCTGCCGCTGAACAACGACCGCGCACTGAAAATCACCACGGCGCTGTACTTCACGCCGAATGGCCGTTCCATTCAGGCGCAAGGCATCGTTCCGGACATCGAAGTGCGCAAGGCCAAGATCACCAGCGAGGCCGATGGCGATTACTTCAAGGAAGCCGATCTGCAAGGTCACCTGGGCAACGGCAACGGCGGCGCAGACAAGCCGAGCGGTTCCGGCGGCAAGGCCAAGGCCATGCCGCAGGATGACGATTACCAATTGGCCCAGGCCCTGAGCCTGCTTAAAGGGCTGAGCATCACGTCCGGCCGTTGAGGATGTCGCTGCGTTTCGTCTTCGTTCTGTTGTGCTGTCTGGCGGGTGCTGCTCACGCAGAGCCCGCCAGCCCAAAGCCACACAACGCCTACCTGACACTGATCATCGACGACCTGGGGCAGAACCTGCCCCGGGATCGCCGTGTGCTGGCCCTGCCCGGCCCAGTGACCACGGCGATCATGCCGGATACTCCGCACGCCACCGAATTTGCCCGCGAGGCCCATCGCGCCGGCAAGATCGTCATCCTGCACATGCCGATGGACCCGGCCACCGGACCCTATGCATGGCACCCCGAACTGCCCATCGAAGAGCTGGAAAGACGCCTCAATGCCGCATTCAAAATGGTCCCGTACACCGCCGGCATCAATAACCACATGGGCAGCCGCATGACCGCGCAACCTGTGGCCATGGCGTGGCTGATGGGTGAGTTGCAGCGCCGGCACAAGTTCTTCGTCGACAGCCGCACCAGCGCCCAGACCGTGGCCGCACAGCAGGCGCAGAAGATCGATCTGGCCAGTGTCTCGCGGGACGTGTTCCTTGATGACGAACGCACCGAAGCGGCGATCTACACGCAGTTGCAGACCGCGATCGATTTGGCGCGCAAGCAGGGTTCGGCGGTGATGATCGGCCATCCGTATCCGCAAACACTGGCGGTGCTTGAGCGCGAACTGCCGAAGCTTAAGGCTCAGGGCATCGAGTGGATCGATATCAAGCAAATGATCAGCGTGCGCAGCAATCGCGCCATGGTCGGTCATGGTAAAGACGGGGTTTATCGGTAATACCCGGTAACGTTGCTCAATACATAGTTACCGCCAGACACCTGCCCGCTTTCCGGATAGTGAGACCTGCAACAGGTCACGACTGCCTCGAGTCGTCTTCTCACTATCAGGAGTAACCATGACAACCAATACCCCGATCAGCCCGCCTGCCGGGCGAATCGAACCGATCAGAATCGACAACCTGCTGATCAGCTTCACAACAGAATATCTCCGAATCTGGGACACCGACGGCTTACGGGCAAAACCGGCGTCCTTTTGGCACCCCACCCCTGCTCCCGATGCGCTGCCAGGCTATTTCCCCTTGGGCGACGTCGTTGCAAGAGGCCACGGCAATATCAACGGCAACAGAGTGGTAGCAGTCGTTTGCGAAGCTGATACTGCAAGCTCTGACCCCACTAAAGGCAAGGCACTGCGCCGCCCGGACGATTACGAGTTGATCTGGAAGGATTCTGGCTCAGGCTCGAAAAGAGACCTGTCGATCTGGCGACCGATTCCCCCCGAAGGCTATATAGCCTTGGGATCGGTGTGTTCGAGCGACCACGAAAAACCCTCGTTCAATGCTGTCAGGTGCGTCCGGGAGGACTTGGTCATCGCCTCCAATACCAGCGACTTGGCCTGGGACGACAAGGGTAGTGGCGCTCGCCGGCGCGTCAGTACCTGGAGTGCCGTTCCTCCCGTCGCCGCACCGGGTGAAATCCACCTGGCATCCGGCAGCTTTGTCGGATTGAGCGACTACAACAAACCGGCAAATTTCCCGGTCTACTGCTTGCGCCTGAAGATAGGGCTTCAGGTCAACCCGCGCCCGATGGCACCCTTGCTTTGCGCAGAAACGCCGGCACCTGTGGTTTCGCCGGACAATCCTTCTTACATCGCCATCCTGCCCTGGTTCACGATCAGGGATCCGCGCTTCTCCCGTCTCGAGCAACTCAGCCGCTCGCCCTTCTACCTTCTGGAACGCACGGATCAGTACTTGCTCGTCGGCTACGCCAACAACACCGAGAACCAGAGCCGGATTTGCAGATGGACAGCGCCACGCGCGCAGCAAGCGGGAAGCCTGCAGGCATTCACCCAAACCACTTCTGTCGAGTTCGGAGCGCAATGGCAGACCAACCTGCAAGACCCACTGCTGTTTTCGGCGCGGCTGGACCATGACTTCACCCAATGTGAAATACACTCGAACGAATGGCTCAACGCAGCGGCGATTGAAGTGGTCGCCGTCGTGGACAAAAACAGGTCCGTGGCAGCTTATCTGATGCAGAGCGAATACCGACTGCTGCGCGCAGATGGCACATCCGTGACCAATACTTTCAGCTACACCGATGGCAGCAGCTTGCACATCAGCCAGCACGCGCCGACGGAGCCTGAGGCCGTTATCCTTCCTGCGCCTGAGCCAGTTGTCGTTGCTGCGCCGGAGCCAGTTGTGGAGCTGATTGCGCAGGCGCCTTTGGCAGACGACGAAGTCAGCGCAGCGCCAGTAGTGCCAGAGTTGCCAGAGCTGCCAGCCGCTACAGATACCGCCCCATGATCTCGTCCACCACACCTTCTTTGCGCAATTGATCCAGCGCGGCCTGAAGCTTGGCGACGACTTCGTCGGAGACATCCTTGTTCAGCGCCAGATACAACTCTGCGCTGTTGAAGCGCAGTACGGTCTTGAGACCGGTGACGCCATCCTGCCGCGCGAGATAACGCCCGGCAGGATCACCCGTGGCCCACAGGTCGATCTGACCATTGACCAGTTTCTTCGCGTTGTCCTGATCGCGCAGCACCACTATCGGTTTCAGACCTTGTTTGGTCAGTGTCTCGGCAATCGCATCGCCTTTGTAGGCACCGATCTTGTACTTGCGTGCGTCATTGAGGGTTTCGAGGGTGATCTTGCTGTCGGCCTTGGCCAACATGATCCAGTCATCCGGACCGATCGGGCCGACCCATTTGAAGAGTTTTTCGCGGTCCGGCAAACGCGCCATCACAAAGGCGCCGTATCCGGGATTCTCCAGTGCCAGTTTGTACACGCGCTCCCAAGGGAAACGCAGGGTCAGGCTGTAGGTGATACCGGCACGCTGGAACACTTCACGCACGATGTCGGTGGCGATGCCATTGATGTTCTCGCCTTGGGCGAAATTCTTGCCGTTCTTCGCCATGTTGTACGGCGGGAAGTTTTCGGTGAGAAGCACCAGATCGGTGTCGGGACTGTTTTCGGCGCGGGCCGTGTTGATGAGCAACATCGAGGCGCTGGCGAGAACAAGAAGCAGGCGTTTGATCATGTCGGGCTACCGGAATCCATGGCGTGCCCAAGAGTGCCTTGGGTGCGCCATGGTGTCCACTGGCCTGTATGGTTTTCGACCCTGACTCCTGAAAAAGCACCCGCACGCGCTGGAAAACCAAAGAAGAAAGAGCGCATGCGAAAGAGCAGTTTTTTGGCGAATCAAACAATCCTGCAGAAGCCACCAACATGAAATAACAAACTGGAAGACGACAGCACTAACAACAAGTCGTATAAGCCAACGAACACCTAGCCACAGAACACATTAAACTCAAAACCACTCCATTAACTTTTCTAACACGATCAAGGATTGATCATGATTAACAAAGCCAGAATACTTTTTGCGTGTTCAGCTATAGCAGTGACACTTCCTCTGATTTCCTGCGCGCGTTTCCCGAATGAAGCACCGGAGGCAATCCTGTTAAGTAACGCGAATGGCGAATTTAATCACTGGAATGGTATTGGCAAGATTTTCAAAGGTGACAGAGCTTACTGCAGTGCGTTCCTGATCGACACTCGCGAAAGGGGCAAAGAAGCAACCGGGCCTGCTTACATAATGACCAACGCGCATTGCACGTCTATAAAAGTCGGCACAACAGCTGATGTTGCCTACCAAGGTCAGATGCAATTCAACTTTTTCCATGACACGCTCGCAGGCGCCAGACGCTATGACATCGACAAGGTCAACTGGGCCAGCTTCGCCAGTACGGATATCTCAATATTGCAGTTACGCACCTCACTGGACAGCCTGCTAAAAGACGGAATAACCCCGCTCAAACTCGCGGCAGCAGCGCCGCGCAACGTCAGTCAGGTAAACCTGGTAGGCGCGCCAGCCTCTGCGCCGGGCCTTAGGCTTTCGACTTGTACGCAAGAACCGACCCATACCACCCTGATCAAGTATCTTAACGTTCACACCGACTACCAGAAACAAAACTGCAAAGGTATTGAACCTGGTTCCTCAGGTGCTCCGGTGATCGATATGACAACAGGAGAAGTCACCGGCATATTATCCGGCACCACTTATGGCATATCCTCGGACGACTTGTGTTTCTGGCATGGACTGTGTAGCGATAACCTAAACAAATCCTTGCTGCCGCATCAAGCGAGCCAGAGTTTTCCTGTCGACTATCTGACCACTTGTTTCACCAATGGCAACTTCAGCCTCGACAAAGAAACCTGCGCAGTCAGCCCAAACTCAAACTTCAAGCTCAGACTGAATTCAAGAGCAATTACAGATATCGGACTGCACAAAGCACCGGCCAGTGCCGCACAACAAATACCGAAGTGGGATATTTCTTTTTCGATGAGTACCGGGTTCTACCGGTTCAAGACTGTTCGTCATGCACAGGCTTGTTATTCGCCTGACCAATACAACGACCCAATCAGTACAGTCGATGCGAACCTGCAATCAGAGATTGGCCAGGAAGCCGGCCTGTATTATTTATGTTTGATAGGTGTGAACTCAACCGATCAACAATCCGATAGCGGACTGCTTGGAAACGCCCAGATTCTCGCCGCCAGAGTCGTCACGCCGGTTCCGGTGCAATTACCAGCACCGACGCTCACAGTCGAGCCTGACGGCGATTACCTCTTTATCAAATACCGTGAAGAGGCGGATCGCAATCTCTGGACCCGGATCTACACGGGGCCCGCAGAAACAACCCATTGCGCGCAAATCAATCCCGAGCGCTACAGCAAAGTCGACGACGGGTTTTACATCCCCATCCAGGCACTGCCATTGACGCTATGCAGTTATACGATGGATCGAAACCTGAGTGTCTCAGAGGTCAGGGCTGATCAGTTGCGGCCTACGCAATCCCGGATAACAGAATGAGCCATATGGCGGGTTTCGCTAGACGCGAAACCCGCCACAGCGCCGACGGCAATCTAGCGCATCACGATCCCGCGATGGGCCATATACGCCTTGGCTTCCTGCACGGTGTATTCGCCGAAGTGGAAAATACTCGCTGCCAGTACTGCGCTGGCGTGGCCTTCGAGAATGCCGTCAGCCAAGTGCTGCAGGTTGCCAACACCGCCGGAAGCGATCACCGGAATGCCCAGCGCATCGCTGATCGCGCGGGTCACGCCGAGGTCGAAACCGTTCTTCATGCCGTCTTGATCCATGCTGGTCAGCAGGATCTCACCGGCACCGAGGCCTTCCATCTTCTTTGCCCACTCGACCGCGTCGAGGCCGGTTGACTTGCGCCCGCCGTGGGTGAAAATTTCCCAGCGCGGGGTTTCGCCCGGGCCGGAGACTTTCTTCGCGTCGATGGCGACAACGATGCACTGCGAGCCGAAATGCTGCGCCGCTTCACCGACGAACTCCGGGTTGAACACGGCAGCGGTGTTGATCGACACCTTGTCCGCACCGGCATTGAGCAGGTTGCGAATGTCCTGCACGGTACGCACGCCACCGCCAACGGTCAGCGGAATGAACACCTGGCTGGCCATGCGCTCAACGGTATGGAGCGTGGTGTCGCGGCCATCGACGCTGGCGGTGATATCGAGAAAAGTAATCTCGTCGGCACCCTGCTCGTCGTAGCGACGGGCGATTTCCACCGGGTCACCGGCGTCGCGGATGTTTTCGAACTTCACACCTTTGACGACCCGGCCGTTGTCCACGTCCAGGCAAGGGATGATGCGTTTGGCCAGCGCCATGGTCAGTCCTCAGCCTTTGTACGAATCGCAGAAAGCTTGCGCTTCCGCGACGTCGAGGGTGCCTTCGTAAATCGCGCGGCCCGTGATGGCGCCGATGATGCCCGGCGCCTTGGCGTCGAGCAGCGACTTGATGTCACCCAGATTGTGGATGCCGCCGGATGCGATCACCGGAATCTTGGTGGCGGCAGCCAGCGCAGCGGTAAACGGTACGTTGCAACCCTGCATCATGCCGTCTTTGGCGATGTCGGTATAAACGATCGAGGACACGCCGTCCGCTTCAAACTGCTTGGCCAGATCAATGACCTGCACGGTGCTGATTTCAGCCCAGCCATCGGTGGCGACGAAACCGTCTTTGGCATCCAGACCGACGATGATCTTGCCCGGGAACGCACGGCACGCTTCAGCGACGAACGCCGGATCTTTAACGGCTTTGGTGCCGATGATTACGTAGCTCACACCAGCCTTGACGTAGTGCTCGATGGTTTCCAGCGAACGGATGCCGCCGCCGATCTGGATCGGCAAAGTCGGATAGCGCTTGGCAATTGCGGTGACCACTTCGCCGTTGACTGGCTGGCCTTCGAACGCGCCGTTCAGATCGACCAGATGCAGACGGCGGCAACCGCCCTCCACCCACTTGGCAGCCATGCTCACCGGGTCATCGGAGAACACTGTGGAATCTTCCATGCGGCCCTGGCGCAGACGTACGCAGGCACCGTCTTTAAGATCGATAGCGGGAATAATCAGCATCTGGCAAACCTTCAAATTTGAATGTTCAGCTTGGCTCGGAAATCAGTTTTTCTCGAGCGCCCACAGGTCGCTTTCGATGCTTTCAAACCGCTCTTTGAGGTGGGTCTGCACATCGAAAATCGCCCTGTTGTAATAGTGCGGAGCAATTTCGCGGGTAAACAGCTCAAGAATTTCCCCCGCTTCGAACGAACCCAGGTCCAGCTCGAAACGGTCCTCCATGAACCGCTGAATCTTGCGATTGGCCTCGTTCTCCTGTTCGGGAGTGAGGGTCAGAATCGGCGGTCTGGACTTCTTGGCAGCCATTTACCAGCGACCGTCCCACGCGGCGAAGTTCTGCAGCAATTGCAGGCCATGGGTATGGCTTTTCTCCGGGTGGAACTGCACGGCGAAACGCGAGCCGTCGGCCAGCGCTGCAGCGAAATCGACACCGTAATGACCGCCACCGACCACCTGTCGCGCATTGGCGGCGGCAATGTAGTAGCTGTGCACGAAGTAGAAACGCGCCATGTCCGGAATGTCATGCCACAGCGGGTGGCTGACCTTCTGCTTCACTTCGTTCCAGCCCATGTGCGGGACTTTCAGGTGCTCGCCGTCTTCATGCAGGTCTTTGCCGAAGAACTTCACCGCGCCCGGAAACAGGCCGATGCAGTCGACGCCATCGTTCTCTTCGCTGGTGTCGAGCAAGGCCTGCATGCCGACACAGATGCCGAGAAACGGACGATCCTGACTGACTTCACGCACCAGCGAATCGAAACCTAGGCGACGGATCTCCGCCATGCAGTCGCGGATCGCGCCAACACCTGGGAACACCACGCGGTCAGCTTCGCGGATCACCGCCGCATCGCTGGTGATCAGCACTTTACCGGCGCCGACGTGCTCAAGGGCCTTGGCCACCGAGTGCAAATTGCCCATGCCGTAATCGATAACTGCAACCGTCTGCATTACAGAACGCCTTTGGTCGATGGCATTTGCCCGGCCATGCGCTCGTCCAGCTCGACGGCCATGCGCAGGGCGCGGCCGAAAGCCTTGAACACGGTTTCGATCTGGTGGTGGGTGTTGGTGCCACGGAGGTTATCGATGTGCAGGCTGACCAGTGCGTGGTTGACGAAGCCCTGGAAGAATTCCTGGAACAGGTCAACGTCGAAGCCGCCCACGGTGGCGCGGGTGTACGGCACGTGCATCTGCAGGCCCGGGCGACCGGAGAAGTCGATCACCACGCGCGACAGCGCTTCATCGAGCGGCACGTAGGCATGGCCGTAGCGACGGATGCCTTTTTTGTCGCCAATGGCTTTGGCAAACGCCTGGCCGAGGGTGATACCGACGTCTTCCACCGTATGGTGGTCGTCGATATGCAGATCGCCCTTGCATTCGATATCCAGGTCGATCAACCCGTGACGGGCAATCTGATCCAGCATGTGCTCAAGAAAAGGAACACCGATATCAAATCGGGCCTTTCCGGTGCCATCAAGGTTGATCGAGGCTTTGATCTGGGTTTCCAGAGTGTCGCGCTCGACAGACGCCTTACGTTCGGCCATCACCAGCTCCGCAAAATCATTGGGCGAAAAAGGCAGCCATTATAGGCACGCAGGAAGCAAACAGAAACACGAGAGGTGAGATGGCTGACGGATAGAACGCCCGGCTGTCGCGGGTAGACATGTCCATACAAGCCATAAAGGGCGATGATCGCTCCCACGCTCTGCGTGGGAGTGCAGCCCCCGGACGCTCTGCGTCCGCTTCGAATGTGACGCAGAGCGTCACGGGAGGCATTCCCACGCAGAGCGTGGGAACGATCAGGCAGAAACGAACTTAGTGAAACAGTACCGCCGTCTTCTGCAGGGTCACCCACACACCCCACGCCAACGGAATACCCACCACCAGCCACGCAGCGATTGCCAGCGGCTTGCTGCCCGGTGCGGCTTTCCACTCCAGAACCGTGCTGGCATCAGCACCTTTGTCGTGTCCCAGCGCCTGCTCGGCGGCCAGTTCAGCGTCGGTCATGAAGTATTTGTCAGCCACCGGACGGACCATCAGGTTGCACAGGAAGCCCAACACCAAGAGGCCAGCGAGGATGTACAGGGTGATGTCATAAGCGGCAGCGCGTTCAACGCCGATGCTCAACTGATATTCACGCAGGTAGTTCACCAGCACCGGACCGAGCACACCGGCCGCAGCCCAAGCGGTCAACAGACGACCGTGGATCGCACCAACCATCTGCGTACCGAACAGGTCGGCCAGATACGCCGGCACAGTGGCAAAACCACCGCCGTACATCGACAGAATGATGCAGAACGCCGCGACGAACAGCGCAACGTTACCCAGATGGCCCATGTTCGGAATCAGCGCATACAGGGCAAAACCCAATGCGAAGAACACGAAGTAGGTATTTTTGCGACCCAGGTAGTCCGAGAACGACGCCCAGAAGAAGCGGCCACCGATGTTGAACAGACTCAGCAGACCGGTGAAACCGGCCGCAATCGCGGCGATCGAAGCCAGTTGCCCGGCGTCGAGCTGACCAAACGGCACATCAACACCCAGCAGTTTGCCGCCGAACACTTCCTGCAGCAGTGGCGAAGCCATGCCGAGGATGCCGATACCGGCGGAAACGTTCAGGCACAGCACCAGCCAGACCAGACGGAATTGCGGGGTTTTCCACGCCACATTCACGTGCACGTGACGGTGGGTGATCATCGAGTTCGAGGCTTTCTTCGCCGGAGCGGTCCAGCCTTCAGGCTTCCAGCCGGTTGGCGGAACGCGGTAGGCCAGGGCACCACCGATCATGAACACGAAGTAGATCGCGGCCATGGCCACGAAGCTCTGCCAGACGCCGACACCGGTCGGCGAAGCGAAGTGGCTCATCAACGCGGTTGCCAGTGGTGCACCGACCATCGCGCCGCCACCGAAGCCCATGATTGCCATGCCGGTCGCCATGCCGCGCTTGTCCGGGAACCACTTGATCAGGGTCGAGACCGGCGAGATATAGCCCAGCCCCAGACCGATACCGCCGATCACGCCCGAACCGAGCCACATCAGCCAGATCTGGTGGGTATAGATACCCAGCGCCGAGATCAGCAGACCGCCGCACCAGCACAGTGCCGACACGACGCCAGCCTTGCGTGGCCCGGCGTGTTCCAGCCAGCCGCCCCAGATCGCTGCCGAGCAGCCGAGGAAGATGAAGAACAGCGTGTAGATCCAGCCAAGCATCGAAATCGGCCAGTCGCATTGCGACGAGAACACTTGTGCGATGAAGCTCATGTCCGGTGCGCAGGCCACCGGAGCAGTAACGCCCAGTGCCTTGGACAGCGGCAACCAGAACACCGAGAAGCCGTAGGCCATGCCGATGCACAGGTGGATGGCCAGAGCGGCTGGTGGGACTAGCCAACGGTTGAAACCGGGCTTGGCGATGATGCGCTCCTTGGACAGGAACGCGGGCTGATCGGCTTTGAGGCCGTCCGCCGTGATGCTCGTACTCATTGTGTATCCCCCAATTATTAGTATGGTTCGCCAGCCACTGTTCACCCCCGGCCTTTATGCACGCAGGCATGACCGTTTTTTTGGGTGAAGCTCCTTGAAGGCGCGACGTTAAGTCGCAGAAGGACGGACGAACGGGCGAAGGTTACCATTTGCACGTGACAGAAAAACCAAACTGATATCACCTTTTTTCTGTCGTCTGATCTCGTATCACTCGGGAAAAGGCTATGCAGAGCGTCGTACAAGCGCTGAATGCCGCCAATTATGCGGATCTGGAGGATTTTCGGTGCGCCGTTTTCCGATGAAGACGAGCCGATTGACAGCGCCCTCGCTGAGTGGAGTTTGATAGCCGGGCATTTCAACGACCGCCTGCTCGGTGCCGCGCGCCTGCACAGGCACCACGACGCTTGGTACTTGTCCCATTTATGTGTACGAAAAGTTACCGGTCGCCGGGCAGCTGCCGAACGACGGATGAACCAAGCACAGAAAATGGCGTCGCAAGCGGGGGCTGAACTGCGTCTGCTGGCGCCTGCCGGGCATCCTGAAGTCCAGGCAAGCGCAGCGACGTTACACCTCCCGCCGGAGGTACTGGCAACATGACGTCACAGCGAAGCGGGCAGTTGCAGCGCTATACTCCCCGGCTAAATTACGAATTCGACTAACTACAAGGACTCGCCCATGAAAGCGTTCGGCAAAATCCTGGGTCTGGTACTTCTCGGATTGTTGCTGATCATTGTGGCGGCAGGTTTTGCCCTGACCCACCTCTTCGATCCCAACGATTACAAAGACGAGATTCGCCAGATAGCCCGCGACAAGGCCCACATCGAGCTGACGCTCAATGGCGACATCGGCTGGAGCCTGTTCCCGTGGCTCGGCCTGGAACTGCACGAGGCCAGCGTTGCCACCCTGATCAATCCGACCGAACCGTATGCCGATCTGCAGATGCTCGGCCTGTCCGTGCGTGTGCTGCCGCTGTTGCGCCGCGAAGTGCAAATGAGCGATGTGCGCGTTGAAGGGCTGAACCTGCGCCTGAAGCGCGACAAGAACGGCCACGGCAACTGGGAAGACATCGGCAAGGTGCCGGCAGCCGCCGCACCTGCCGGCAGCCCGGCACCTGCCAGCGCGGCCACTGCAGAGGCCCCTGCCCAAGCGGAAAAACCGCCACAGCCGATCCGCCTCGACATCGACAGCCTGACCGTCAACAACGCCCGCGTTGAATACAACGACGAACTGACCGGCAAGCAATTCAGCGCCGAGAGCATCCAACTGAGCACCGGCCCGGTCCACGATTCGACGAATATTCCGGTGAAAGCCACCGCATTCCTCGGCACCAACCAACCGGTCCTGCGCGTGCGTACCGAGCTCACTGGCGAACTGCGCATCGAGCGCGCCCTGCAACGCTACAGGTTCGAAGACATGAAGCTGTCTGGCGAACTGGCTGGCGATCCGTTGCAAGGCAAAACCATGACCTTCGCAGCTCAGGGCCAGTTAGCGCTGGACAAAGCGGCGAACGTCGCCGAATGGACCGGCATCAAGATTTCCGCCAACCAGTTGCGCGCCTTGGGTGAATTGAAAGCCAACGACCTCGACAAGACCCCACAGATCACTGGCGGCCTCTCTATCGCCCAGTTCGATCTGGCGAAATTTGTCGACAGCATTGGCCAGAAACTCCCGGCCATGGCCGAAGGCAGCCTGAGCAAAGTCGAACTGGTCAGCCGCGTGGCAGCCACGCCAACCAGCATCGCGTTCGACAATATCAACCTGAAACTGGACGACAGCAGCTTCAGCGGCCGCATCGCCGTCGAAGATTTCGCCAAGCAGTCGCTGCGGGCGATTCTCAAGGCTGACACGTTCAACGTCGACCGCTACCTGCCACCGAAATCGGCGCAAGCCAACAGTGCCACGCAAGTGCGTCAGGCTGAAGTCGCCAGCACCGAAGCCGATGCGATGGCCGGTGCCGGTTCCACGCCACTGCCGGACAAACCGAGCAAAACCGCCTGGAGTACCGAGCGTCTGCTGCCGGTCGAGCGCCTGGCCAAACTCGACGTGGACGCCGACCTGACCTTCGGCCAGTTGACCCTCGACAAACTGCCGATCCAGAACGCAGCGCTCAAGGCTACCGGCCAGGGCGGCTTGCTGACCCTGAGCAACCTGAGTGGTGAGTTGTACAACGGTGGTTTTGCAGCCAACGGCACCCTCGACGTGCGCCCAAGCGCACCGGTGCTGAACCTGCAGACCAAACTTAACCGGGTTCCGGTGGAAAAAATCCTGGAGAGCCAAGGCAAGAACCCGCCCGTCAAAGGTCTGGTGACCCTCACCAGCAACGTGACCGGCAGCGGCAACAGCCAGCAGGCACTGATCGACACGCTTAATGGCAACGCCAGTTTCGTGATCAACAACGGCGTGCTGCTCAACGCCAACCTTGAACAGCAACTGTGCAAAGGCATCGCCACGCTTAACCGCAAAACCCTCAGCGGCGAACCACGCGGTAAAGACACACCATTCCAGGAACTCAAGGGCAACCTGACTTTCCGCAACGGCATTGCCAGCAATCCGGACCTGAAAGTGCGCATCCCCGGCATGACCGTCAACGGTGATGGCGACATCGACTTGCGCGTGCTCGGCATGGACTATCGCGTCGGCATCATCGTCGAGGGCGACACCAGCGCCATGCCGGATCCTGCGTGCCAGGTCGGCGAAAAATTCGTCGGCGTCGAGTGGCCACTGCGCTGCCGTGGGCCGCTCGAACTAGGCGCCAAGGCCTGCCGCGTCGACAACGAGCGCCTCGGCCAGGTCGCATCCAAAATGGCCGGCGACAAGCTCAGTGAAAAGATCGACGAAAAACTCGGTGACAAAGTCAGCCCGGAATTGAAAAACGCATTGAAGGGGCTGTTCAAGCGATGAAAGCGGAGCAGTTTTCCACGGCGGTGCTGGATTGGTTCGACCGCCACGGCCGCCACGATCTGCCTTGGCAGCAGGACATCAACCCGTATCGGGTGTGGGTGTCGGAGATCATGTTGCAGCAGACCCAGGTCAGCACCGTGCTCAATTACTTCGACCGCTTCATGGCCGCGCTGCCAACGGTCGAAGCGCTGGCCGAAGCGCCGGAAGACGAAGTGCTGCACCTGTGGACGGGGCTGGGTTATTACACCCGCGCGCGCAATCTGCAGAAGACCGCGAAGATCGTCGTCAGCCAGTACGGTGGCGAGTTTCCCCGTGATGTCGAAAAGCTCACGGAGTTGCCGGGCATTGGCCTGTCTACAGCCGGCGCTATCGCGAGCATCAGCATGGGCCTGCGTGCACCGATCCTCGACGGCAACGTCAAGCGCGTGCTGGCGCGTTTTACCGCGCAAGAGGGCTACCCCGGCGAACCGAAGGTCGCCAAACAGCTGTGGGCCACCGCTGAGCGCTTTACGCCGCACGATCGGGTCAACGCGTACACCCAGGCGATGATGGATCTCGGCGCCACACTGTGCACGCGCAGCAAACCAAGCTGCCTGCTGTGTCCGCTGGAACGTGGTTGCGAGGCGCACATGCTTGGCCTGGAAACCCGCTACCCGATTCCCAAGCCGCGCAAAGCCATCCCGCAGAAGCGCACGCTGATGCCGATGCTCGCCAACGGCGAAGGTGCAATTCTGCTTTACCGTCGCCCCTCAAGTGGTTTGTGGGGCGGTCTGTGGAGCCTGCCGGAACTCGACGACCTCGATGACCTGCAACATCTTGCCGCTCAGCATTCGCTGACCATGGGCGAGCAGCAGGCGTTGCCGAGCCTTGTCCACACGTTCAGCCATTTCCAGCTGTCCATCGAACCCTGGCTGGTTCAGGTCCAGGAGGCCGCCCATCACATGGCCGAGGCCGACTGGCTCTGGTATAACCTCGCCACCCCGCCGCGCCTGGGCCTCGCCGCCCCGGTCAAAACCTTGCTCGAACGCGCGGCCGCCGTCTTGAATGCAGGAGAGTCGCCATGACCCGCACCGTAATGTGCCGCAAGTACAAAGAAGAACTGCCCGCCTTGGAGCGCGCCCCTTTCCCGGGCGCCAAAGGTCAGGATATTTTTGACCACGTCTCGGCCAAGGCTTGGGCTGACTGGCAGAAACACCAGACCCTGCTGATCAACGAAAAACGTCTGAACATGATGAACGCCGAAGACCGCAAATATCTTCAGGGCGAAATGGACAAGTACTTCTCCGGCGAGGAATACGCCAAGGCCGAAGGCTACGTTCCGCCTGCTGAGTAAACCCCGCAAAATCGGGGGTCGGATCGTAAGCGACGGAATTAATTTAAGAAATTTTAAAAAAGTCGTTGACGTAAATCCGAAAAACCCTTTTAATGCGCCCCGTTGCCCAGATAGCTCAGTCGGTAGAGCAGGGGATTGAAAATCCCCGTGTCGGCGGTTCGATTCCGTCTCTGGGCACCAAATACCGAAAACCCTGAATCGCAAGATTCAGGGTTTTTTTATGCCTGCGATTTGATCAGGCATATTTCGACCTCGCAGCCGATGCTTTTGCTGGCCATTATTTTGATGTTAGGCTCAGCCAGCTTTTTTCCGACAGGTCATAGCTGACTGTCGAAAATGTTCCTCGGGCATTTCAGTCCTGATGACCAGCATTTAACGCATTACCCAAATAACGCACTCCCGCCACTCGCCCCCTCGCAAGTTATCGAGGTTATTGCTGGCAGCAGGAGAGTTGCGTCTGCGAGCAGGATCGCTCGCAGAACCAAGCCCCCTCATAAAGTTGTCATGGAGGACAAGACCTCAGCGCAGGTCATCTGCTGTTGTTTCAGCTGTCAGGCAAGCGACAGCAAACACCGACGAGGCATTCAACACTTGTTTGAACTGTCGCGTCACAGCCCCCTGCGCCCTCCCGAAAAAACCAGACCTGTATCAACTCGCCCACGTCCGGATCTGTGCGTGCGCTCGGCACGCATTGCATCAACGAAACAGCCAACAGCTCCCACAAAAAAACACAAAGGGAGCCGATACGACAGGGATGTAAACAATGACCGAAGTCCTACAACACACTAATAAAACCGTTGAGTCTTTAGTTGATCAGGAAGTCAGAACTTTCAGTTTTGATACGCAACAAGCCAAGCTGCTGCACACGTTCTCTGAAGAGTTGGCTGCCATGGGCGGGCCACAAGCCGCTGGCGCCAAGTCCAAAGCCTCGCTGGCAGCGACCGAGTTGAAGTTTTCGTTTTCCATAGATCAATCCGAACTGCTTGGTGCTTACTCCGACGGTCTGATTTCCCTGCTGATTTTTGAGGGCATGCAGAAAATCAACGCCACCAACCCTCCAGATGAACTGCCCGATCTGGCCGCGCTGGAGCATCGGCACGACGTGCTTTGCCTGGCGGCGCGCAATCAGATTCTGTTGAAACTGGTGGATAACAGCGCCTTTGCCTACGACATGGATAACGAAGGCAAACTGGTCCGACTCGTCGCCAACTTCAAGGGCGGCGGACTGACCAAAATCAATGACGAGCCGGAAGTCAGAGAACTGAGTTCCCATTCCGGCCTCGCGCTCGGCCCGCACACCGAAGCGCCGTACTGGTGCGCGGTGAACGCACAAGACGGGCATTCGCCCTCACCATCATCGTTGATACTCTCGGCCCTGTGGAATCCAAGCCTGGAGCCCACCTCGGTAATTCCGTTGCCACCTCTGCTGGACGAAATCGGTGTCACCGGATGCCTGGCACTGACGACGGGCAGCTTCCAGTTCACCCGCAGCGACTCTTTCGTCAACGGCAAGGGCGAGGATGGCCGCAATGTTTCGATTCTGGAATTCGATGACAACGTCGGATTCGCTGCGCGATTCAATTCGTACCGTTTTTCGGTCAACGACAACGCCTCGGACTTTGTAAAAGAGGCTTATTCCGCGCTTTGCCAAAGCGTGAGTAAAGCAACACCGGTGCAATACACACTGACGCAAGAGTCGGCCATGGTGATCAATAACGTTCGGGCCTTGCATTGTCGCGATGTCATCAAAGACAACCGACGTGTGCTGGTGCGCATCTTCGGCCTGTCGAAGTTTTCATCTCCCATCGTCATTTCAGACGATCCGCTGCTGATACAAGGCTGATCCTCGCAGAACGAAACAAGGCTGTTGAATGGCCAGTCATGTGGATGACTGGCCAATAACTATAAAAGGGAAAATGTAATGGCTTGGGATGTAATTGGCATGTTGGCGCTCGTGGCTTTTTGCGCCGGTTTTTTTGATGCGATTGCCGGAGGCGGCGGTTTGATTACTTTGCCTGCCCTGTTTCTGGCCGGTGTCGACCCGATCAGTGCGATTGCCACAAACAAGTTCCAGGCCGCTTCGGCGACTATCTCGGCCACGGTCACTTTTGCCCGCAAGGGCATGATTGAATGGCGCGAAGGACGCTTCCTGGTTATCTGCGCGTTCCTGGGGGGCGCCAGCGGGGCACTCTTGGTCAGTTCCATTGATAAGCGCTACCTGGAAGTGTGCGTGCCCGTCATGCTTATTCTGGTGGCGATCTACTTTGCGCTCTCGCCGAAACTGGCCAATGAGGATCGACGTAAACGAATCGGCATTCTGCTGTTCTCGTTCACCGTGGCACCGATCCTGGGCTTCTACGACGGTATCTTCGGCCCAGGTGTAGGCTCGTTCTTTATCGTCGGTTTCGTGCTGCTCTGCGGGCTTGGCATGATGCGGGCCATGAGCTTCACCAAACTGGCCAACGCCTCCTGCAATCTGGGTTCGCTATCAGTCTTCATCACCAAAGGCGTGATCATCTGGCCGATCGCGATTGCCATGGCGCTGGCGGCCTTCCTCGGCGCACAACTGGGCGCAAGAGCCGCCGTCCGGGTCGGCCCGCGGTTGATCAAACCCATGCTAATCGTGGTTTGTTGCGCCCTGGCGATCAAGCTTCTGAGCGTCGAGACCAACCCATTGCGTGTTGCCGTCATCCACACTCTGGCAGCCTTATGATCAATCGGTTGGCGTTGACCAGCGCATCTCGATTTCGCTCTCGATTGCAGTTCGACGAGGCGCCAACCGGCCCTGAATTTTTCTTTGCGCAAACCTTCTCCGGCTATCAACTGGAAGGTCGGGTACTGGCCAACTCGGCCGGGGAAACCTCAACGCCGAAGGTGCTGGCCATTCACGGCGCCCGCTCTGACTACTCACGACTCAACGCCATCCTGTATCCCTTGCAGGCACTTGGCATTGCCAGCCTGAGTTTCAATCTCTCGGGCCACAACCCCAGCGCCGATATCGCTCTCGAAAACACTTCGCTGGCGAAGAACCTTCAGGAGGCCTTGCAGTTTGCCGATCATCTTGGCGGCGAGCTCAACACGGTGATCGGACACAGCCTGGGCGGCGCACTAGCGCTCAAGGTGGCGCAGGCGCATCGCGCTTCAGTCAGGCGCATCGTGCTGTTCTGTCCCGCCCTATACCCAGAGGCGGCCTGGCAACAACCGTTTGGGCAGCCCTTCAAACGCGCCATTTCCGTGCCTTACGGTTTTCTCGACTCGCCATCGCTGGACTTCCTGAGCACGTTCGAAGGCGAAGTCTTACTGGTGATCGGCGAATACGATGGCCTTCAGGCCAGCACTTTTGGCGGGGTCGCCGGGACGTCTGTCGGGACGCAGCAAATGGGCGCGCGTGCGATCTATAGCGCGATTCCGCATGAAGTCATCGAGGCCATTGAGAAGAGCCTGGCACCCCGTCAGTTCAGAAGAATCGTCCTGCCAGGGTGCGACCACGCCGTATCGACATGGCTCAGGGAAAACCCACCGCATGCGGTTGAACTGGCGAACGAGATAGCGCGGTTCATCAATGCCGGGAACAGGCTCCAAACATCATGAATCAAAGAAAAACCCGCGTGCCCCTGCCCCATCCACCGCCTTATCGCCCAAGCCGCGTGAGTTATTGGCTGACCGTGCTGGTTGTCGTGCTGATGGCCTTCGCCATTGGTGCATCGATCTGGATGCTGATCGACAGCTGGATCAGCGGCTCCATCACCACCACCAATCGTGGCCCGCGCAGCACCTACACCCTGACCGAACAACCCCGGCGGTTCTGGTTTGAATTTGTGCGGCAAGGCGTCGTCACGTTATTTCTGCTGGCGGTTGCAGTGTTCGGCGCGTGGATCTACCGCAAAGTGCAGAAGTCCTCCAAGCCTGCGAATCGCAAACGCCACGCAAAGAAAACCTAAAGCGTATTGATGTAATCGACAGGCAGCAGCACTGTATCCAGCGCGGCGTCCACTGGCAGAGATACGACGGTGATGACCGGACAGACAATCATCATGTAACAGACTATCGCCGCCGGCATGCCATCACTGCCCCCACCACGCACACCGAGCAGATGAAGATTGCCATCCACCCCTCGGTAATACTGGGCATCGGACAAACCGTCATTCAAACGCCCGATAAACGTTCCGCAACCGGCCAACGGTAACACCAGGCCGGCGACCCAAACAGCACGTAAAATCCTTTTCAAACCAGCGCTTCCCTACATTACAAAACAAGAGGCGCGGGATTGTACCCGCGCCTCAATTCTGTAATCACAGTTATCACTATCCAGCGTCATTCCAGTGGAACACCAGATTGCGCGGGGTGCCGCTGCCAACGTCGGTCACGTCGCGCCGCGTTTCGCCATTGCGCGTGACCACCACCGTGTACTTGCCGGGCGGCAGTTGCACGTAAACCAGCGGTCCTGTCTGGTTAAGGGTCAGTACGGTTTGCCCTGGCGACTTTTGAATCATCACATCGACATCAGCGGTGTACTCGTCTTGCGCGCCCACAGCGAATGTCATGTGCAGGTTGTAACCGCTGCTTTGTTGAATAGCCTTCGCCTCATCCTCACCGATCCCGCCGGCCAGATAAGTGACGCCGTTCTGTTGTTGCTGCTGAATTTGCACGCCCGCACTGTCGATGGGCTCAAGACTGGCTGCCTGCAACATCACCGGAAACAGCAATGCAGCGATTGCGGCAATGGGCAGCATGAATGAAAGAACGCGTTTCATGACCACGACTCCCGGGTTCTTGTAAAACCCAACCGTTACTCTTTATTGGATTTGGTAAAGGAGGGTCGCGTTTTAGAATGATTTGAACTTGGCGTGGGTACGAAAGGGACTAGGGGATTTATCCAATTCGTGACGCACCGCGTCACGAATACTGAAATGGCCCTCACTACCTGATTCGGAACGCACTGCGTTCCAAATGATTGCGTTGGCCCCTCACTGAAGTTCATTCTCGACCCGTCCTCGCCAAGGCCAAGTCACATGAACTCATGCAGCACCGCGTTTTCGCCCGACACTGCGACCGCAGGCGAACCCTTTAAAGAGTCCGCCGCCGACGGTTTTGTACTGGGCGGTTTCACTTGGCGCCATTCCCTGCCCGAAGCCAAGCGCCCAGTCGCCATCATCAACGCTGCTACATCTGTTCGCTGCCGCCACTACTCGCGCTTCGCGGCTTATCTGTTCGCCAATGGTTTCGACGTGATCACCTACGACTACCGTGGCATCGGCGAATCACGATCCGCTTCGATCAAAGGCTTGAACGCCTCGTGGACAGATTGGGGCGCCCTGGATTTCGAAGCGATGCTCAAACGCGCGCAACGTGAGTTTCCCGGTCAACCCATCGATGTGGTCGGCCACAGCTTCGGTGGTTGCGCGGCGGGGCTGGGCGAATCCGGGCGGGTTATCCGACGGTTGGTCACCGTCGGCGCGCAGTTCGCTTACTGGCGCGATTACGCCCCCGAACAGCGCTGGCACATGTTTGGCAAATGGCATGTCGTCATGCCGTTGCTGACGCTGCTTTGCGGCTTCTTCCCCGGCAAGCGACTCGGCTGGCTGGAAGATACGCCGACCGGCGTAGTGCGCGACTGGAGCACGCCTGCCGCGCGTTACGAACGGCGCCCCAGTGGTCGCGCGTTGGTGAAAAAACACGACACCCTGCCCTTCGCCAATGTCCGCGCACAAACCCTGGCCATCAGCATCAGCGACGATCCCTACGGCACCATTCCAGCCATCGAACGTCTGCTCGGCTACTTCGACAACGCTGCGAAAACCCACCTGCGCATCGAGCCGCAGGACATCGGCGAACAACAAGTCGGACATTTCGCCTTTTTTCGCAGCGAATACCAAGCCACACTATGGCCCATCGCTCTGACCTGGCTGCAAACCGGCGCACTGGCCCCCGACACACCCGGGCGGCTAGTCCCGCACAGCTGAACCCTCTCAACGCACGACGGAACACATCATGGCCTCCGCCAACAAGCAGCAAAAACGCGCCACCCGGGCCAAAGCCAAGGCCAAGCAGAACCGCACCAAACGCGCTGAAGCGCCGGTCGAGCTGGACCCGAACGACGACCGCATCGACTTCGAGTCGGTGGACCTGACCGAGCTGTTCAAGAAAATGATCGACGCCGAGAAGATCAGCCAGCAAGCCCTGTGCACCGCGTTCCTAGAAGATCCGCTGCTGGAGCTGGTCTACGAACAGGAAGGCGAAGAAGGCGCGATGGACTTTATCCTCGCCGCGCTGATCGAGTATCGCCAGTGGTCGCAGGAAACCGACGAGGCCGGCGCGCTGGCGTGGATCGAATCCCCGGCCTTCCAGGCCGACTATGTGGCGGCGTCCGACGCGATCGCCGCACAAACCCAACAGAAGAACTGAGTTCCCATGGCATCCCTGAACAAGCAACAGAAACGCGCCAAACGCGCCAAGGCCAAAGCCAAGCACATCCGTATGGTCGGCCGTAAGCCGCTGGACCAGGACGACGACCTCGGCCATCTCGCCGAGCCGATCCCGGATTACACCCTGGCGATGTTCAGCAAAATGCGCGACGCCGAAGCCGTCAGCCGCAACGAGATGCTGCTGACGCTGCTGCGCGAACTGGCGTTCATCATCGTTGATCATCCAGAAATGCTGGACATGGAAAACGCCGAAAACGAAGGCATGGCAGCCACCCACCTGGCCGCCGACATGCTGATCGACTACCGCATGTGGGCCGACGGCATGGACATCGAAACCGCCCAGGCCTGGCTGAGCGAACCGCAGTTCATCACCGATTTCGGGATTGCGCTGGATGCTTATGGCAAGTCGGTTGAAGATACCGAACCCAAAGCCAAGTAACTTTTTTGCGCCTCACGTCCACGCAAGGCCAGGAAAAGGAAGTCAGATGAAGGCAGCAGATTCACGCGAGGACGGGCAAATCCCGAAAACAGAAGACTCAGAAGCTACCTTCGAGAGCGACCCTGTTAAATCTCTCAAGCAAACAACTTGGGATGAATGGTTCGACGGAGAGAAATGCAGCCCAGACTTCATGCTCTCGCGAGAGCAAAGCTGATCCGGATCTGAAGCGCAGAATATTTCGCCACCGGTAGCACAAACAAAAACGGCCGCTCGTCATCACTGACAGCGGCCGTTTTGCATTACGCGTTGCGGATCAGTTCAACACCACCGCACCACGTTTTTCCAGCTTGCGACGGCGTGCCACCAGCAGACCGGCAGCCACCACCATCAGGCTCAGTAAACCAGTCGCGAGAATTTCCACGCGATGGGCTTCCTGGAACAACATGATGGTCAGGGCCGCGACGATGAAGATGATCACCGCGTAGGTCAGACCCGGGAACAGCCACATGCTGAAGACGATTTTCTCACCGCGTGCCATGCGTTGTTTACGCATACGCAGTTGCGAGAAGGCGATCACCAGGTACACCAGCAGTGCGATGGCGCCGGAGCTGGCCAGCAGGAACTCGAACACCGCCGCCGGGGCCACGTAGTTGGCGAAGGTGCAGAGGAATGCCGCGCCGGTGGACAGCATTACTGCCCAGTAAGGCGTGCCGCTTTTGTTGGTGCGGGTCGACATGGCCGGTGCATCGCCCCGCTTGCCGAGGGAGAAGAGCATGCGCGACGAGGTGTACAGCGCCGAGTTCAGACAGCTGGTCACCGCGACCAGAACCACGATGTCGACGATCATTTTCGCGTTAGGGATGCCCATGCGCTCAAGCACGGTCTGGTAAGAACCGAGGTTGGCCAGCGTAGGGTCGTTCCACGGCACCAGGGCCACAACGATGAAGATCGACACGAGATAGAACAAACCGATCCGCCAGATCACCGAGTTGGTAGCCTTGGAGATTTGCTTGCCCGGGTTCTTCGATTCTGCGGCCGCGATGGTCACGATCTCGGTACCCATGAAGGAGAACATGGTGGTCAGGATCGCGCCCAGTACCGCGCCCATGCCGTTTGGCAAGAAGCCGCCGCTGTCGAACAGGTGCGAAACACCGCTGACTTGGCTGTTCGGCAGGAAGCCGAAGATCGCCGCAAGGCCGAGGATGATGAAGCCGATGATCGCCAGCACCTTGATCAGGGCGAACCAGAATTCGAACTCGCCGTAATTCTTCACGCTGAACAGGTTGGTGACGGTCAGCAGCAGGGTGATGACCAGAGCAAAGGCCCAAATACCTACGTCCGGAAACCAGGCGTGCAGGATGGTCGCGGCGGCGTTGGCTTCCAGCGGAATCACCAGAACCCAGAACCACCAGTAAAGCCAGCCGATGGTAAAACCGGCCCAATGCCCGATGGCACGGTCGGCGTACGTCGAAAACGAACCGGTGTCCGGCGAGGCCACAGCCATTTCGCCGAGCATGCGCATCACTAAAACCACCAGCGTGCCGGCAGCGGCGTAAGCCAGCAGCACGGCTGGGCCGGCAGCGGCGATGGCGTGGCCGGAGCCCACGAACAGACCGGCGCCGATGACACCGGCGATCGACAACATGGTCACATGACGCGGTTTGAGCCCCTGTTCGAGGCCATTGGAGCTTGAGGTACTGCTCATCGAAACTACCTTTGCAAGGAAAGCGATTGCGTCCGGCCCGTCTGGCATTTTCTTTCTCGTAAAAAGAAACCAACGGGGCGTTCCTTATTCTGCACGCAATAAATGCGCCAAAATGTTTCAAAGTCTGCTGGGCTGCGGTTTTGCACGAGACCGGACAGTCATCGCAAGTCCTTGGATTTAATGGCAATCCGCCAGAGCGTTACCCTGCGACTCACTTTTCAAACGAAACAGCGCACCAGAAACACACTGAAAAAGTGTGGGATGCACAATAAAAGGGCGAATCCGGAACGTTCGGCCGGATAGCGCTTCCAACACCCCGCCAAAGCTGGCAACATCGCGCCTTTTTTTACGCGACACCCACGGGTTTGCATGATCAAACACCCGTTCGGTTGTTGATGGGGCGACAGTCTGCTGTGCCGATGCGACAACCTGCCACATGCCACCCGTTAACCGCTCGTAGCGCTGTTGGCTGCCATTGAAACGCTATGCTAGCTTGGCCGCCTCGCCAGGAAGGCCATCCAACAGCTGGAGCGCAACATATATGAGGAACGCACATGGCTGAGGCCACGCCCGCGCTTGAAATCCGCAACCTGCACAAACGCTACGGACAGCTTGAGGTGCTCAAAGGCATCTCGCTGACCGCCCGCGACGGCGATGTGATCTCGATCCTCGGTTCCTCCGGTTCCGGCAAGTCCACGTTCCTGCGTTGCATCAACCTGCTGGAAAACCCGCACCAGGGCCAGATTCTGGTAGCCGGTGAAGAACTCAAGCTCAAATCCGCCAAAAATGGCGAACTGGTTGCCGCCGATGGCAAACAGATCAACCGCCTGCGCTCCGAGATTGGTTTTGTATTTCAAAACTTTAATCTGTGGCCGCACATGAGCATTCTCGACAACATCATCGAGGCACCGCGCCGCGTGCTCGGCCAGAGCAAAGCCGAGGCGATCGAAGTCGCCGAAGCGCTGCTGGCCAAGGTCGGCATCGCCGACAAGCGCCACGCCTACCCGGCGCAATTGTCCGGTGGTCAGCAACAGCGCGCGGCGATTGCTCGCACGCTGGCAATGCAGCCGAAGGTGATCCTGTTCGACGAACCCACCTCGGCGCTTGACCCGGAAATGGTTCAGGAAGTACTTAGTGTCATCCGCGCATTGGCCGAAGAAGGCCGCACCATGCTGCTTGTGACCCACGAAATGGGTTTCGCCCGTCAGGTCTCCAGCGAAGTGGTGTTCCTTCACCAAGGCCTTATAGAAGAGCAAGGATCGCCTCAGCAGGTGTTCGAAAACCCGCTTTCGGCGCGCTGCAAACAATTCATGTCCAGCAACCGCTAACGGAGCAACATGCATGCAGAATTTTAAAAAGGTCTTCCTGGCCGCCGCCGTCACCCTCGCATTCAGCGCCGGTGCCATGGCCGAGACCCTGAAGATGGGCATCGAAGCGGCATACCCGCCGTTCAACAACAAAGACGCCAGCGGCAACGTCGTCGGCTTCGACAAAGACATCGGCGACGCCCTGTGCGCGAAGATGAAAGTCGAGTGCACCGTGGTCACCTCCGACTGGGACGGCATCATCCCGGCTCTGAACGCGAAGAAGTTCGACTTCCTGATCTCCTCGCTGTCGATCACCGAAGAGCGCAAAGGCGCGGTGGACTTCACCGACCCGTACTACTCGAACAAGCTGCAGTTCATCGCACCGAAAAACGTCGACTTCAAAACCGACAAGGACTCGCTGAAGGGCAAGTCCATCGGTACCCAGCGTGCCACGCTGGCCGGCACCTGGCTGGAAGACAACTACGGCAGCGATCTCAACGTCAAACTCTATGACACCCAGGAAAACGCCTACCTCGACCTGACGTCTGGTCGTGTCGACGCCATCCTCGCCGACAAGTACGCCAACTACGACTGGCTGAAAAGCGACGCGGGCAAGAACTACGAGTTCAAGGGCGACCCGGTTGTAGAAAGCGACAAGATCGGCATCGCTGTACGCAAGGGTGACAACGAACTGCGCAACAAGCTGAACGCTGCCCTGAAGGAAATCGTCGCCGACGGTACCTACAAGAAGATCAACGACAAGTACTTCCCGTTCAGCATCTATTGATCCTGACCTGTGGGACTGGCGCCGTGATTCGACGGCGCCAGCTCCCGACTTTGCCTGCCGCAATTTGAACAGAAACCCATGATTATCGACCTCTACGGATTCGGCCCGGCCCTCGCTGCCGGCGCGCTGATGACCGTCCAACTGGCCCTTACGGCCCTGTGCCTGGGACTGGTGCTCGGTCTGCTCGGCGCCTTGGCCAAGACTTCCCCGTACAAGCCGCTGCAATGGCTTGGCGAAACCTACTCGACCATCGTACGTGGTGTGCCGGAACTGCTTTGGGTTCTGCTGATCTACCTCGGCACCGTCAAGACGATGAATGCGATTGGCGAATACTTTGGCAATCCAGACCTGGCGCTAAGCCCTTTTGTGGCGGGCGTAACCGCACTCGGACTGTGCTTCGGCGCCTATGCCACGGAGGTATTTCGTGGCGCCATCCTGGCCATTCCGAAAGGACACCGTGAGGCAGGTCAGGCCCTGGGCCTGTCGAAATGGCGGATCTTCACCCGGTTGATCATGCCGCAGATGTGGCGCATCGCCCTGCCCGGCCTTGGCAACCTGTTCATGATCCTGATGAAAGACACCGCCTTGGTGTCGGTCATCGGCCTGGAAGAAATCATGCGCAATGCGCAGAACGCTGTGACCTTCGCCAAGCATCCATTCACCTTCTATCTGGTCGCAGCCTTCATGTATCTGGGCCTGACCATACTGGCGATGGCCACCATGCACTTCATGGAAAAACGCGCCGCCCGTGGCTTCGTGAGGACGACGTAATGGAATGGGAAGTCATCTATAAGTGGCTGCCGAAGTTCTTTCAGGGCGCCGTCCTGACACTCGAACTGGTGGGCATCGCCGTTATTCTCGGGTTGTTGCTGGCGATCCCTCTGGGCATCGCGCGCTCCTCGAAGCTCTGGTTTGTTCGCGCATTTCCTTATGCTTACATCTTTTTCTTTCGTGGCACTCCGTTGCTCGTACAACTGTTTCTGGTCTACTACGGCCTGGCTCAGTTCGACGTCGTACGCGACAGTTTCATGTGGCCGTATTTGCGAGAACCCTTCTGGTGCGCCGTCGCCACGATGACCCTGCATACTGCTGCCTATATCGCCGAAATCCTGCGTGGCGCCATTCAAGCGATCCCGCCGGGCGAGATCGAAGCCGCACGTGCACTGGGCATGTCCAAGGCCAAGGCATTGTTCTATATCGTCCTGCCGCGCGCCGCGCGCATCGGCCTGCCGGCCTACAGCAACGAAGTCATCCTGATGTTGAAGGCCAGTTCTCTGGCGAGCACGGTGACCTTGCTCGAACTCACCGGCGTTACCCGCACGATCATTGCCCGCAACTACCTCCATGTGGATATGTTCTTCACCGCAGGCGTCATTTACCTGCTGATGTCGTTTGTTCTCGTTCAGGCATTCAAACAGCTGGAGCGATGGTTGCGCGTCGATGCCTGCCAGGGGCGTTGATTCTTCCCACGTACTGACGGGCGAGGACTTACTCGCCCGCTTCACAGCGCTGGATGCATTTCTGACAACGCATCAGGCGCTGTGGAAACCTCGACCGTTCACTCATCTTTCGCTTGCCTGGGAAGCGTCCTACCCGGAGCTGGCCTTGTGGCTACGCGGGCGCTCACTGGAAGACGCGGAAAGTGCTCACAACCAACCCGCTGATCTGGCCGATGCGCCGCAGCCGTTTGCTTCATTGGCGACGCTGTCGGCTGAGCTGAGCGCGGTCGGTGAGTTGCCGGGGCATGCGCTGGAAGCTGCGGGGCATCGGCTGAATGTCGATGTACCGGGACGCAAGTGGCAGCAGATCGAGGCGTTTGCCAGCCGTTTGTCCTTTGCTTCGCAACCGACGCATTGGCTGGACTGGTGCTCCGGCAAGGGGTATTTGGGTCGTCGTCTATTGGGTGCAGGACAGCTACTGACTTGTGTTGAATATGATCCGGCATTGGTCGCCAGCGGTGAGGCGCTAAGTCAGCGTCACCATTTGCACGCTTTGCACGTGGAGCAGGACGTACTGGCGGCGGACGCCTCTGCCTTATTGAACGCGACTCACACACCCGTCGCCCTCCACGCCTGCGGCGATCTACATGTACGCCTGATGCAACTGGCAAGCGCTGCCGGCTGCCAGCAAATGGCGATCGCGCCTTGCTGCTACAACCGCATCAATCGCAGCGAGTATCAGGCATTGTCCTGCGTGGGCTTGCGATCGGCCCTACAGCTCTCACTCGAAGATCTGGCACTGCCGATGAACGAAACCGTCACCGCCGGAGCCCGCGTCCGCCGTCAGCGCGACACCTCGATGGCCCGTCGCTTGGCTTTCGACCTGCTGCAGCGGCAAGTGCGCGGCGTCGATGAATACTTGCCGACGCCATCGTTACCCAGTGCCTGGCTGGAAAAACCCTTCGCCGTTTACTGCCGGGATCTGGCCGCTCTGAAAGAGTTATCCACAATCGGTTCGCCAGATTGGCCAGCGCTGGAAGCGGCCGGGTGGCAGCGGTTGGCCGAAGTTCGCAACCTGGAGTTGCTGCGCGGATTATTCCGACGACCACTGGAGCTTTGGCTGAATCTGGATCGGGCACTTTTCCTCGTCGAACAGGGATACGCCGTACGTTTGGGGACCTTCTGCGAAACCCCACTCACCCCCCGCAACCTGCTGTTGTTGGCAGAGCGCCAATCACCCACGAGTACCTGTGGATAACTCTGTTGATGGATTTACCGTGGATCCAATGTCTACGCCTGTTTCGAGGCATTAATCAAGCTGTTCATTTTTTGTTCATATAAATAAAAAACCTGTAAAACAGGGATTTGCGAAGAAATTGAGAATGGGTTCACAAAACCTAGGCTAATCGCCTACTCCTGCCTCTCAGTTGTGCATAAGCCGTCAATCAAAACGACATAACCGCCGAATAAAGGGTTCTTCGACCGAATCATTGCAGCCTTCTCCCTGCCTTGTTATACAAGGCCATCAGCGCCCCCGAACAAGAACAATCAGACCGAAAGGAAGCGACCGTGACGTTTATCTCTTACGCACAGAATTTCGAAGACGTTCGCCTGTGGCGTGCCCTCAAGCAAGTCGAACACGGTTTCTATATCGATGTCGGAGCCAATGACCCGCATCACGACTCGGTCACCAAAGCTTTCTATGACCACGGCTGGAAAGGCGTGAACGTTGAACCGATGCAGAATTATTACGACGCTCTCTGTCTGCAGCGCCCGCGCGACGCCACGGTGCAATGCATCGCCAGCGACCAGCCCGGCGAAATGACCTTCTACGCGATCCCTGACACCGGCCTTTCCACCGCCGACCCGGCGGTCGCCCAACACCACAAAGACCAAGGCATGGACGTGCGCAGCCTCACCGTAAAGTCGCGCACACTGACGTCGATCTGCGAACAATACGCCGTTGATCGACCGATCCATTTCCTCAAAATCGACGTCGAGGGCCACGAAGAAAGCGTTCTGCGCGGCATGGACTTCACTCGCTTCCGTCCCTGGATCATCGTCATCGAAACCCCATGGGAACGCGATCACACCTGGGAACCGCTGGTCACCGACGCCGGTTATCAAGCGATCCTCTTCGACGGCCTCAACACCTGGTTCCTCGCCGACGAATACATGCAGCTCAAACCGGCTTTCGACATCCCGCCGTGCAACCTCGACAACTTCCAACTGTGCAAAGGCCACGCCTTCGCCCACCCGATCAGCGCCAGCGAAGTCGACACCGCCCAACAATTGGCCAACGCTCTGCAACGCGCCGAACAGGCCGAAGCGCAACTGGCGGCCCTGCAAAACAGCCGCACCGTGAAGGCCGTGCAAACGCTGCGAAATGTGCTGCGCAGGGCTTGATTCGAGCGGATGCAAAAATAGTCTGAATTCAGGGGTTTACAGGATCTTCCCAATCGCTATAATCGTCGCCCACACGCCGGTATAGCTCAGTTGGTAGAGCAACTGACTTGTAATCAGTAGGTCCCGGGTTCGACTCCTGGTGCCGGCACCATACAAAACGAAGCCCCTGCAGAAATGCAGGGGCTTTGTTGTTTCTGGCGTTTGAATATGGAAGCGCAATAGCCGAGTGGTTACTGCTTTGCCCCTCAGCCTGTGTGCGGTACCCCCCTCAAGATCTAAAAAGATCTTTGGAGTAGATCGGCAATCCACCACAACCGCCTGACTTCATCATCCTGCAAAAGTCCTCGCCGATAGAGCAACAACGAAAATCTGAAAAGACTCCACTCAGTCCCTTGTCAGCCGTTGAGATCTCGAACTGTCCCACCGCCAGTATTCAAGCTTGCTGGTCCGTTACAAGTTGATACGCGAAGTTGGTTTTGACGCGGAAATTTACGCATAAACTCGCTGAGAACTGAGGACAGACCC